>JAAYOY010000170.1 GCA_012520035.1 Bacillota bacterium
ATGCCAATATTCCTGGAAAACAAACCTGCAAGAAATGCCATGTATGGCTTTCCCCTTTCTTTTCACCATTTTTTGCCCTGTAGAATTATATCAAACCTTATAAAGCTGGCACAAGATGATATATTTTCTTCTATTGGCACATTATACCATAATTTATCAAAAAAAGCTAAAGAAAGCCTTTTTGCTTAAAACTCAAGTATCTGCCCTCTCCGATGATAATATGGTCCAGCACATTAATACCGAGTATTTTGCCCGCTTCGGCCACTCTTTTGGTGACCTCCATATCTTCACGACTTGGGGAAGGATCCCCGCTGGGATGGTTATGTACCAAAATTACCGCAGCTGCACTTTTTTTTACTGCAAGGTGATAAATTTCTCGAGGATGTACAATAGAGGAATTAAGGCTTCCGATAGAAATATCCTCAATAGAAATAATCTGGTTTTTTGTATTCAGCAGAATTACTTTAAAATATTCTTTATGATAATAGCGCATCTCCTCCATTAAAAAATTTGCCACTTCCTGAGGAGAGCCCAAGGATAGACTTGCTGGCCGCAGCGCGGAGGCCATACGCCTGCCAAGTTCAAGAGCAGCTTTTATTTGCACAGCTTTCGCCAGGCCTATCCCTTTGATTTCCTGCAGTTCTTCCAGGGTATAATCAGGCAGGAAGCGCAACCCGCCTGCTTGAGATATAATTCTTTCCGCCAGTTGTATTGCTGTCGTTTCATGATAGCCTGTCCTAAGCAAAATTGCAAGTAACTCTGCATTGGAAAGTTTTTCAGCCCCCTGTTCCTTCATTTTTTCCCGGGGCTGTTCTTCTAAAGGCAATTCTTTTATCGTAATTTTCTTTTCCGCTTTAATCCCCTCCTACCAGACAGATATATTCCATTCTTTTAACATCTGAACAACCCTGAAAAGGGGTAAGCCGACGACATTAAAAAAACATCCCTGTACTTTTTCAACAAAAACAGCACCCTTGCCCTGGATGGCATAGACAGCCTTATCATACGGCTCTTTTGAAGCTGTATATGCCCTAATCTCTTCTTCTTCTATCTTACGCATCCAGACAAGCGTTTCCTCCCTGGATACAGTCTCACGTCCCCCTTTGGTTAGGGCAACAGCGGTTGCCACCCTGTGAACCCTGCCGCTTAAAAGCCGCAGCATCTCTTGGGCTTCAACCTCATCCTTCGGTTTACCGAGCACCCGATTCTCGCAAATTACTACCGTATCGGCACCCAGGATGAGATTGTGGGGATATTCTGCAGATACACTCTTTGCCTTGGCCAGGGCGATAGCTTCCAGCGCGTTTTCTTCAGTTATTTCGGGCTCATCATAACGGTTCTTTACCACCTTAAAGGGGATACCTATTTGTTTTAATAATTGGGCACGCCGCGGCGATGCAGAAGCCAAAATCAATTGCTCCAATATAAAACCTCCGCAGGAAAAATTAATCAAATCGGGTAGAGAGCGTTCAACCCCGGGAACCGGCAGCTTTGCCGGAAGGAACCCCTAAATTGCCGGAAATATTTATTGAACTGTCGATCCTCAGGCCCGCATGACCGGCGGCTTTTTCCAGATAAATTGCCGCCAGACCTGTAAAAAAACCTGTCGGGACTGCCAGCAGAAGCAAAAACGGCAGATAACCCCTGAATAATAAAAAGTTCTGAACCAGCAGCGCAGCCAGCGCCAGCTGAACAATATTGAAGGTAACCGCTCCCGCCAAACTGACAGAGATCAAGGATATCTTACGCCTGTAATACGGATACATAAACAGGCTCATCACAAGTGAACTCGTCAGGGCACCGCAAAAACTCAGATAAAAACCAAAACCCATGAAATTTCCAATGATAAGGCTGCCGACAATGCTGCGCAGGGAAGCGACGGCAAGGCCGCCCCGGCAACCGTAAAAAACAATAGCCAGCAGGGTAATTATATTGGCCAGGCCGAGTTTGGCTCCCGGGACGGGAATGGGGACAGGAATAGCCGCCTCAACCGTATGCACAGCTATTGCAAAAGCTACCAGCAAAGCCATATAAACCATTTTAAACGTTTTACTGCGTTTCAAAAACCCCACCCCTTAATTGCAGATAGCTTCTGTGGATAATTTAATCCACGATTTTCAGGTCATCTGCCAAACCCGAACTTGCGTATATTTTTCCCTGTTTATCTATAATAACCCCTTCTACGCCGTCAAGCCTTTCCAGCAATTCCATTCCGTCCTCCAGGCCTAAAACAAAGACAGCTGTTGATAGAGCATCAGCCGTAATTGTATCGGGAGCCAGTATGCTAACACTTGAAACACCGGTAGCGGGATACCCTGTTTTAGGATCGATGATATGGTGATATTTTTCCCCGCCGGCCTCAAAAAAACGCTGATAATCGCCTGAAGTCGCTATACTGCCTTCTTCAACATCCAAAACAGCTGTCAATTTTTTTGATTCAAGCGGATCCTGGATAGCTATTCTCCACATTTCGCCGGAAGGTTTCTTGCCGGCAATACTAATATCGCCTCCGGCATTAATAAATAACGCTGAAGCGGAAGAATCATCCGCAATTTTTAGACCCCGATCGACAATATATCCTTTAGCAATGCCTCCCAGATCTATTTTCATTCCTGGTTGGGGCAAAAAAACAGTAGAAGAAGCCTCGTCGATCTCAACCTCCCTGTAGTTAACCAGCGGCAGAACTTCTTCGAGATCATTTTGGGCAGGGACGCCGTACTCGCCCGTTCCAAAACCCCATAAATCAAGAAGGGGCGCCACCGTAGGATCAAATGCTCCACCCGACATCTCTGCTACCTCAAGCGCCTTCTGTAATACAAAAACCGTTTCAGGGCTGACTTTTACAGCTTCCTGGCCGGCAGCTTTATTGATACGCTCAATATCGCTGCCGGTTATATGGCTGCTGAAAATGCTTTCCAGCAGTTTCATCTCCGTTTCAATTTCATTTGCAAGATTAACATACTGCTTATTACTCATGCCATTTCCCAAAATAGTAATATCCACTTTGGTATCCATTAAAAAAACTGTTTTTTCATATTTATCCTCATCTGAGCAGCCCACTATATTAAATATAAATAGTAACATTAATAGTAGAATAACTGCCGTTTTCAGGGAAAATTTCATTATTAACCCCTTTCAATGCTCTTATCGGTCTTTACATGGTCTTTATACATAGTAGCATTTTTACCTTTGTTAATCAAGGTAAAAGAAAGGGGACTGCGACAGGGGACGGTTCTCGCTGTCGCACTATTTGCGACAGCGAGAACCGTCCCCTGTCGCATTAACGGGGCGGTAATAATGACCGCTTTTCCCTCCTTTTTTTTCAAGTAAACAGATCCCGCTTATCTCCATTCCGCGATCAACTGCCTTGCACATATCATATACAGTCAGGGCGGCCACACTTACTGCGGTAAGCGCTTCCATTTCAACTCCCGTCTTGCCGGTAACTTTTACAACTGCTTCAATTACCAGGCAGTTTTCTTCCTCTATGAAATAAAATTGCAGGTCAACTCCTGAAATTGGCAATGGGTGACTCATCGGTATAAGATAAGGGGTTTGTTTAGCCCCCATAACTCCCGCAACCTGTGCAACCCCCAAAACATCCCCTTTGGCCATTTTTCCGGCTTTAATTCTATGCAAGGTTTCTTTCTGCATAAATACTTTTGCCTGTGCTTTTGCAAGGCGATCGGTTATATCCTTTCCGCTGACATCAACCATTCGCCCCCTACCCTGTTCATTAAAATGTGTTAGCTCTTCGTTCAAATTTAATCACCATTCCTTTAAAGAATTTAGGTTATTTTATTCCTCTTCAATATTAATATCCCTTTAGATATAAAGAAACGGCAGGAAAAGCCCTGCCGTTTTTATCAAGAGAGGATTATTTTAGCCAACCGCTATTTTCACCACATCCCTCATTGCATCACGCTTGCAGAAATCCAAGCATTCTCCACAATCATTACACTTATCGCTATCAATGGAAGCAAGGTTATTTTCTACAGCGATAGCTTCCTGTGGGCAGCCTTTGATACAGGCTTTACAACCGATACAGCCTACCTCGCATACATCACTGACAGCCTTACCGCGGTCTTTGGAGTTGCAGAGAATTACCTTGCCGGTACGATTGGCATTTACTATATAAATAACATCACGCGGGCAAGCTTTCGCGCAGATACCGCAACCGGTACAGCTTTCTGCGTCCACAACCGGCAAGCCGTTATCACCCATATGCATGGCATCAAAGGGACAAACCTCTACACAGGTGCCAAGACCCAAACAACCATACTGGCAGGCTTTAAAGCCTTTTCCGTACATCATGGCAGCTTTGCAATCAGGTACGCCTTGATAATAGAATTTATTGCGGGCGACTTCATTTGTCCCTACACAACGCACCTCGGCAATTTTTTTATCTGCAGAGGCGGTCGATTCTACTCCCATAACTTCAGAAATACTATTGCAAACATCTTTACCCCCTGGAATACAGCAATCAAGAGCCACCTCACCTTTTACTGCTTTTTCAGCATAATCTGCACAACCGGCAAACCCGCAGGCCCCGCAGTTTGCACCGGGAAGCAAATCGCATATTGTTTCTACCCTGGGGTCCTCGTCCACCGCAAAGCGCAGGGCGGAGTAGGCTAAAAAACCTCCGATTATCAAGCCTAAACCTCCGATTATTACTACCGCCAGAACAAAATCCACCTTGGTTCACCTCCTATAAACTATAAAGTCATCATTCCCTTGAAACCCATAAATGCCAGGGAGAGAATCCCGGCAGTTACCAGGCTCACGGCAGCACCTCTTAGATAGCTGGAGACATTGGCCAGTTCCAGTCTTTCCCTGATCCCGGCCATAATCACCAGAGCAAGGGTAAAACCAATTCCTGTAGCAATAGCGTATACTATAGTCTGGATAATATTGTAACCGGCCTGGACATTTAACAGCGCTACGCCCAGGATAGTACAGTTTGTGGTTATCAAGGGAAGGTAAATACCCATGGCGCGGAAAAGAGTGGGATTGGTCTTCTTCAAAACCGTCTCCACCAGCTGTACCAGCCCGGCTATTACTAAAATAAAGGTTATTGTTCTCAAGTATATTAGATCAAAAGGAACTAAAAGAAAAGTATCAATAACCCAGGTCACCACAGCAGACATAGTCATAACGAAGATCACAGCCATGCCCATACCCATGGAGGTCTCAAGTCGATTGGAAACCCCCAGGTAGGGACAGATGCCCAGGAATTGACTCAGGACTATATTATTGGCTAAAATCGCCACAAATACAATCGCCAGCAGGTTTACATCCATCATTCAAGCCTCCTTTTTACGGTAATTATTCAATACCCAGGCGTTTAAACATATAGTTTACGAGGCCCAGCATAACACCCAGGGTAATAAAAGCACCCGGAGGGGTAGCCAAAATCCCCATGGGTTCGAAAGCAGTACCCATAATCTGGATATTGAAAATGCTTCCTGCACCGAAAATCTCCCTGATAATACCGAGAACGGTAAGGGAAAGTGTAAAACCAATTCCCATACCCAGGGCATCGATCACTGAGCGGCCAACAGTATTTTTACGGGCAAAAGCTTCGGCTCTTCCCATGATAATACAGTTAACTACTATCAGCGGAATGAATATTCCCAGCGCTTCATGCAACGTAGCAGCATAAGCTTTTAAAACCATGTCAACTATGGTTACAAAGGTAGCAATAATCAAAATATAAGCAGGCATCCTGACTTTGGCAGGAATTACATTTCTTAAGGCAGAAATAGCAATATTGGAGCATACCAGGACAAAAAGGGCTGAAATGCCCATTCCGAAACCGTTAATTGCGGATAAAGTAACGGCCAGAGTAGGACACATCCCTAACACAAGGCGGAAGGTCGGGTTTTCCTTGAAAATTCCCTTTGAAAATTCCTGAGCAAGTGTAGTCACTTTCTTCACCTCCATCTGGTAAATCCTTATCTTTACTTCAAAACATATGCGAAAGCATTAATCACACACCGGCTGGCCTGCTCCGGTAACACCGTATCAAATTCCAGGCTTTAGGCAACCCCGCCAGGTTTGCTTCCGCTTCTCAACTTATATCTACAGAAAATTTTCTCCGATAACATTCATCACCCGGCGGATAGAGCTTATCATCCCGCCGGTAGACACTGTAGCTCCCGTTATGGTATCGACGTCCACACCGGCCTCAATGGGATCGGCATAATTTAAACCTATAATCCTTTCCTGGAAAGTATCTTTGGCAATGACATCACCGATACCGGCTGTTTCACCGTGTTCGCTAATCCGGATGCCAACAATATCCCCGGCAGCGTTTACAGCCAGGTCGTAGGAGATCTCCCCACCATAACCGGCAGCCTTAACATTGCCAACCACACCAATAAATTGATCGGCCGCATCATAACAGAGATAATAATTCTCCCCGCCAATTACTTCCTCTTCAGCTCGCTCTACGTCGGGGAAAAATGTTCCCATTGCTTCCTGAAACTCGGCCTTAGCCCTTGCCTCAATCACAGGCTGCGTTACTCCATTAACCAGGGAAAGCAGACCGCCACAGATAACACCAATAATTAACAGTATTAACATCATTTTATAGCTTTCACGCACTTTTCTTCACCTCCCCGAATTTCTTCGGCAAAGTAAAGTTATCGATCAGAGGAGTAAGCCCGTTCATTAACAGGATACCAAAGGTTACACCTTCAGGCAAAGAACCATAAAGGCGGATGAGCATGGTAACCACTCCGCAACCCACTCCAAAAATAATTTTCCCCGTCTTTGTAACAGGCGAAGTAACCATATCGGTTGCCATAAAAAGCGCACCCAGCAGTACGCCCCCGGCCAGAACATGATAAAGACCCATTAAAAATCCTCCGCTGATTAAGCCCAAGATAAAAACTGCACCGATAAATCCTCCAGGAATACGCCAATCTATATGCCCCCTGTAAAAGAGCCAGATAGCGCCAATAATCAGGGCTATAGCGGAAGTTTCCCCTAAGGAACCCGATACTGTACCTATAAAAAGATCAACCAGAGAAGCGTCATAAGAAGCGAGCGGAGACGCCTTTGTAACCGCATCCGCAGCTAAACCGAAGGGTACCGGTTTTAACCAGACGTTGCCCGCTACGTGACCTCCCCAGGATACCACGAGAACTGCCCGTCCGACCAGGGCGGGGTTAAAAATATTGTTACCTATCCCTCCATAAATTTGTTTACCGATAGCAATCGCAACAACAGAACCGATAACTACCACCCACCAGGGCGGAGCAGGGGGAAGGGTCATCGCCAATAGCAACCCCGTTACTGCCGCACTGCCATCCCCGAAGAAATCCCCTTTACGTAGAATAATTGCCTCAGTAACCATAGCTGCCACCATAGCTATGATCATCGTTACCAGAGCACGGTAGCCAAAAAGAAATACAGCCATTAATGCTACAGGAAAAAGCGCTACCAGCACATCCACCATAATGCTCCGAATATTTTCCGGGGATTTAATGTGCGGGGATGAAGATACTACCAGTTTTTTAGCCATTTTTTTATCCCTCCATTTCCTTGCTACTTTCTCCTGCTGGCTGCAATTTCCCCTTTAGCAATGCGAATCCACTGAACCAGGGGTCTTTTGGCAGGGCAAGTATAAGTGCAACTCCCGCACTCAAAACAATCCATTGCGCCATACTTTTCTGCGAGATCCATTCGTTGCTTTTCTGAAGCAGAAGCAATAAAATTGGGAAGCAGGTTCATCGGACATACTTCCACACACTTCCCACACTTAATACAGGCACTGATGGGATACTCCTGGACAAACTCCTCGGTTAAGATCAACACTCCCGACGTTCCTTTAATAACCGGGACATCATCCGTAGGTTGTGCCAAGCCCATCATGGGACCTCCCAGAATTAACTTGCGGGCATTATCTTTCATACCACCGCATTGCTTAATAATGTCTTTAACAAGGGTTCCATTTTTAACAAGAAGATTTCCCGGCTTTCTGATCCCAGGCCCGGTTACAGTAATGACCCTCTCGTAAAGGGGTTTACCCAGCTTGATAGCCTCAGCCATAGCGACCGCTGTACCCGTATTCTGATTGACGACATTAACGGCCATAGGAAGAGCCCCGGGAGGTACCTCTCTCCCAGTAGTCGCCTTAATAAGCATTTTCTCCGCTCCCTGGGGGTACTTTGTATGCAAGGTATGAATCTCAATATCGTACTCCCCGCGGCTTTTTTCTACTGCTTTTTGCATGTTTGCAATAGCGTCGGGCTTATTATCCTCAATCCCGATAATCCCCTTTGTAGCGCCCAGAGCTTTCATAAAAGCTTTTAATCCATAGACAATATCATCCGCTCTCTCCAACATCAGGGCATGGTCGGCTGTGAGAAAAGGTTCACATTCCGCCGCATTGATAATTACAGTATCAATAGCAATATCCGGTGGTGGTGCCAGCTTTACATGCGTCGGGAAAGTAGCCCCTCCCAGACCGACTAAACCGGCATCCTTTGCGATCTGTTTAATTTCATCGGATGTCAGTTCTTCCAGGGGCTTACCGGGCTGCATGCCCTCAAAGGGTGTATCCAAACCGTCATTTTCAATAAAAATTGCGGTTACTGGATTACCCAATGGATGGTTATAAGGTTCTATCTTGGTTACTTTTCCGGAAACGCTGGCAAAAATCGGAGCTGATACAAAACCCTTTGGCTCACCGATCTTCTGCCCAACCTTCACTTCATCTCCCACCTGTACAACAGCTTCACAGGGTGCCCCTATATTCTGATGTAAAGGTATAATAACCTGTGATGGCGGGCGGGCGGGAGTAATGGACATCCCGGCTGTAAATTCCTTATAATAGCTGGGATGTATACCGCCTACGAAACTCCGTACACTCATGCACTTATTCACCCCTTTATAATTTTTTAAATTTTTTTAAATACTTATAACCAAACCAAGTTATTATTTCGTGATAATAACCTGAATTCCTTCTGGAAAAGCACCTATTTCTTTGAAAACTTTTTTACAGGAAACCCCGAAATGCTTGTTAAATACGTTAAACAGTGCTATTTCAATATCGCATTACTATTAGCGCTACAGCAAAAATTAATTTTTTTTTGAGATTATTTTTACCATGAAAAAATATGGTGGCAATTTATGATCTTCATTGCCCAGTGGGGAAAAACAGCGAACGCCAAAAGAAATACTGCAGAACCTTTACAACCCCTGTTACGTCATAAGCTATAAGCACAATGTTTTTCTAAAAATTATTTCCAAATAATAACTAGGCAGTGCTCTTTAAATTAGCAATAGTTCAATGATATAATGCTAAGCAGTATAGATAAATAGAAGTTAAAGAAAAAAGAAAGGTGCATTTCAGTTACATGACCAAAAGAGGATGCGCTTGTATATTACTCTTTTTACTTTTATCCTCCATGATCGATTTCTCCCCCTGGTTCACACCTAAAATAAGTGCCGGTGCTGTGATTAGTGATACAATCCTCAACAACCTTGAAAATGAACCTTTTGTTCCGATAATTGCCGTTTTACAAGATAATACAGATCATGAGGGGGGGGAAGGTTCTACAGATAATAATAACTTTTTCTCAGCCAATGAAAAAACAACTTCCGCCGAAATGCTGGTCAAAAAACTTCAAAATACCGCCCGCTCCTCGGAAAAGGAGATACTGCCGGTAATCGAGGATGAAATAAGTAAAGGGAATCTTAAAGAGTATCGCTACCTGTGGATCGCAAACGCCTTTTATGCCAAAATAAACAAGGAAGCGCTGCAAACAATTGCCGCACTACCCCAGATTATACATATCGAGGCCGACCGCCAGTATGCAATCTCTACACCGGTAGATAGCCCTGAAAACATTAGCCCTGCTCAAACCGACCCGCCGGAAGTACAGGGGGAAAATGGGAAATACCCCTGGAACCTGGAATTAATTAATGCTCCTTCCGTATGGAGGGAAGGCATATACGGTGATGATGTCGTCGTTGCCATAATGGATACCGGAGTTGACATAAATCATCCTGCGCTTGCGGATAGCTACCGGGGCTATCTTGACGGACATAGCCATGAGACAAGCTGGTATGACGCAACAACAGATAACACAGCAGAAAATAAAGGCCCTACTGATTTAAACGGTCATGGAACGCATATAGCCGGGGTAATCCTGGGGGGAACGCCGGAGAACCCGCTGGGGGTAGCACCGGGTGCCCGCTGGATAGGGGTGAATATTTTTGCTAAAGGGCTTGCCTGGGATTCGCATATTGCGCAGGCTTTTCAGTGGCTTCTCGCTCCGGGAGGCGATCCCAAAAATGCTCCCGATATCATCAACTGCTCCTGGGCATCAAGGCCGGAATATGTAACGGATTATTTACAATGGCAGATACTGCACAACCTGGCCCAGGCAGGAATTTTTGTAGTATTTGCGGCCGGCAACAACGGGCAATCAGGCCCGGGAAGTCCGGCCAGCTATCCTCATGCTTTTTCAGTTGGAGCAATTGAAAAAGAAGGAGACGGCTATAAAGTAACTGATTTTAGCAGTAAAGGCCCGGTTAAATGGCAGGAAATTGCTTATAATAAACCCGAAATAACAGCCCCAGGAACCAATATTAGGTCCAGCTGGCTAAACAACAGTTTTAATGTTTTAGACGGGACATCGGTCGCAGCTGCACATGTTTCCGGTGCAGCCGCACTGATTAAACAATCCAGGCCGGGAATAACCCCATCCGAGATTAGTTATATATTAAAAGAATCAGCATACTGGGATCCGCTCTGGGACGAACAGGGGAAACGGCCGAATAATGTTTATGGCTTTGGAATCCTCGACGCTTACAAAGCAATTAAGCAGCCGCTCCTTTCACAGGAACTTCTTCTGGTTGACGGTGCAGAAGAAGGTATAGCCAATTGGAGTACATCACCGGAGACTCCCTGGAAAATAACCCGTGAAATAGTATATGAAGGTAATTTTGCGCTGGCTGATTCGCCGTGGGAAGACTATAAAAATAACACAGAATCCTGGCTTAAGCTTACTAATCCGCTTGACCTCAGCGGATATCACAGCCCCGTACTAACCTTCCAGCATTTTTATGACCTTCAAACCGGAAAGGATAAAGAAGACGACTATGCATACCTGGAAATCTCAACCGACGGCAAAAACTGGGGGCATCTCTACCGCTTTTCAGGGACAAACGAATCTTTCCAGCGCTTTTCCATCCCCATAAACCTGCCGGCGGGTACTGAAAAACTTTATATTAGATTCCGCTTGCAGAGCAACGGCAACGGCCCCGGCAAAGGCTGGTTTATCGACAATATAACCATCTCCGCCATACCTCTTTCCCTGGAATCCCTCGAAAGCATAAAGCTAAAACCTGAAAAGGTAGTCATAGAAACAAACGAATTTATAACAGTTCGGGCAGAAGCTGTATTTGGCACCGGATTTTCCAGAGAGATTGACCCGGGACTCATAGAGTGGAACTGCTCCAATCCTTATGTTGCCGAAATAGAAAGGGGGATGATCAGAGGAATTTCCCCTGGAGAAGCCGTAATCGGCGCGCAATTTAGCGGGAAAAAAGCAGAATTTAAGCTGGAAGTGATCAATTCGGCAGATGCGGTTCTAAAAAAAGGTACAACGGTAACAGGTTCAATAAAACTGCAGGGACGCAAAAAAACAGATGAAAAGACTTCGGTATCATTCGTTTGCAAAGAATCAGGTTGTACTTACTACCCCCCTTTCCTGTCCGCTGATGGCAATTTTAGCTTGAAATTACCACCCGGTACCTATACAATATCAGCAAAGCGGCAGCAGTATCTGCCTGCAATACAAACAATAGACCTTACAGCTGCTCAGAATCCTCTACAGATAAATCTGGAGCTGAAGGCCGGAGATATTGATGGCAACAGCCGTATTGATCTGGCCGACCTTACACTTTTACTCCTTGCTCACCTGCGCAGCGCTGGTGATAACAATCATAATGCCCTCGCCGATCTGAACGGCGATGGTTTAATAGATATTACTGATCTTACAATGCTTACACAGAATTATGGACTAAGAGTAGATGTATAACATTTGTTTTCTGCTATTTTCCGCAGCCGGTTTTTCAGCAGTTTATAAGCTCAACGCTATTGGTATGCATCTTTTGTTGTATAATCTAATTAGTGTTTGGAAGGCTTTTTCTTTTCCTAAAACTACACATTTACAACCATGGAGGTGGTTTTTTGCCGGCCAACCTCACACCCCAATACTATGCAGCAGAGGACGCGTATAAAAAAGCCTCCTCTGTTGAAGAGAAGATCGAAGCGTTGCAGGAAATGTTAGCGGTTATTCCAAAACATAAAGGTACAGAAAAAATTCAGGCCGATCTGAAGCGGCGTCTATCCAAGCTGCGCGAGGAAGGGGAAAAAAAAGCCAAGACAGCGCGTTTTAACCCTTTTTCGATCGAAAAACAGGGCGCCGGACAGGGGATCATTGTCGGGTTCCCCAATGCAGGAAAATCATCACTCCTTGCTACCATGACAAAGGCAAAGGCAAAAATAGCAGCATACCCCTTTACCACTACCCTGCCCCTTACGGGAATGATGCCTTATAAGGATATCCTCATTCAACTGGTGGATACTCCCCCCCTCACTTCTGAAGGTGCACCTCCCGGACTATTGAACACCCTGAGGGGAGGGGATTTGTTGCTCATTGTCATCGATGCCGGCAGTGACGATTGCCTCGAACAGGTTGAGAAAACGCTCTCCTTTTTAACAGAGAAAAGGGTGATCCAAAAGGAAATAAAACAAAACAACCTGCCGGATCAACCGGTACAGGATGAAAGAAAATACTTGCCTTATATTATAGTTGCAAATAAAATGGACCTGCAGAACAGCGAGGATAATTTAACCATATTAAACGAGTTGATGCCGGGACTTACTTTAACCGGCATATCTTTGAAAGAAAAGACAGGCCTTGACTCCTTGAAAGATAGAATTTTTCAGGCCCTTTCCATTATCAGAGTATACACCAGGGCCCCGGGAAAACAACCCGATATGGAAAACCCGTTCGTGCTAAAAAAAGGAGGCACCGTTCTAGATTTGGCCTATAATATTCATCGCGATTTTCCTGAGCGTTTAAAAAATGCCCGCGTCTGGGGCTCGGCCAAATTCGACGGGCAGACGGTAGCGCGGGATTATGTCCTCGAAGATGGAGATATTGTTGAGCTAAATATTGGATAAAACCTGTCTGAGTTCAGGCAGCACTCAGTTGGAGTTCCTCTTCAAGGGGCCAAAAGCTCCTGGCAAAGGACAGCGTCAGCAGCCCCTCCGGCAGGACGTGCAGCCTCTAAACGTTTAAGGGTTACCGGGTGCAGGCATCTGGCAACTTGCACAGCGCAGCAACAGATTTCAGCGATACGAGGGGAAACAAAGAAAAAAGGCCAATCATTATGCGACAGTGAGAACCGTCCCCTACTGTCGCACGTCCCCCAGTGTCGCTGTCGTCACCCACTGTCGTAAAAAGGCCAAGAAAAAGTGCGACAGTGAGAACCGTCCCCCACTGTCAGAAAAAGTGCGACAGTGAGAACCGTCCCCCACTGTCGCACGCACCATCACTTTTCATTATTTTCCCTTAAACTGCGGCTTGCGTTTTTCTAAGAACGCAGCTACGCCCTCTTTTTTATCCTCTGTAGCACAGGCAAGGGCATGTAGATAAGATTCATGGGCCAGACCTTCGTAGATTCCCACTTCAAGTGAGCGGTTAACGGCTTCTTTGGCATACTGGATAGCCAGCGGTGATTTGGAAGCGATAACATTGGCCATTTTTTTGGCTTCTTCCATTAAGTTCTCCAGTGGAACAACCTTATTCACCAACCCGATACGGTAGGCCTCTTCTGCATCGACCATTCTGGCCGTTAAGACCATCTCCATCGCCCTGCCGAACCCGATCAGCCGGGGAAGACGCTGGGTAGCACCATCACCAGGAATAATCCCCAGGTTTACTTCCGGAGAGCCCATTTTGGCATTGGTAGAGGCGATGCGCAATGTACAGGCGATCGCTATTTCTATACCGGCTCCCAGAGCAAACCCGTTAATTGCCGCGATAACGGGGATGGGCATTTCAGCCAGCATATTCAGGACTTCCTGGCGGCGCCTGGTCTGCTTGCGACCAAGGACAAAATCCCGTTCCTGTACTTCTTTGATATCCGCCCCGGCCATGAATGCTTTTTCTCCGGCGCCGGTAATGATTAAGACCCTGATTTCTTCGTCCTTTTGCACTTCGCTTAAGACCTGACCCAGTTCCTCCGTCAACGCATTGGAAAGAGCATTCATCACTTCCGGCCGGTTAAAAGTTATGTAGGCCAGTGGATATTCTTTTTCAAATTTCAGAAGTTGATACATAAAATATCTCTCCTTCCTAAACTCATCATGCTAATCAATGATAATCATTACCCGTAAATACTCGCAAAGGAGGAAGGAAACACACCCTTCCTCCTTTACTCTTCCCAATAATTTGTTTATTACGCAAAAGCAGGAATACCTAATTCGGAGTTTCCGATGATTAACTGCTGAATCTGGGAAGTTCCTTCGTATAATGTATTGATCCGAGAATCGCGATACATCCTTTCCAGCGGATATTCTCCAGAGAAGCCGTAGCCTCCCAGGACCTGGATCATGTTGAAAGTAACCCTGTTTACCATCTCACTGCAGAAATACTTGGCCATGCAGGTTTCACGAGTATTGGGAACTTCTTTGTTCTTCAGGAAACCTGCACGGTAAACCAGCAACCTTCCCATTTCGATTTCCAAAACCGCATTGGCGATCAACTGCTGCACCAGCTGGTGGGCGGCAATGGGCTTCCCAAACTGTATTCTATCCTTGGCATACTGCTTGGCAACATCAAGGGCTGCCTGGGCCGTACCAACACAACCGGCGGCTACGGTAAAGCGTGCGTTATCGAGAGCGGACATGGCTACCGCAAAGCCTTTTCCTTCAGGCCCCAGCATGTTATCCTTGTGTACACGTACGTTTTCCATAATGATTTCGCCGGTATCCTGAGCACGCAGCCCGATCTTTTCGTGGATAGGCTGCGGGGTAAACCCGGGGGTTCCCTTGTCAACCAAAAAGGCGGTAATGCCTCTTGCGCCTTTTTCCTTGTCGGTTTTGGCAAAAATTATGGATACATCCGCCTGATCCGCATGAGTAATCCACATTTTATTGCCGTTTAGAATATAGTAATCGCCATCCTTTTCGGCGACGCTCTTCATGCTAGCGGCATCGCTGCCGGAGTCAGGCTCTGTAAGTCCGTAGCAGCCGAACAACTCACCGGTGGCAATACCGGGAACGTATTTCTTTTTCTGTTCTTCAGTACCCCACTTGAGAATGGTTTTAGCAACCAGGGAGATGTTCACGGAATAGCTGCCGCGCATGGACGAACAACCATAACCAAGCTCTTCAGCAACGATCGCGTGAGAAATGTAGTCCATCCCTGAGCCGTCATACTCCTCCGGTATGGATGTGCCGATAATCCCCAGATCCCCCATCTTATGCCAGAGATCCATGGGAAAACGCTCCTCCTGGTCCCACTGCTTGGCATTGGGAGTAATCTCCTTGGCCACAAAATCACGGACCATCTTCTGAACTGATAATTGCTCTTCAGTCAAGTCAAAATTCATTATTTTGCACCTCCTGTGTTATTCATTTAATAGAAAACTTATTTTAAAACTGTAGGAACGGGAGGATCCTGGGAATAATCATAAAAACCTTTGCCGCTTTTACGCCCCAGGTAGCCCGCATGAACCATTTTCTCCAGCAAGTAGCAGGGACGATAGCGTGCATCCCCGAACTTTTCATACAGCGTTCTGGTTTTTGCCAGGTGAGTGTCAATACCGATCATGTCAATTAAGGCCAGCGGACCCATCGGCAGGTTGGAACCCATTTTCATGGCCTTGTCAATATCTGCTGCGGTGCTAATGCCCTCATCCAGCACCCATACTGCCTCGTTCAGCAATCCGGCGAGGACCCTGCTGGCAATACCGGCAATGCTTTCTTTATCAGTAACCACGGGTTCTTTGCCCAGAAACTCGGCAAACTCTTTGGTTGCCTTAACAATTTCCGGTTTGGTCGCCAGGCCAGGCATAATCTCCACCAGTTTCATTACTACTGCCGGGTTGAAAAAATGCATTCCGATCAGGCGGCTGGGATCTTTCATAGCAGATGCTATTTCAGAGATCGAACAGGCGGTGGTATTAGTTGCTAAAACTGCCTCCGGCTTCGCTACTTCCTCCAGCTGGGCGAAAACCTTCTGCTTCAGTTTCACATCTTCAATTACCGCTTCAATAATGAAATCCGCGTTGGCAGCTTCTTTCATATCCGTGGAAGTTTTAATACGGCCCAAAAGCTCCTTTACTTCCCCTTCGGTCATTTTACCCTTGGCAACCCTTTTGTTTAACAGATTTTCAATATTTCCGATACTGCGCTTCAAGATAGCATCATCAACATCCACAAGGATGGCCTGCACGCCATTTTGTGCCATTAGATGAGCTATCCCCGAACCCATAATGCCTGCTCCCAGAACAAATCCTGTTTTAACTTCCATTACTTTTTTCCTCCTCTCAAATAAATATTTTTAGCTTAATCTTTCCAGCACGATGGCAAGACCCTGCCCGCCACCGACACAGGCAGTAATTAATCCGAAGGTCTTATCGTACATTTTCAGGGTATTAATGTTAGTGGTAATGAGCTTCGTTCCGGTAGCCCCTACGGGGTGCCCAAGGGCAATCGCTCCACCGTGCACATTTACTTTTTCACGGTCTAATTTAAGTTCTCTTTCACAGGCCAGGTACTGCGCTGCAAATGCCTCATTCAGCTCAATCAAATCAATATCATCCAGCGTCAATCCGGCCTTTTTCAGGGCAATAGGTGTGGCGGCTACCGGGCCAATGCCCATGTACAGCGGATCTACTCCCGCCACGCCATAGCTCCGGATTCTTGCCAAGGGCGTCAGCCCCAGGGACTTGGCTTTCTCCTCAGACATGATGACCACGGCAGAAGCACAGTCACTTAGAGCACAGCTGTTACCGGCAGTAACTGTCCCGCCGTCCTTCTTGAATACTGCCGGCAATTTGAGCATTGCCTCCAGCGATGCGTCGGCACGGGGTATCTCTTCCTTATCTACAACCACTGTTCCTTTTTTCTTTTGTTTAATTTCAATAGGTAAAATCTCTGCATCAAATTTACCCTCTGCTACCGCTTTGGAAGCCTTCTGGTGGCTTTCCAGGGCGAATTGGTCCTGCTCTTCCCTGCTGATCGAATATTTTTCTACCAAATTCTCCGCCGTATTTCCCATGAGCATACCCGCCAGCTTGCACATAAAACCGTCTAAATGCAGGTCGTCATAGACCGTGAAGTCCCACATACGGGCCCCCCAGCGCGCTTGGGGAATAATATAGGGGACATTTGAACCGGATTCCGTACCACCGGCGATGACTACATCCGCATCTCCGCAGGCGATTTGCCTGTAAGCTTCGATTACCGCCTGCATACTGGAGGCACACCGAATGTTGACTGTATAAGCCGGCACTGTTACCGGCAGGCCCCCCCTAACTGCACAAATACGTGCAATGTTTGGGCCAAGCCCGGCCTGCCATCCGCATCCGAATACCAGCTGATCCACATCCTCGCCGGTAATCCCTGCTCTTTTGACTACTTCTTTTACAACAGCCGCTCCCAGATCAGCAGCACTGAGACTGCTCAAACTTCCTCCGAACCTTCCTGCGATAGTCCGTACTGCACTTACAATTACCGGATTTCCCATAGTGCTCTCCGGAAACTACTTCCGGAAAATCCCTCCCTTTTAATGTTTTTTGCTCACAAAAAACAGCCAAACCACAGTTAATTAAATAGTAAGTATTCCTCTATGGCATCACCTCACGCAATTGAATTATTACTGAACTTTATATTAATTTGCAGTGTGTAATGCTTTTAATTTCTTCCATAGTGTAGTCCTGCTGATTCCCAGAAGGGAAGCAAGGTCTTTTTTATCTATATCGTACTGTTGGGAGAGTTTCCTGATAATTTGTTGCTCCATATACTCCAAAGTTCCGATGTTTATCGTTAAGAAATTATCCTCATTCCCTTTTAAAATTTTACTGTCTTCCCTGAAACGATAAAGCTCATCGACCAGCTCTTCCATTAATCTGAAACTGTCTTTGCTCCCCTCGGAAAGAATGACGTATTTGTTCATGAAGTTTTCCAGTTCCCGAACATTATCCGGCCAGTCGTAATCGCTGAGGAAGCGAACAACGGAATCCGGAAAACTGTCTGCAACACCTCTGTTGTCACCCCTGTATTTTTCAGCAAAGTATTTCATCAGGAGGGGAATATCGCTCTTTCTCTCCCTTAATGAAGGGATATGCAGGTTTAAAACATTTAAGTGAAAAAAGAGATCCTCCCTGAATTTTCCTTTTTTAATTTCATCAGGCAAAAAACGGCTGGTTGCTGCAATAACTCGAACATTTACGGGAAGCAGGCGCTCTCCACCAAGGCGGCGTACCACCTTCTGCTGGAGAATACGCAGCAAGCTTGATTGCAGAGAGGGAGAAAGTGCGGATATTTCATCGATAAAAAGCGTGCCGCCATGGGCAAGCTCAAAAAGGCCGGCCTTTCCATCTTTCTTTGTACCGGAGAAAGCCCCTTCTTCGTAACCAAAAAGTTCTCCTTCAAGAAAATCTTCTGAGGAATTTACACAGTTTATAACAACAAATGGGCCTTCCCGGCGAGAGCTTGCGTTATGTATACTGTGGGCAAACAAATCCTTACCTGTCCCACTTTCCCCGGTAATCAATATCGTTGAATCCGTTTGGGCAAATTTCCGGGCGCGCTCCAGAGCCCCTTTAATTGCATCAGAGGTACCTATTATATCTTGAAAAGTATGCTGTGCCAGAAAACCTCCGGCGGCATACAGCTTGCTGCGCATAAATCCTTCAAGATTCTGAAGCTCTTGTATATTCCGGATGATAATTACAGTCCCCAAAAACTCTTGATCCATTAGTATGGGAATGCGATTGAATACAACCTGCTTGCCATTGATTTTTTGTATTTCTTCTTCGGCCAGGTTAAGGGATTGAAAAAGTTTTTGCACCTGAGGAATGTTAATATCCTTTACTTTTTTACCAAGAAGCTCTTTTCCGGATATTTTGAACAGCTCTTCCGCCACAGGATTAAAAAGGATGATTTCATTATCCCTGTTTACGGCGATAGCCCCGCTTTGAATATGTTCAATAATGGTTTTAAAATATTCGGCCTTTTCACGAACTTTTTGACGGATGTGAACAAAATCCTTTGCCCACTGTAAGGCTTCAACAATCGCCTCGCGCGAAGTAAAAACCATCACACCCTGCATCCCCTGCTCCTGGGCCATACGGACCACACAAACACCGGAAGCAACCACTACTTCAATACCTTCATCGCGTGCCCTCTTGATTTGCTCATCCAATTCTTTTTCATCACGATAAAAGAAAAGGCGCAAATCCTCCAGGGAAAGAATCTGGGCAATATTTGAAAAATCGTAAAGATCTTTGCGCTTGATATAATCGAAATAAGCTATCTTACTGCCGAGCTGCCTGGCATGATATAAAGCCTGGATGATATCAAAGTTGGTGGTCTGAATTAATATCACCGGTACAGGCAGTTCTTTTTTTAAGATAACTCCTGTCGGACCACGACTGATAATAACATCGGCACCAGACTGCACAGCTCTTTTGCCAAGTTCCAAGCCTTCGTCCAAAAAGGCTTCTACAATTTCCATTTCAAAATTAAGCTCTTTAGAAACCTGCTGCGCAAGCCGGGTAAGCTCCGGCAGGGGGGATATCATTACAATACGTGCTTTTCCCATTGCTAAGAACCTCTTTTAAGAAGAATTGTTCAGGATTTAAACATTTCTTGTCTGCTTTTTTTATCGCCCGTTTGTATGTCCATTTTTTTAATTCTGCATACTCTATGAAAAATCCTCTTACAAATTAAAATTTAAAGATTCCAAAAAATCTCAAATCAAGTTTTAAAATAAAGAACGCCTTAAACTGTAAAACAGAAAAAGGCGTTTCCTTCTCCTAGGAGTTTTCAGGAGTTTCGGGGTAAGGGCTAGGGAATAATCTTATTCAAAGAATATTCGATAATACCTTCCGCCCCGGCCTCTTTTAATTTATAAATCAGTTCCCGTACAGTTTTTTCATCAATAACAGTCTCCACAGCAACCCAGCATTCTTCGTGCAACTGGGAAATAGTGGGCTTCCTGAGGGCCGGAAGTAAAGAAAGTACTTCCGCAAGGTTACTTTTGTTTACATTCAATTTTAAACCAACCTTTTTTTCCGCC
>JAAYOY010000171.1 GCA_012520035.1 Bacillota bacterium
GAAACATCCTTCACATTCATGGTTTTAATTGATTTACCATTTAGGAGGATCTCCCCGCTGTCAGGTGTCAGCAAATTGGCGATACAATTCAACAGAGTGCTTTTACCAGCCCCGTTTGGCCCAAGAATTGAGATAACTTCACCGGGGTAAACAGAAAAGGATACATCGTGAAAAATTTTACGCCCGGCTGAAAAAGAAAAGCTGAGGTTTTGCACTTCCAATATTTTCGTACCATTTTCGTTACAATGTTTCATTGTATTCTTGTCCTTTGTTTTAATAACAAATAAAGATAAAAAGGCGCCCCGATGATTCCCGTAATAATACTGATCGGCAGTTCCGCGGCAGTCAATGTGCGGGCAAGAGTATCAATGATGACCATAAAGGCAGAACCCATAATTAAGGAAGCCGGCAACATCCTCCGGTTATCAGGCCCGACCAGCATTCTGCCAAGATGGGGAATAACCAGCCCCACCCAGCCGATTGTCCCGGCCATACAAACAGAGGCTGCAGTCATCAATGTTGAACAGACGATAATTACACCGCGAGTTTGCCTGATATTTAAACCAAGCGTTTTTGCTTCGTTTTCACCCAATGACAGAACATTGAGCCGGTAACGGATTAAAAGGAGTACAGCAGCGCACAAAATGATTCCCGGAGCCATACTGATTAAATCTGCTTTACGGATGTCGGCAAAAGAACCCATAGACCAGTAGACCATCTCTGCCAATGCCGTCTCCGGATCTGCAAAATACCTTAAGATGCCCATAAGAGATGTCATTAATCCGCCAACAACAATGCCTGCCAGCACTAAAATAATAGCGGAACTGCTTTTCATCATTTTTGGCACCATTGCCGTCAGTGTAACAGCCGCTATCCCTCCGATAAAAGCCCATAGCTGAATAATGTTCTGCCCCAGTCCCCAAAAAATAGCCAGGGAAGCGCCCAAGGCGGCACCGGAGGACACCCCTAAAATGTCAGGTGAGACCATGGGGTTTTTAAACATACTTTGGTAAGAGGCGCCCGAAACAGCAAGGGCGCCTCCTACCAGAGCCGCTGCACAGATGCGGGGCAACCTGAGTTTAAAAATTACCGCTTCCATCGTTCCGTCCCAGGTTACCCGAATAGGAAATAACGGAGAGAAGGCAATTTTAACCGCATCAATAATGCTCAGGTTAAATCTGCCGAGGACAAGAGATGCCATTACCACAACAATTAAAATTACCGTCAGGCCGGTCATCGTTGTCAGATATTTGCGCTTGTCCAAATAAGTTCTCCTTAATACGGCAGCTCTTTTATCTGATTCCAATTTTCCCATCTTTTACTTCCTTTATATCACATCTTTTATTCTCCATGAGGGCCGTAACCGTTAATCATGTTCTGCGCTTGCTCGTCTGTAAGCTCAATACCGACAAATTCTTTATAAAAGTCTTGTACTTCAGCAATCAAGTCTACTTGATAAAGCTCTGGGTGAATGACAGAAGCGGCAAATTTAATTTGCAGTGCGCTTTCCATGCCAAAACGTTCCCAGGGGAAGAGCCCGTTTGGATTTGTATAAACCCTGTTATTCTTGACTGCATTAATGTCTTTCCAGGCAGCATCCGCCATTAATTCATCATAGAGTTCATGCTGCGCAGGACCGCCTATGATGACAACATCAGGGTTCAGGGCGAGAACTTCCTCTGCGGTTGCATTTGTGCCTTCCAGGCCCATCAGGGCGGAGGCAAAAATACCGCCGCCATAAGTGATCCAGTCATTCATGATCGAATCGCCTCTAAAGGTCGTATAAAGCCCCTGATTAGTTTGACCCTGGATGTAATAAACAACAGGTTTGTCTTCTTCAGCCAGATCTCCCAACGCATTGGAAACTTCTGCTATATTGTTATCGACCAGTTCAGACCAGGCGGCAGCTTTGGCGGCATATTCCTCGCCGAGGGCATCTCCCAAAATGGCAAATGCACGCTTCATCTGGTCATAATTGGCAAACATGAGATTAATGGCCGGCAGCCCTGATTCACGCAGTTTAACAGCAACATCATCGGTGGGAGTGATAATTAAATCGGGATTAATTTTCAACAGTTCTTCGGCATTATCGGTTGCCGTGGGAACATCAACGATCCCGGGGTAAACAAATTGGCTCCAGGGCAGGCTTTTGGTAAAATCCATCGTTCCCACCAGCTTGTCGCCGGCTCCCATGCAGAGCATTGCCGAGTTGGAAGCAGGCCAGAGATTGACAACCCTTTGAACATTGGTGGTTATTTCAACTTCACTGCCTGCCATATCGGTGATCACTTTTGTCGTTGCTTCTGCTTCCGGTTCATTTTCTGCAGCCGCTCCTTCCGGTTCTGGTTCATCTGCAACTTGATTGCCACAACCGGCAAACAACATTGCTGTCATTAAAATGATCATTAATACTACTAAATACTTTTTCATTTCTTTCTTTTCCCCCTCAGTTTTTTTAAAAATAATGCTTCCGAAACAGGCAAGAATTAAAATCTTTTTTCAGGCGACCACCAAAGAACAAAAGTTTTCGTTTCTCTTCGGAAGGTGATACCGCCTTTATCGTTTTTGCTCAACCACTTGTTGCAATTGTTGCGGAAAATCTCCATTTCACCGTCTCTAATCTCCCCGAGTGTGCACAAGTCTGCATAAGCCTCTTCATAATCAGCATAGTCTTTGGTAAAACCATCGGTAACAATTTTAATATTAGGATCATAGCCGAGGTCGTAAACCATGTTATAGAAGACGTTATAGCCCAAACGGCGGTCTCTTTGCATAGGTGAACGTTTTTTCTCCCAGGCGCTGGTGCCGTAAAAAAGATCCCCAAGAATATCGGGGATACACGGAGCATTTGCCCATGCTATCATTACCGCGTATTTTCTGGCGAAGGACGTCAGTTTTTCAATATCTCTCATTCCTTCTGAACGGGAAGCGATGACAATATCGTGCCTTTCCAGGTTTTCCCCGAGGACTGCATTATTCCAATCAAGCAGCCTGGCAGTTAGGTTACGAACTCCGGCTTTTTCTGCATTTTCCCGGCAAAAGTTCAGCATTTTTTCAGAGCTGTCAATGGCGGTGACACTTTTCGCACGCTGAGCCATTAGGACTGATATGCGTCCCGGTCCGCAGCCAACGTCGAGGACTGTATCTTCAGGTGAAGTGTCGAAGGCGTCAAGCTGGGCAAAAGTATATTCACGCTCCATGGCTGCCATCTTATTGTACATAACCGCAGCATTCTCCCATATATCGCCTTCTTCAGGCTTGCGTTCAGGCATCATATTATGGCTACTAAGGCGTAGAAGTTCCGGCCAATTTATTAAGGGAGACGGGATATCTGTTTTTATCATTAATAATGCCTCCTGCTTTTTAAATATATGATACCTATGCCAATGTGCAAATAAAGTTTTTTTCCCCCCTTCTTTTCAAGATTCTTTCGAGAAAACAAACATCGCATTTTCCCGTTGGAAAATGCGATAGTAATGTAAACTAACAACCTCCTTTCCAAAACGGGAGGCACAACCGTTTCCAGTTGTACCCTAACGTCTGCTATCCATGATGATAAATGTATCATTTTAGAAATAAGCAGATCGAAGGCGAAGCTATTCTTTTTACAAAACCTCTAAATATTTCTAATAAAAATAGAACGCCGTTATTTCCCGATATGCATATTAATACATACCCCATAAATTCAAATTCTATCTGACATTAAAAAATCCTTCTTGGGAAATCTAACTTCACGAAAAAAACCTGTATCCACAAAAGCAGACGCAGTTCATAAGAGGGGGCTCTTTTTATCCCTGGAAGTATAAGTGTTGTTTTTTTCTCAATGCGTTTTTCAGCACCAGTGCTAAAAGCAGGGCTCCCAGGGAGGCGGCGATGCCCATAACGAACGTCATATTATAATTTCCATAAATATCGGCCAGGTAACCGGCAAGGAAGGGGCCCAGGCTGCCGCCGATACCCACGGAGGTAAACAGCAGCCCGTAGTAAGCTCCAAAGTTTTGCAGCCCAAACAACTCCGCCGCTGCAGCAGGGAAGCTGGTATAAAGGCTCCCGTAACTAAACGCTAAAAGGATCGTGCCCGGCAAAAGGGCCAGTAACCC
>JAAYOY010000172.1 GCA_012520035.1 Bacillota bacterium
CCAGTTTTTCCCCGATAATTAGAGCAAAAAAGCACAAGATTAATTAATCAATATAATGCTGGACCATGATAATCCCCGGAACATTTTTTAAAGAACTGATACCGATACCCACCTTGCTGTAATCAGGGCTGAGCATGATCTCCCGATGGCCTTTCGTGCTGTATAACAGCTGTACGTGTGCCTGGGAGACATTCCCCGCTTTGGAAAGGTTCTCCGCAGCCCTGCTGTAAGAAATACCGGCTTTCCTCAGCATCTGTCCAAGGGAACCGTAGGTAGGTGAAACATGGCTGAAATAATTGTTTTCAGCAATATCCTGGGCTTTTAACCGTGCCGTTTCAACCAGTCCGTAGTGGATTTCCAGCGGGGGCAAGTTATGCATTGCCCTGGTTTCATTTAACAGGGCAAAGGCCTGGGCTTCTGCCGGCGTCAGCCCGGATGGCTTCTCCGGCTGCTGCGGAGGATCGGGATCCGGCGAAGGCCCGGGATCCGGTTCCGGTTTCGGAGAAGGTGAAGGGTATGTAGGGTTAGAAGGTGCAGGAGGTATATAAGCGCCTCTACTCCGCTCGCTTCTAAAATTGCTGGAACCTGGAATGTAGCCGCTGTAGCCGCCATCGCCTGAGCCTTCTCCAGGGTCAGGGGCAGGTCCCGGATCCGGTTCTTCGACCGGATCTTGCGGTGTGGGCTCCCATGGTTCAGGATCCGGGGAAGGCTGGTCTTGATTGCCGCCGGGAGGATTCATGATAAAACGATCCCTATTAAGAGTGCCCCGAAAAGCCTCCGCCTCCTGCAAGGGTAACAAGATAACACTGAGAAAGATTGCTAAAGCCAGGCAGCAAAAAATTTTTTTACGATCCATATTTCTCCCTCCTTATTTTCCTGTTATTATATAAATTTACAACAAATTATACAAATACCCATAAACTGTAGAAGAGTGTAAAAATTAGGAGGCCGCTCCTGCCTCCTCAACCTTGAAAGTTATTTTATAGAAATTTTATCTGATACCAATAAATACTAATAATTATCGAGCAGAGCTAATAATTATAAAGGGAACTACTTTTAAAAAAAGGATTCAATATACCATGGAAGAAAAACGGCTGTTGAATACCGGCGCAATTCCTCTGCTGATATCTGGGAGCGCGGGGAAACACTATTTTGAACTGGACGAGAACGGGGAACTAAAATACTATTTTGATAAAAAAGGAAATGGTGGCTGGTCTTGCATCTCGAAAAATATTTTGCACCAGAAAATTAGCGGCTTTGATTCAGCTGTGGATACAGTAGGCGGCACCCATCTTCTGGGATATGACAGGGAAGGTAGCATTCTTTACCTGCGCCTTTCCCCGGATACTCCCAATAAGCCGGAGATCCTTTTAAAGGAAGAGGGGAAGCGGATCTGCCACCTCTCCTTCTGCACGGATAAAGCAGACCGCCTGCATGCTCTTTACCTGGCAAGTAATAATGAAAGGGAGATGTGGTGGCTTTTTTATCTCCGCCGGGAGGATGGCCGGTGGTTGGAAAAGGCGGTTCTGGACTTCGGTTATTTTCAACACGAGCAGTACGGCATTATCTTTTGCAACGGCCTTAACGATCTCTTTCTCCTTCACAGGCTGTACGAAGAAAATGGATACACGCTGGTATTGCGCAGTTTTGAAAAAGAATCAAATCTCCCGGGACAAACATTTTATCTTGGAGAAAAAAATCATTATTGCTTTTTACCCGATGCGCAGGCTGCCCCGGATAATTCGCTGCATGTTTCCTGGATCAGCCGCAAAAGCAATATAATGTATATGAATTATGCCCGGAGAAGCCCCCGGGGAAAATGGGAAAATATTTTATGCACCGAGATTTCTCAAGGTTCTGCCCCTTTCGCACCTCTTTATCTTGTAAAAGACGTGCTTTTTTTAACCTGGCAAAATAACAATATGCTTTTTTGCCTGGTCTCCCGCGATGGCGGAGGTAGCTGGAAATGGGGTACAAAAATTAAGCTGGAAGATACCAGCCGAATGATCCGTTTTCGCAAGGCATCCCGTTCATTAAATGAGCCTGCCTCCCAGGGAAATTATACCTTCTCCCCGGCCTCCCCGCCGGATATGTACTTGCAACCGGAAATGCTCCTGGAGGGACAGCCGGAAGAAGGCAGCGTCGCCGGAGAATTAGAAATACTTGATCTGCTCACCTCCAGGCTTTTAATCGGCTATGACAACCTGCAGGCGAGCAATGTTTTTTTAAACCAGAAAATCGAGCACCAAAAAAAA
The DNA here is from genome assembly GCA_012520035.1 of Bacillota bacterium. Taxonomy (GTDB): domain Bacteria; phylum Bacillota; class Dethiobacteria; order DTU022; family UBA8154; genus DUQX01. The sequence goes on from JAAYOY010000172.1 coordinate 2,256, forward strand.
GAACTTGCCGAGCTGTATTCAATAAACCTGGCAAAAACTAAAACTTTGCAGGAAAAGCTTGCTTCAAAAAATATAGAAATCACAAAAATAAAAAATGTATTTCAAAATACCATTGATGAACTGAAGGCAAAAATAAGCAGGGAAAGGGAAGAAATGGCTTCGGCAAACCATGAACTGCAGCAGAGGATAAAAGCTTTGCAGGAAGAACTTGAAAAACGGGAAAAAAACAACCTCCTGCTGACCATGGAAATAACCAGGCTCAAGAAGGAGATAAACTTGATAAAAAAAGAATACGAGCATCTGCAAAATAAGGGTATCAACTATTATTTTAAAAAGCTTTTAAGACGGGACCGTAAATAAAAAAAGCATTTGCTTTTTTTTATTTGGTATAAAAGTGTGCAATTCAAGTAATACAATTAGGACGGTTTTTTATATTTCCTGATACTGCCACCCCTATTTCCGATCTTTTTCATATTATCTACAGACCCGGCCTTAAGCAATCCTTCATAATAAAACTTATATTTATTATAATATCCCGAACCCGGAACAGATAGTGAGGAGCGTGCTGTTCTTTTCTTCTTTTCCATCGCAATAAGGTCCGCTGCAACCGGTTCCGCTACCGTTTCTTTCTCAAATTCTCTTTCCATTTCCCCCGCTTTAAAAGCTTCTTTTGCCGGTATACTTTCTTGCGCTTGTTCTTCAAAGATCATCCTGAAAAAATCTTCCGTGGCAGTACCGCCCAGGGCAGCCTTCCCGGCTTCAACACTGCCGTATGCATTATTACCGTAGCCGACATAATCATCAGCGCTCTTGCTGTCTTTTTCCTGTGTTATGCTTTTACCTGGCGGAGAACCTGCACGGTCGGGTACAGCTTCTATACTGCCGTCAACGGTAACGGTAATTTTAAAGGGGATATATTTGATTCTGCCCAAAAAGGGAAAAAGGGAGCTTGACACAGGTGTAGAATTATATTTGAATCCGGCTTCGCAGATTAAATTGCCCGGTATATTATCTATGCTACCGTCCTGAAGTATATAAGAAAACCCCCGGTGAAATACTTTTTTGCCCGCTACCAATTCTTTTTTTCCATATTTCTGGTAATCCACGCTTAGTTCGTAACTTCCCCAAATAAAGCTTTTTCCCTCTTCTGTTTTTTTCCCGTAACCGGCATGAAATTTTTCCATCTTTATAGAATTTATACGGTAAAAATTTGAGACAAAAAAAATAAACCTGTGTTCGAATTTTTTTAGCAAAAGCTTCTGCTCCACTTTTTTATCTCCCCCCCCATAGCATTAAATTGTTTCAGCAATCAGTACTGCCTGGATCAAAGTGGGACAGCGCCGCAGTAGGAGATCATTTTGAGCGCTTCCACGGCTGTTCTGATTCTACCTGGACGCTGACCCATCCATTTCATCTTGGGGAAATTGCATAAAACGCCTTTAGCTTTCACCGCTTACCCGCAATCTCTTCGCTACCGACATCCAGTCAGCTTAATTTTGCTATCCTCAACAGCTTTTAACATCAACATAATCCTTTAAGCTACAGCTGCGCAGGCTTCTTTTGTTAAAAATAACTATGCCCCCGCCGGCATTGTTCAACATCTTGCGGCAATCTTCCAGGTTGTATCCACGGCGGGAAAGCCTTTTTTCCATAATCTCTTCAGGCTTCTTAATCAACTGGACCAAGTTTAACCAATCCTCCTTCATACCTGTCATTAAAATCCGTTTTTATATTTTATGAAAATTATAATAAAGTGTTACAGGTATAACCCGGTCCCCCCAAAAGAGCTGCAACATAATTTTCAGGTAAAAATTCAAGATAAAAGATCAGTGGGTAATGCCTTTCCGGTACGCCTTATTATAATTCCTGCAGAATTTATCAAGACCGAGCAGGGCCTCTGTCGCATACAACGCCGCCATCATCCCCTTGTTACACGGATCAATAATGGCCGAATCCATCCCGGCATAAAGAGCAATGGTTAAAAAAGACTGATTTACAGCTTTTCTAAGGGGCATACCGAAGGATATGTTGCTTAAACCCGAGGTAACTTTGACAGAAGGATACAGTTTTTTAATTTGCTGCATAGTATTGAGAAACTTAACAAAAGTACTGTTATCTGTAGCCAGTGCCATTACCAGGGGATCAATATGGATTCTGGCAGGATCAATGCTGTATTTCTGTGCTTTATCCATTATTTGTTTTGTTATTTCCACCCTGCTTTCAACATCAGCAGGAATCCCGCTGTTATCACAGGTTAAAGCAATAACATCCCATTCAGTACCCTGCACCAGGGGGAAAATAACCTCACATTTTCCCTCTTCCCCGGAGACGGAATTAATAATGCCGGGGGCTTTAGCCTTATCAAAAACCGCTTCAATTGCTTTTGGATTGGGGCTGTCAATGCATAATGGTTTCTCTACCGCTTCCTGCACGATCTCCATTAACCAAATTAAAGTATCAATTTCAACTTCAGGCATAGTGCCGGCACATATATCAATATAATCCGCGCCCGCTTCAGCTTGCTTAACTGCAAGATTAACAATATACTCCTCGTCCCTTTCTTGGATAGCTCTTTTTACCCCAGGAATAGTCCCGTTAATCTTTTCCCCAATGATGATCATATTGTCATAACATCCTCCTTTTAAATTACAGCTTTCCTTTTAAAAGAACTTTCATCCTATAATTATTTATACAAAAACTGCAAAAAGCCCTGCAAAAAAAAACTGACCCCTAAAAAATGGTCAGTTTAATAAGTCCTGTAACACCATTACATAAGCGGCCAAAGTGGCCTTGCCGCTTATGCAATGAGCTCTTACCGCCCTACTTCAGATAAGACTTGCCTTTGGTGTCGGCAAATTTGTAATTCCCTCCATAGTAACGGCTTTTAGAAAAAAATATCCCAAAATAAACTTTGTCCTGCGTACAGGCAACAGTTCCCGCATTCAAAAGGATGTTATAAACGGGAAAGTGGATTTTGGACTATCCTTGTTTTCTGAAGACCCCCGGATCGAGGAGGGTGGGGGGATCGGTCTGCTGCTGCAAAGTGCAGCTCAAAAAGCTCTGGAAAGAGGTTATATTGTAGAGCTCTCTTTCAGTGATTTTTTAAAATTTCCTTCTATGAACGAATACCTGCTTTTCAGAAAAGGCTCACGTCCCAGCCCAGGGGTTAAATTATTTTTGGAGTTTCTGTATACGGAAATCCCAAAACGTTTTCCTTTTATCATCCCTATTCAATAATATTGTAATTATCACTTAACTCGCATTTTTTCCTTATCTCTTAAGGCTCCATTTCCGTCTAAAGATTTCTTTATTTCGATAATATAATTCAAGCAAATCAATATTATTGGCCAGAAAGGTACGGTGTGAAAAATGATAGATAAAAACATCACCCGCACAAAAAAGTTTAAATCCTGCCTGTCTGACTCTGATGCTGTAATCAATATCCTCGTGGGTTCCTATACCGTATGACTCATCAAAATAGCCAACCTTTTCAATAACTTCCCTTTTTATGAGGATACAAAAACCCACCAGCTTTTTGACCTCAAACCATTTTGAAGGATCCGGCCGATTAAAAAGGCCTGCAAACTTATAAAAAGCCTGTGTATTTTCAAATTCCCTATCAATCCTCTGGATACCATTGATATGGTTCCCCCTGGGTCCTACCATACCAATCTCCGGGTTACTCTTAGCACAGGCAATCATATTGCTCAGCCAGTTAGGACCGACGATACAACCGTTATTGATTAGGAGAAAAAAATCACCTCTGCCGGCCTTGATGCCCTGGTTATAGCCCCGTGAAAAACCCAGATTAGTTTTATTTTGTATAATTCGCGCTCCGGGAAAAGTATTAAAATATTCCCTTGTCCCATCGCTCGATCCGTTATCAACCAGGACTAGCTCATAGGGAACATCGGTATATTTGATAATCGATTGCAGGCAGGCCTTAGTATATTGCAAGGCGTTATACGCCGCCAGTATAATTGAAACTTTGCCATTCTCAATAAACATGTTTTTATTGTATCTCCTTAAAGCATTTTTTTCTTCTATTCCTTCTTTTATGATATTTAAAAGGAAGGGAATTGTGAATACGCTGCTTGGATAATGGAATCATATGTTTTGAAAATAAAACCCCCTCAGGTGTGATTCACCATCTCGTCTAAGAAAACCGTATTAACCCGGGCATATAAGGAAAAAATAACCGAAAACACAGATCACATTGAAGTGGAGAAAACCAGGATGAGCAAAGTATTTGACCAATGGAGATTATTAACGCGCTGCGTTTTCTCCATTTTGCCGCAGGTTGAAAGGGAACTTAAAAAATGGAAAAATTTCCTGGCGGCTTCCCCCCCTTCCCCTCTGCGCCGGCAGGCTTTAGACAGCATTCGTACCAAGCGCTTCCACTGCCAGGGGGGAGCAGTTTACGCCCTGCTCAATCCCAAAGCACAGCATCACCTGCTGCCTGCAATCGTTTCCCTGCAGACGATCAGCGACTACCTGGACAATCTCTGCGACCGCATAACGTGGAACGGAAACCCTTCCTTGAGCGGCCGCATAACATGGGATGAGCTTTCCTCTTTAAGCGACCGCGAAAAAGACCGTCTAATGGAAAGAGGGTTCCGGCAGCTGCATTTAGCTATGACAGCTGCTCTAACCCCAAACCCTCAAGATCATTTGCCGGAGGATTACTATAAATATTATCCGCTCCGTGAAGACGGGGGGTACCTGAAAGCGCTCGCAGACTGCAGCCGTAAACACCTATCCTCGCTTCCCGTTTACGAGGAAGTGCAAGAAAAGGTTATCTTCCTGGCAAACCTTTACTGTGATCTGCAGGCCTTAAAACACCTTTCCCTGCAATACCGCAGGGAATACCTTGAAGAATGGTTCAGAGTGCACTATAATAAATACCCTTTTCTGTTATGGAATGAATTTGCTGCAGCGGCAGGCTCAACGCTGGGGATATTCGTTCTTTTAGCCGTAGCTTCCTGTCGGAGTATTACTGCAGAGATGATAGAATTGCTCTTCCAATGTTATTTCCCCTGGATCTGCGGCCTGCATATACTGCTAGATTACTTTATTGATCAGGAAGAGGACAGAAAAGAGGGAGATCTTAATTTCGTCTTTTACTATAAAAACCAGGAACACTGTTTCCAGCGCCTGGTTTTCTTCCTGGATAACGCCCTGCAGCGTGTAGAACAGCTCCCCGACCCCTCTTTCCACCGCACAATAATAAAGGGGCTTTTAAGCCTCTACCTTTCCGATCCGAAAATAAAAAGGCAGGGGCTCAGGTCCCTGGCACTCGAACTGCTTCACTCTACAGGTGAAAAAGACACCCTGTATATTTACCGCCTCTGCCGGCTGTTACGCACCGCCGGACGGCTGTAGCACAACCCATACATAGTATGTGTTGCCGGCCGATGCCCACGATCAAGCGTTCCCGCCTCTTTCATTTCCATTATCATGATGAGTCACAAATGAGCTTTCCAAGAACACCCGGAATTTCAACTGCACGCTGAACTGCCCATTTTTTTATTTTTTTCGCTGCAAAACATAGCCGGTGAGATCTTCCAGGATTGTCTTTGATGGATTGTTTTCGAAGTACCTGAGGCACTCCCTGGCATCCCTGGCGTATGAGGCCGCCTTCTCAACAGCTTTTGCTACCGGCCCTTCGATGCAGGAAGGCTGCAGAAGAAAATCCAAACTTTCGGAAGAAAAATCTCCTGCGGAGATCACTTCTTTGAGGCAAGGCCCCCATTGAGAATCCTGCAGTATATAAATAACGGGGAGTGTAACGGTGCCCTCCCGCAGGTCGTTTCCTACAGGTTTTCCGGTTACCGAAGGATCGCCGGTGATATCAAGCACATCATCAATAATCTGAAAGGCATACCCTAAATTGCGCCCATAAGCTTCAAGCTGCTGCCGGGCACCATCTTCAAGTTTTGATAGACGCGCACCCGAGCTGCAGCATGCTTCCATCAGGACAGCAGTTTTGCGGTAAATATTACGCAGATATTGTTCCTCTGTAAGTTGAAAGTTGTAAGAGCAGTTTCTCTGCTCTATTTCCCCTTCACACATGGTGCCAACAGCCCTGGTCAGCAATTTATTCAGCTCGAAATCCCCGCATAGTGCAAGAAGCTCAAAAGCGCGGGCAAACAGAAAATCTCCGGCGAGCACTGCAGGGCTGTTTCCCCACCCGGCATTCAGGGTCGCCATCCCTCTCCTTTCGAAAGATTCATCTATAATATCATCATGGATTAAGGATGCGGTATGAATTAGCTCTACGGCAGCTGCTGCTTTGATTAGAAGATAATCGTTGGCAGGCCTAAAGCCTGCGCTTAAAAGAAGCAATATGGGCCTGAGACGCTTGCCCCTGCTGCCGGTAATA
>JAAYOY010000173.1 GCA_012520035.1 Bacillota bacterium
AGCGTTACTTTTCTGATCTACTACGCCAGCGCAATTTTCCCGGTCTACGTTAGATGTGCTCACTGCCAGGGTATCCCGGGGAGGATTATGCGGCATGAGGCCTATATTTTCCCCCCTGTTAACAAATCTGCCTTCTTCTACCCAGACTTCCCACAGGTTTCCGTAATAGCTCGAAAGACCACCATCATGTTTGATGAGCACAGAGTTACTATAAGGACTGTCTTTCCCGCCCGTTTTTACTACATAGCCGTCCCACAGCGCAGAGACCGGCGCGCCGGGGGTCGCCCTGAAATGAACGCCGCGCGAGAAACTGTGCAACACGCCTCCGGAGGGAAGCATGTCACTGTTATAGGCGTTAAAAGGAGTGTGCAAAGACCATTCCGGCAGGGGGGAAGCTGCTTGTGGCAAATAAGTATCTCTAGCCTGTACTGCAGAAAGGCCTTCTTTTTCCGGCACCTCTCCTTCTTTCTCTGCTTGCGCGCCTTCACTGCCCGGCTCTCTCTCACTTCCCTGCCCTTCTAGATGACCTGTTTCCAAAGTAAGCCACCCTTCCGCCATAGAGAAAGGATTGGCGCTTTTCTCCCTGTTTTCCGCCGGTTGATCCGCGGCAGTTATCTCTCCTTCGTTTTCTGCCCGGATCTCCCCGGTTTCATCTATATCGGAGAAAATACCGCCCATCTCCCTTTTAACGCCGGGGATTTCCGGTAAAGGAATCTTACCCCACCGCAAAACCGCCAGGGATAAGAGCAGAACCAATAGAACGAGATAAACTCCCGCCATGATAACACTGCGCCTTGAAAAAATACTTATCCTTTTATCCCTGGATTCGTTTAGCTGCGAACCCTCCGGAGAGGGACTCCCCTCTTTGATACTATGCCTGTCCCTTATTCGAGAGGCATTCAAACGGTTAACCAAAGCATTCTTCCATTTTGTCAATATAGACATTGGTTTTCACCTCCATTAGAGGATATTATGCCCATATTAAAGTTTTTTAATTCCAATGGAAACAACGGTAATAATGGTAATAATTATTACTTGGGATAGAGGTAACAACTTAATTGGAAGCGGGGTGCTGAAAACCTGGGAAAATATTATTTTTCCGTCCAATCCGGGCTAACCTGAAGAAAAACCTCAATTTTCAAACAAAAGTATATTCAGGAGCCTTTCGCTTTCATATTTACAAAGTAGTATTAATAGAATAAAACGATCAAAACAAATAAACTGTTGCAATGATTTTGACCGTCCTCTTTGTTACATGCGACAGTGAGAACCGTCCCTAGTGTCGCACAACCAGGAGATCGGCAGTGTGAGCAACAGCAATGGGCATCGCAAGGTATTATTAGAACCGTTCCACTTGATTACTTTATTTATTGTATAAATGCGACAGGGAGAACCGTCCCTAGTGTCGCAAGGAGGGAAAATTGAAGACATTTCTGCTTTATATATTTTTTTTGGCTCTGGTGTTGATACTTCTTCCGGCTATGCTGGTTAAAAACTGGTGGGAATGGGACGTAGCAGTGACTCCTAAACCGGAAAGCACAGAACCTGCTCCGGCCGAAGAAAATAATTTTCTCCTCCGGGTTTATATGGCCGGCCTGGGGGAGATCAGGGAAATGGAGCTGGAAGAGTATCTTGCGGGCGCGGTTGCCGCGGAGATGCCGGCCTCTTTTGATCTGGAAGCCCTGAAAGCCCAGGCCGTTGTTTCGCGCACCTACACGCTGCACAAGGTCCTGGGTCTGGGGGGCGAAGGATGCCGGAATCATCCGGGGGCGGATCTCTGTACAGACGCAGCTTGCTGTCAGGCCTGGGAAGACAATCGGCAAGCGCTCGAGAAATGGCCGCCCGAAGATGCCCCTCATTATCTGGAAAAAATCCGGGAGGCGGTCAGCTTAACAGGCGGGCTTGTATTAACATACGGGGGCAACCTCATCCAGGCGGTTTATCATTCCACCTGCGGGGGAATGACTGAAAACGCGGGAGATGTTTGGAGCGGAGGCGGCGTTCCCTACCTGCAGGGTGTGGAGTGCAGCTACTGTCGGCATTCACCACACTACAGGCAGGAGATAACAATGGAGCTCTCATCATTTGCAGCTAAGCTCAATAACAAAAAAGAAGCGATCCCGGTACTGGCAGAGGGTAACATCCCGCTGCTGGAGGTGGTCCAGCGCAGTAATAGCGGGCGCAATCTGTTTCTGAATATTGGAAAACCCGGGCAAAGGTACAGCGGAACAGACGTGCGCAACCTGCTGGGGTTGCCCTCCACTTTCTTCCAATGGAGAGTTGAAGGGAAAACTATTATTTTCAGCACCAGAGGGTACGGCCACGGGGTGGGTATGTGCCAGTACGGTGCCGATGGAATGGCTAAAAAGGGAAACGGCTTTACCACTATTTGTAAATACTATTATCCGGGTACTGAGGTTAGCTCTTTTTCCACATCAGGATGGCAAAAGATAAACTCTCCCGCCCAGGGACCTGAGACGTCCAATCAGGCGGCTGTACCCGCGCCGGATGTGTTCGACACCCCTGATTTCTGAAATACCCCTTGCAGCAAGGGCAGACAGTACAAGGGCAGCCCCTCCCCTGAGATCGGGGGCACGGACTGCCGCCCCTTGCAGCAGCGGCTGCCCGGTAACTATAGCCGTTCGCTCTTCTATGCGGATCTTTGCTCCCATGCGGGCCATCTCTGCAACGTGCATAAAACGCTTTTCAAAAACTGTCTCCGAGATAACGCTGGTACCAAAAGCAAGGGAGAGCAAAGCCATAAACTGGGGCTGCAGGTCCGTGGGAAATCCGGGGTAAGGCAGGGTTTTAATATCTACCGGCACGGGGCGCCCCCGGGATCTTACGCGCAGCATTCCTTTCTGTGGTTCTTCCACAAGCGTCCCTGTTTCCTGGAGCTTGGCGATTACCGCTGTTAAATGTTCGCTGATAACATTTTCCAGAATGATATCCCCGCCGGTGATGGCAGCGGCGATCATAAAAGTCCCTGCTTCAATGCGATCGGGGATGACCCTGTAACGCCCGCCTTTTAAGGAAGTAACGCCCTCCACACGGATAAGAGGGGTCCCCGCCCCTATAATTCTTGCCCCCAGGCTGTTCAGGAAATTGGCAAGATCAACAACCTCCGGCTCGGCGGCAGCGTTTTCAATGACAGTCGTCCCACGGGCGAGAACGGCGGCCATGAGGATATTTTCGGTAGCGCCTACGCTGGGATAATCCAGGTAAACGGTAGCACCATGCAGGCATGGCGTTTCCGCTTCAATATAACCTTCATCCATCGTAAACTGTGCCCCCATTAGCTCCAGGCCTTTTAGATGCAGGTCTATGGGTCTCGTCCCTATAGCGCAACCCCCGGGGAAAGAAACACGGGAGTGCCCCTCCCTGGCCAGCAGGGGGCCCATAACCAAAAAAGAAGCCCGCATGCGGCGCACCGGGCCAAACGGAGCCGTTGAAGTAATCAGGCGACGGGAATTTAAAACGATGCGCTCGTTTTTGCGGTCACGAAAAATTTCCACACCAAGGGCTTTTAAAAGCCGGGACATCGTACGGACATCCTCCAATTCCGGCACATCTTCCAGGACCACGCTTTCCGGAGTTAAAAGCGAAGCCGCCATCATGGGCAGACAGGCGTTTTTTGCGCCTTTTATTTTTACCCGCCCCATGAGCGGGACGCCTCCTTCTACGATTATCCTTTCCAAACAAACACCTCCGCGGCATTATTCCGCTAGTACTGCCCGGCTATGAGCGGAGTACCAGCCCAGATGACAGTTTTCCCAAGGTAATCATCGTAACGCATGGCCAGGTTGAGATTGATACGCAGGTTTTCCGCCTTTAAATAATCCCCTAAATCCGGGGTATAACCGGTAACGCTTACCATTGCCCCGTCTTGAACGCTCTGGACCTGCTCCCCGCCAATTTTGCGGGTAATACTCCGTGCCAGTTGTTCCATCTGCGCAGGAGTCAGTTCCCCATCAATATGACCCGTCAGGCAGAAACAAAGATTGCTGTTTTCGGTTTCCGATCTGAAAGCAGCAGGGAGCCGAAAGGCCAGGCTGCCCAGTTGGGCTGCATCCCCTTCCCGGGTAATGGTAAGCTGCAGGTGCATAATCTTTTGGCCATCCTGATCCATGTGCTGCAGCAAAAGCCTGGCCCGGCCTCCGGAGGGCAGTTCTTGCTCCCTCTCAACCACCATATATTCGGGAGAAGGGTCTTTTCCGTCCTTTATGGCAGAATATCCGGAATGATTTACAACGTGGGCAAATCCCTTTTGATCTTCAGGCTCGGAAAACACATCGCTTTTTAAAACTGTTGAAACGCTTGAACCGCCTGAGCCGTCTCGTGACCCTGCGCTCTTAATACTTGCTGATTCGGATGAGAAGCTCTGAGGAGCAGCGCAGACACTGTTTTGATCCTGATTTACAATACGTCCAAGATACTCGTTTGCCCTGGATTCCAGGTCTCCCAGAGAAAGGTTTTCCGGAGATGGGCCAAGGGATGCCCAGTAATGAATCTCACTTTCAACAATAGAAGCTTCTGCCAGTTTCATTATATGCTGGAGGGTTATAAATGGGTTCTCCTGGGTTGGAGCCTCCTGCTCGGGAACCATAAAAAAAATACCGCCAATAGCAAATAAAATAATGGCTGATAATAAAAAGCGCCCCACGGTTTTCATCCTCCTTTTTAATTCTATTATTGACGGGAGGAAAATACTTTATACCCGGAGTGAGGCGCTTTCCTAAGCAGTTAATACGTTCGGGGTTATTGGCAGGTTTTTATACAATATCTGGCGAATTGGTTAACAACCCTGTATTAAAGCAGTTAACAGAAAAGCAACGAAAATATTGCTTTGTACTTTCGATGATCAGCGGCCTTTTAAACAAAGTAATATTTTTAAAGAATAATAAAGGGATAATCATGATAAAAAACAGATTGGTAGCGCCTGTAGTAAAATGGGCCGGCGGAAAACGGCAAATAATAGAACAAATAATAAAATATGTTCCGGATTTCTCCATATATTACGAGCCTTTCCTGGGCGGCGGGGCAGTTTTGTTCGCACTGCAACCTGAGGAAGCGGTTGTAAATGACATCAACAGCGAGCTAATAAACCTTTATAAGGTTATAAAAGATAATGTTGATGAGCTGATCGAGGAGCTGAAGCAGCATAGAAACGAGGAAGACTATTATTACAAGATCCGGGAGCTGGACCGCAATAAGGATAAGTACAGTAAGCTCACGCCTGTCCAAAAAGCATCAAGGTTGATCTATTTAAATAAGACCTGCTACAATGGTTTATTCAGGGTTAATAAGGCCGGGGAGTTCAACACACCTTTTGGTAATTACAGGAACCCAAATATTGTAAACGAAATAACCTTAAGGGCGGTGAGTAATTATTTTAATCAGGCCAGGGTTACTTTTACCTGTAAAGATTTTGAGGAAGTATTAAAAGAGGCGGGGAAAGAAGCTTTTGTTTATCTTGATCCTCCCTATTATCCGGTTTCAGACACCTCAAGCTTCACCGGTTATGTTAAAGGCGGATTTGACCGGGATGAACAAATAAGGTTAAAAAAAGCATGCGATAAGCTGAACGAAAAGGGCATAAAATTCCTTCTCTCCAACTCCGCTGCAGACTTTATAAAAAACCTTTACAGGGATTACCGGATAGAAATAATTACAGCCAAGAGAGCCATAAATTCAAAAGCCGAAAGGCGGGGAGAAATCGACGAGGTGCTGGTAATGAATTATATGTAGCGCAAGCCGGGGGACGG
>JAAYOY010000174.1 GCA_012520035.1 Bacillota bacterium
GTTCAATGCTGGCCAGCGTTGCTACTATTGGGAGTGTTGCACTTCCGGAAATGAGAAAACATAACTACAATATGCCTTATTCTGCTGTAAGCATCGCCGCCGGCTCCTCCCTGGGCTCCCTGATACCGCCGAGCGTAATATTAATTGTATATGGAATTGCCACGGAGCAATCAATAGGCCGGCTTTTTGCTGCCGGTGTAATACCGGGCATCGTGCATATGAGCGTGTATATGATTACCATTATAATCTTAACCAGAATTAACCCATCTCTGTTTCCTCTGGTCCCAAAAGCCAACTGGGAGGAGAGGATAAAGGCATTTCGTGCCGGGGGCGTCATAGAGGTTCTTATAGTATTTGCCGTATCGCTGGGCGGGTTATTCCTGGGTTGGTTTACCCCTACAGAAGCCGGTGCGGTTGGTGCTTTCAGTTTATTATTGATTACTTTATTGGAAAAAAAGATGGATTGGCCAAAAACCAAGCAAGCGCTTGCTGAAACGACAAAATTGACGGCCATGATCTTCCTCCTGGTTGTCGGCGCGACAATTTTAGGGCGCTTTCTTGCTGTTACGCGCATTCCTTTCGATTTCGCTTCAATGGTAATGGGATTGGATGTGCATCCATTTCTGGTCATGATTGCCATAGTTTTGATTAACATGGTACTGGGTTGTGTGGTAGATGCTTTGCCATTGATTCTGCTTACCGTTCCAGTTTTTTTCCCGGTGATTTTAGCTCTTGGATTTGATCCGATCTGGTTTGGGATAGTCAATGTAGTGATAGTATCCATGGGTTCTATTACTCCTCCCGTAGGGATGAGCGTTTATATTGTTAAGGGATGTGTGCCTGATGTGCCCCTTGAAAAAATATTCAGAGCAATAGGGCCGTTTTTGCTTGCAGATTGGACATTTTTTATCTTATTATTGTTATTCCCGGCAATCGCCACTTTTTTGCCAGGGTTGCTTTTTTAACAACTTGACAGGATAGGAGGGTGCAGCATGAGCACTATGCAAAGCGAGTTATCTATTTTTAATAAATTTAATTTCGTAAGAAAGCCCGTTGGCGTGAAGTTTTTAATAAAGAGGCCGGATGGAATCCATCAGCTCGAAAAAAGCCTGGCTTTTTGTGAGATGTTGAAGGAGGCACAGGAAACAGACCCGTTTTATGCGGTTAAAGAAAATTTCGAATGTAAGGTTGGCCACTTAATATTGGGGATGGAGGAATCTGACGAACTTTTCGAAAGCGGTGCCGTTGGACCCATGCTGGGCATTTTCGACGAGCCGCGCAATAACCGGAGGATTTATCACCACATCCCGGTTTTATCTAAAAACACTGTTCAATATGTTGCTTTTTCTTCCTTAGATAAGCTTACCTTTGAGCCTGACGTTTTCATTGTCATGGCAGATATCGGGCAGGCGGATATTATTTTAAGGGCTGTGACCTATTCGACCGGAAAGATGTGGAACAGCAAATCAACACTGGTTGTGGGCTGTTCATGGCTCTATATTTATCCTTTTGTAAGCGGTGAATTGAATTACCTGATCACAGGGCTTCAACATGGTATGAAGGCAAGGCAGCTGTTTCCGGAAGGCATGTTTCTTATTTCCATTCCTTATGATCTGCTCCCTGTAATTATCAAAAATTTGCAAACGATCAAATGGGAACTGCCTCAGTATCATAAGGGGAAAGAAGCGCATGTGCAAAATATGAAAAGAATTGTCTCTGAATTATCGGGAGAAAACCGGTAAATTTTTTTTAATTGATCATGACGGATGAATAATAGTGATCTGACTATCAATAAAGGTCAGTCCATTAATAATATTAGCCAAATCTGCACAGCAATGAATTATGTGAAATAAAACAAGGTTCCAATGAGCCGTATTTTTATGATTTCCATTGCGGGAGGAGATATCA
>JAAYOY010000175.1 GCA_012520035.1 Bacillota bacterium
CGTTGTCGCATTAGTTTCTGTACTGCGGTAATATTACATTGTCTCTCTTCTCAATTTCAAACTGAAATTTCCGGTGAAACTCCAGTGAAAAGCGAATAATATCCAGCCCGCTCGCCAGCACATCCGGATCGCCTACCGCCTCGATCACTACCGGGTTGGCGGAGATCTCTTTCTGGTTAACCCTGATGACAGGCCCTACACAGCGTATCGGCGAAGTGGCAATTAGCCGCTGTCCACCTACGGCTACCCCTTTTGCCCCTGCGGCAAATAGCTCGTTAACTACATCACGTACATCCGAATCATGAATAATATCGCTGGCGGTATAACCGTTCTGTGCGTCATAGAGCTTGATGATTACCCCCGGCCCGGACATTTCAGCCAGTCCGGCCGCCACACGCATCTCGTGCATGCTAACCCTTAAAGTATCCAGCTCTTCCGTAAGCGTTTGAATATAATCCAGGGGGTTATAGGGAACCAGCATGCGGCTCCGGCTTTCCTCCACTTCAATCCGAAAAGCCATCTCCTGCGCCATTCCCCCCTCCAGATACTGCTCATAAATTTTCTCCAGGGTCTCTTCATGAAGCACCGGAGGATCTACCTGAACCTTCTCACCAGGGGTAATCCTTAAAGTAAATTGGACTTTCCCCGGTCGCTGCTTTAAATTTCTATCCTGGTTTATCAGGGTTAATATTTTTTCCCTCAGCAGAGCATCCCATTCCTTCAGAATCGTTTCCTGCACCTGGCGGCCGTAATTAAAGATGAGGCGCGTCAGTTCATCGCTGTCCTCCGTCAGATCTATCTCGTAGCTAAAGGCAGCCAGCGCCTCTTTGACAGACGGGCGATCCTGCACATGCAGATTCTGCGCAAAACGCCTGCTGTATTCCAGCATATCCTGCGCCATTACCTTTTGCGGATGAAAATCCTCCTGGGTATCATTCGTAAATTGCAGATAGAGTATGTTAAAATTTAACCCTGCGACCACAGTATTCAAAATTAGAAGGATACCAACCAGGACCAGCACTTTATTATCTATTAAAGCATGGCCAGAACCCAGTTTCATTGCAGACAATTACCCCCCTCAATTAATTGGCTCTTACCAGAGCCCTCTCAGCTTTTCAGCAAAAACCATATAAGCTACCACCAGCGAAAAAACAGCGGCAAACAAAACCGCCCCGGCAGCAGTATTTTTGGCTATTCTGGCAAGCGGATGAAATTCTTTTGTGCTCAGATCCACAGCTGCCTCTACGGCAGTGTTAATCAATTCTGTAATAAAGACAAGGATAATAGCAGTAATTACAAAAAGAAACTCCAGTTTTTCCAACCGGAAATAGAAAGAAGCTGCAAGAGCCGCCACGGCACCCGCGGCATGGAGGAGCATATTTCTTTCCCTGTGGAAAGCCTCAACGATACCGGAAAATGCATCAATGAAACTATAAATAAATTTCTTTCGCTTCATCATTGTTTTTTCCTCGCCAGTTCCCCGTTAGTTCTTCCGGATATTGACTCAGAGATTATATTTTTTTAGCACCATTTCGGCTTTTTCGTTCATCTCGCGCTCTTCCTCCGGCGTTTCATGGTCATAGCCCAGCAGGTGAAGTATGCCGTGTAAGGATAAAAAGGCAACCTCCCGCTTAAAAGAGTGGCCGTAACTGTTAGCCTGTTCTACCGCCTTTTCCAGGGATACAACCACATCTCCCAGAATGGAATCCCCTTCAAAATCTGTCCCATCGTCCTGCAGATTGAATGATAATACATCGGTCGGAGCATCCAGGCCCCGGTAGGTCAGGTTTAAATCCTGGATATAGCTGTTATCTACCAGGATCAGGCTTATTTCACAATTCGGTGACCGGCCTTCAAGGCGCAGGACGAATTCACCGATCTCCTCCAGCAAAAGGAGTATTTCCCCGGGGACATCAACCGCCTCCTGTATATTATTTACCACCACCGGCATATTTGTTTTTCCCCCTCTCCAGATCTGCACGTAGTTCCTTTTCAGGATATTCGATTCTCCTGTGGAAAATTCCCGTTAAAATATGCACAAAAGTATCCCCGATTTTATCAAGATCCTTTAAAGTTAAGGGTGCTTCATCAAGCTGTCCGTCATTCAGCTTTTCTTTAATAATCCGCCTGACCATCCCTTCAATTCTGCCGGCAACCGGATGGGACAAGGAGCGCACGGCCGCCTCCACGGAATCGGATAAAAGAATAATGGCTGCCTCTTTGCTCTGCGGCAGAGGACCTTCATAACGGAACTCTTCTTCCGATACGTTTATTTCTTTATCCCTTTCAAGTGCCTGCTGATAAAAAAAGGAAATCATACTCGTCCCATGGTGCTGCCTGATAATATCAATAACAGGCAGGGGCAGTTTTGCCTCCCGGGCAAACTCAACACCATCTTTAACATGGGAGCGAATAATCAGTGCGCTCAGGTTTGGCGATATCTTACTATGAGGATTATCACCGGTAAACTGGTTTTCCACAAAAAAGTAAGGGCGTTTAATCTTCCCAATATCATGATAAAAAGCAGAAACCCGGCAAAGTAAAGGATCTGCCCCGACGGATTCCGCAACTGCCTCCGCCAGGTTCCCCACTACTACGCTGTGGTGGTATGTTCCCGGGGCTTCCATAAGCATCTTCCTCAACAGCGGGCGGCCGGGATCGGATAACTCCAGCAAAGTTACGGCGGTCGTCATTCCAAAGGCGCTCTCCAGGTAGGGTAAAAGGCCGATAGCCATGACCGCTGAGAAAAGGCCGTTCCCGAGGCCAGCAAGGACAGCGATGCTAAATTCCCTTAAAAATTCATAATCCAGTTGAAAACCGGTAGTAAAAAAATAAAGGGCTACAATCGAGACTACGTTTGCCAGGGCGACAAAGATACCGGCCTTGGACAGGTCCGAGCGCCTCTGTAAATTCGCCACGCTGTAGATCGCTACCAGGCCGCCGACCAGCAACACGACGATATAATTAAATTCCCCGTCGATAACAAATCCCAGCAGCAGGGTAAGGATGATATTCATCAGCACAGCCAGGCGGGGTTCAAAGAGGACTGTAATCAGTATACCGCTCATGGCCACCGGGATCAAATAGCCCGAGAAGAAACGGGCAGCCAGCCCAAAAACCAGCGTTAAAACCAGAATCAGCCCCAGTAGCAAAAGATAGGTAATATTTTCATAGATATCCTTATGGAAGAGGTAGAGATACACTGTCACCAGGGTAAAGATAGTCAATAAAATAAAAAAAAGACCGAAATACCCTCCCAGATGAATGCGCGGCCCGAGCAGCCCGAGTGCCTCCAGCTGAGCGATATGCTTCTCCGTAACCTTTTCGCCTTCCTGCACAATCAGGGATTTCTTGGGTATGATAACCTGCTCCACTTCCATCATGGCGGCTTCTCTTTTAGCCTGGGTTGCCTCGGCGTTAAAAATCAAATTGGGCTCAATTAGAGGCAAAAGAACGACTTCAGCCCCCCGCCTGATCTCCAGGTCATAGGGCAGCATACTGATCTCCTGGGACAACTGTTTCCTGGCAGACTGGATTCCTTCCTCCTTGATACCCTGTGAGACGATCTCTTCAAAAATCGTCTCCATCCTGCGCTGTAAAATTTCTAGATTGTAATCGCTCATGCCCATGAGAGCGTAGATAAACTCGTCCGAAAACTGGTCACCCAGCGTTTTCCTTACCAGATCGACTTTTTCCCCGTCCCCGGTCTCCTGCAGCCCCTTTACCCGGCGGATTTCGGTCATGAAATCGGCAATGGCGGATTTACCGTCTTCCAGAACATCGGGAACCTGGTCGAATACCTGGGATACAGCGGCAGCGGCTTCTTCGCGCAGCATATTTGTGGTATAATAATCGACGACTTCCCTGTTGGCGGTGATTCGCTGCGGGCTGGGCATCCCCAGCTCAACAGAGACCCCGATGGGACGAATAGAGAAAAAAAGGATCGCATAAATAATAACAAAAAGAGAAATCCCCAGTAATAATCTCCGGCTTTCAATTTTTCCGGTCAGGAAAAACAAATCAAAAATATATTTTTTTAATAATGGCTTGATCTTCATCTCTGACATCGCCCCTTACGGCGCTAACTTTTGCCACCGCCATTTTCTCTGTGAGATTCATAGGCCTTGATAATTTTTTGTACAAGCTGATGCCTCACCACATCCTGGTCACTGAGGTGGATGAATGAAATTTCCTCGATGTTTTTTAAAATATCAATAACCTCCACCAGCCCGGAAAATTTGCCCTGAGGCAGATCCACCTGTGTAATGTCGCCGGTGATCACTGCGCGTGAACCGAAACCCATACGCGTTAAAAACATCTTCATCTGTTCGGTGGTTGTATTCTGGGCCTCGTCAAGAATAATAAACGAATCATCAAGGGTTCTCCCCCTCATGTAAGCCAGGGGAGCAACCTCTATCACGCCCTTCTCCCTGTTCCTGGAAAAATTCTCCACACCCATTAAATCATAAAGTGCATCATAAAGCGGGCGAAGGTAGGGGTCAACCTTGTCATGCAAATCACCCGGCAAAAAACCCAGGTGTTCCCCCGCCTCTACGGCAGGCCTGGTTAATACCAGCCTCTGCACGAGTTTGTTTTTTAATGCAAAAACAGCCATAGCCATGGCCAGGTAAGTCTTCCCGGTACCCGCAGGGCCAATGCAAAATACAATATCATGGCGCCGCAGCGCATCCAGATATTTTTTTTGACCCAGGGTTTTGGGTCGGATCTTTTTCCCCCGGTCCGTTACCAGGATAAGATCGTTAAAAAGACCTTTGATCTCTTTAATCTGCCCTTGTTGGGCAAGTTTTAGAGCATACATAAATTCAGAAGTGGTTATTAAATGCCCTCCTCTGATCAGCGACAGGAGCTCCTGGAAAAGAGAATA
>JAAYOY010000176.1 GCA_012520035.1 Bacillota bacterium
GATACTGGTAATTGTAGTGGCAAAATGTACACGTTCTGTTTTTTGTTTGCCCATTGTTAGCAGGTTCGTGCAGGATCAACTGATAAAGTCAGGAGGTCTGGATTAAACCTGCCACTTTCGCATTAATGCTTGCCACCTTGCCAGTCTGAAGTCAGAGAAGCACTGACTTCCTCGCGTTCAAGCCATTCTATTAATAACCTCTCCCGATCATTGCAACCGGGCACTGCGAACGGGCTATTTATCAAAAAAGTTTTTAATAATGTTAAGTGGATTTATTACAATGCTCCCCAGGAAGACCGATCAGAAGGGCGTTGTTAATAAATCCACTTTCTTTTTATATTTTTTGTGCTGAAGGCGAATAAAAACAAGCCGAATCCCAAAAGGACCAAAAAGCTCAACCAGGGCTGAATAACACCGCTGCCGTTTATGGAATTTTTTAGAATATCAACTCCATAGGTAAGCGGAAGGATAAAGGAAAGCGGCCTTATAAAAAGGGGCAACTCCCCCAGAGGGATAAATAACCCGCACAAAAAGATCATGGGAAACCTGAAAAAATTAGAAAATGTCTGCGCCTCAAAAACTTCACTTACAGAAACGGCAATAAACAAACCTAGAAAGGTTGAAGTAACAGCCATCAGCAAAATACTCCCCAAGGCCGGGAACCAGTTGACATCAGACAAATCGGTTATGAAAAGAGCAAAAAAGATCGGAACAAAAGCATTAAGGACGCCGAAAATAATGGCACCTGTGGTTTTCGCCAGCATCAGAAGATTAAGATCGAGCGGCGCCAAAAGGAGTCTCTCAAAGGAGCGGCTCTTTCTCTCAAAAGTGATCGTTACTGCAAGCATGGATGTTGTGCCGAAAAGAATGGACATGGATACTACCCCCGGCAAAATGCTTTGTACATCAAATGCGGTCCGGGACCTTAAAAAGAACATCAATGTCCAGGCAAAGGGAAAGATTATGCCCCAGCTGATATTAGGGGGTTTTAAGTAATAATTTCTCATATCTTTCATCAATATGTTCCAGAAGGCTATCCACGACTTCAAATTTTTCCACCTGCCCCTTTCTTTTCCTTTTCTTTCTTCATTTTTTCCAGTTCAATTCCGGTAACCTTTACAAAGACATCTTCCAGGGAGGGGCGGATAATTTTCGCCTCAAAAACAAGCAGGCCATTTTCTTCAAAAAACCTCATAAAGGGCATGAGGGAAACCAGGGAAGCGGAATGAATCCTGAGCATATTTTCCCCCACTATTTCGATCGTAAAATCCGGGAACTGGTCCACAGCAACCTGCTTGATTTTGGAAATATCCCCGCTCAGCGTAAACTGAATGATGGTTTCCCCCTGCGCCTCTTTCAATAATTCGTCAACAGTCCCCACGCGTACAATTTCTCCATCAACAATAAAGGCCACTCTGTCACAGAGTCTTTCCGCTTCTTCAATGTAATGCGTGGTTAAAAAAATAGTGGTACCTTTTTTGTTCAAATCCAATATTAACTTGCGTATCTGCCTTGCGCTCGCAACATCTATACCGGTCGTCGGCTCGTCCAGGAAAAGAATTTTGGGCTCATGAATGATGCCGGCCGCAATCGTGAGCTTTCTTTTCATACCTTTGGAGTAAGCCTTAAAGGGCC
>JAAYOY010000177.1 GCA_012520035.1 Bacillota bacterium
CTTTGCTCAGGATATATTTCTTTCGCCTTTCCACTTAAAATAGCGTCGGCAAATTTTTCAAACACTTCATATCGTTCGATAGCAATCCCCCTTTTGGAATCTGCTAAAAGCAAAAGGATATCTCCAGTAGAAATATTGAACATTTCTCTGACTTCCTTTGGTATTACTATCTGCCCCTTAGAGCCAACCTTGACAGAACTCATAAACTTTCTACTTCTATCCTTTGATCTCATAAATGACACTCCTCAGCAATATAACTTGTATTACTTGTATAACTTATTATACCGAAATGTATTCTTTTTGTAAAATATAATGGTCTCTCATTACCGCATAAATTATGGATAATTACCATTGTGGTCAATATTTTTGTCTCGTAACCTTACAAAAAACCCACTTTTAACAAAGTGGGTTTAAAGAGATAGTTTTTACTTGTTTACTTTGCATTCTGACGGCAGGGTACTTGACCAGGAAAGCAGTGAGTCGGAGCATGCCTTCAGCGGCAAGGTCAGCGGCAACACCCTGAAAGGAAAATTCTACACGACCAATCCGATTACGGAATGGGAGTTTGAGGCAACCATGTCTGCAGGCGGATAAAGCTTTGACGGCCTTGAGTATTACAGCGATACACCGTGGGCCGTGCACGGCGTAAAAACAGGTAATTAAAATTTACCAATCAGAACCGATAGATCTATTCCCGCCTGTGATGCCGGCTTCACCGCCGCTTGAGCCTCCTGGAATTCGTATGCCTTTTACCTATATGAAACTGCGTTATACCGCTGAAGGGGAATCTTCTCCGACTACCGGACCGTGAAAGGGGGGATGCAATCATGGGCAGATGTTTTGGCAGAAAATTTCATAAAACTGGGCGGGGATTTTCAGCTGAATTCCTATGTGGAGAAAATAATAACAAAAAACGGAACTGCAGTTGGCGTCTTATGCAAAAATAAAATTTATAACGCAGATTATATTACATCTGCCGGGGATTACAAGAAAACTTTTCTGCAGCTTTTAGACGACAAAAGCCTTATTTCACAAGGGTTAAGGGATGATATAGAAAAAGCTGCCGTTTCAGAGGGTTTCTTCACGGTATATCTGGGGTTAAAAATGTCCAATGAGGAACTAAGCAATTATATGAAAGTTCCTCATGTGTTTCCTTTACACAATAAGACCGGTTACGATATTTACAACTCCGCAGACCCTGAGTTTTTCAGCAAGACGTCCGCTTCACTTTATTCGCCGTCAATGGTGAATCCCAAACATGCTCCCCAGGGCAAATCTTCATTGATGCTGCAGACTTTAGTGCCGAATCAATGGATGAATAACTGGGGCGGCGGGGACAGGGATATATACAGGCAATTGAAGGAAAAAGCAATGGACGCCATGATAGAGGACGCATCCAGGCTTATTCCCGATTGTGTAAATAATTTTGGGCTTCATCATAAATTTTGCGGTAGCGAATCCTCTGGGGGGCGGCCCAGAGCGCTTCAAAGCCGAAGAGATACTCTCCCTTATAAAGAGATAAAAGCCTTGATGCCAGTTCCTCCGTCTTCCGGGACTTGAATTCTTCGCATGTCCTTTCAAAAAGATCGATATCGTACTCAATTTCGTCCCGGCAGATAAAATAGCGGTTTTCCCGGTAAATGACTGATTCCCCGATTCCTGCGCATTCGAGGTCTTTTTTCAGGTGCGCCAGATTAACCGCGATCAGATTATTTATATTTTTGGAATCCGAATCCCACCAAAGGGCATTATATATTTGCTCTTTGGTGGCCCCCTGCTCACCTGCATCGAGTAAAAAAGCCAAAAGCTCCCGTTCCCGTTTTGTCCTGAATTTTAAAGGCTTTTGCCTGTCTTTGTCCTGATAAACGGCAAAAGCGCCCAGTGTCTCCATATACGCTTTCTTCCGGCTGTACCCGGCAAATTCCATCATCTGTCCGGTAAATTCCGGCTCTATTCCGTTGTCATACGCAAATGCAAGGACCGGATCGTAAGCCTTGCGCAGTCTGAAATATTCATAGAGTCCGTTGTCGGAGCAAAGCTTTAGATAACGCGCTGTGAGGCGGGCTGCATTTTCATAATCCTTTGTCGCTATTGCTGCCCTTGCCAGTATTCCGTAGGCCAGCGAGGGATGAAGGAGCAAACCAGCCTCTTCCCCTGCTTCTATGCACAGGCTCGCGCATTTGACCGCGCCCTGATAATCGGATATGGCGGAAAAGTAACCCATTAGCCTGGCCAGGACAAGATTTTTTAAATAAGCTCCCGCCTGGTCGAGGTTGTCGAAGATTTCCTGCACGATCTCTTCCTTGGGAGCATCGGTGAAAATGAGGCTTTGTACTATTTATATGCTAACACGGGAGAGCGCATATGACCCGCAGGTAAATCTCTGACAAAGTGATGCCCCGCTCCTGCGCGCAAAAG
>JAAYOY010000178.1 GCA_012520035.1 Bacillota bacterium
TGCGCCTGATGGCGGCGGTAATTCACAGCCTCTGGGAGAAAGGTGACCGTAACCCCCTTATTATGCCCTCCACTATTCCCATTGACGACCCGCGAGTGCAGTTTGAACTCACCCGCTACCTGTCGGATAACTGGATCCCGGTCATCGCCAAAGACGTGGATGGTCCCAATTCACTCCCCCTGCATATTGATTCCAGTCTGCCTAATCTTGGCAAGCTTGCCGCCTGTCGCCGGGTAGCCCGCACTATTTACCTGGGTTCTGCTCCTACCCCCACAGCAGCCAACCGGGGTCTGGAGGACCGGCGCATCAAACTGGGTTGTGTTATGCCGGGTGAGTCATCTGCTGTTTTTGGTGATGCTCTGCGGCGTCTAGCCGGCAGCGCTACCTATCTCTATCAGGATGGCCCCCGTTTTTGGTACTCGACCCAGCCTACAGTGACCAAACTGGCCGAAGACCGGGCCGAGCAGTTCAAGCGGGATCCCGATAAGGTAGCCCAGGAAGTAGAAAAGCGGCTCCGGCTCGATATCCGTAAAACCGGCGATTTAAGCCGTATACATCCCTTTCCTGCGACTGGACAAGATATACCTGATGATATGGATGCCCGCCTTGTGGTTCTGGGCATTGATTATCCGTACAGCAAACAACCGAACTGTCCCGCATTGACTGCAGCAAAATCCATTCTGGAAAGGCGCGGCAATGCACCACGCCTCTATCGCAACACTCTGGTTTTTCTGGCGGTCGACAGTACCCGCCTGCAAGACCTGGACGAGGCGGTGCGTTACTATCTTGCCTGGGAATCTATTCTCAGCGAAAAAGAAACTCTTGACCTTTCTCACTACCAGGTGAAGCAAGCTGAAACGCAGAGGCTGTCCGCAGATAGTATTGTAACGGCACGCATTCCGGAAGCCTACCAGTGGCTGCTGGTACCGGTGCAGGATTCACCACAGGGGGATATAGAGTGGCAGGCTTTTCGCCTTGTCGGCCAGGAGGCCCTCGCTGTGCGGGCCAGCCGCAAGCTGCGCAATGATGAACTGTTGGTAACAAGCTTTGCAGCAACGCGCCTGCGTATGGAGCTTGATCGAGTACCGCTGTGGCGGGGCGACCATGTGGCTATCAAACAACTCGTGGAGGACTTTGCCCGTTACCTTTACCTGCCCCGTTTAAAAAATTCTGAGGTGCTGCTCGCAGCCATCCGTGATGGAGTGGCGTTGCTGACATGGGAACAGGATGCTTTTGCCTATGCTGAGGGCTATGACGAGTCAACCGGCCGCTACCGGGGCCTGCGCTCGTTGCAGCACCTCTCCATTCCGGACAGTGATGCTCCCGGGCTGCTTGTCAAGCCGGAAGCGGCACGAAAGCAGCTTAATGCGGAAGCTGTGCCGCAGCCTCCAGCTCCTGGTGGCTCCACAGTTGTGCCTGGCGATGTGGGAACAGCCGGGCCTATCCATCCCGGCTCATCATTTACTACGTCGGAATCCTCACCCTCCCCTGAGCCGGCTGAGCCACCCAGACCAAAGCGTTTTTACGGCAGCGTGGTGCTTAATTCTACCCGAGTGGGACGTGACGCCAGCCGTATCGCTGAAGAGGTAATTGTCCATCTCGAAGGTCTGGTTGGCGCCAAGGTAAAAGTAACAATGGAGATAGAAGTAGAGATCCCCGATGGCGTACCGGACCATGTAGTGCGGACCGTCACCGAGAATAGCCAAACCCTTAAGTTCACCAGCCATGGTTTTGAGAATGAATAAAAGACTAATCAATAATGATATTCTCCTGTGCGACCTTGATGCTTTCTTTGCCTCCGTGGAGCAGCTGGACAACCCGGAGCTTAAAGGCAGGCCCGTCGTCGTGGGCGGCGATCCCGACTCCCGGGGCGTTGTCTCCACCTGCTCCTACGAGGCCAGACAGTACGGGGTAAGGTCTGCCATGCCGATGAAAAAGGCCCTGGGACTCTGCCCCGGAGCGATAGTCCTGCCTGTAAACATGACCAGGTATAAAGAAGTATCGGAGCAGGTAATAGAGATATTCGGCAGGTTTACCCCCGACATCGAGCAGGTCTCCATCGACGAAGCATACCTTGCCGTAAGAGCAGGTACCGGCCTGGAGACAGCCCGAAAGATCCGCTTTGCTGTCCGGGAGGAGCTAGGCCTGCCGCTGAGCATTGGGGTCTCCATCAACAAGCTTCTGGCCAAAATCGCCTGCTCTCTGGCCAAGCCGGACGGTATCAGAGCTCTTTATCCTGAGGATGTGGAGAAGGTTTTATGGCCGCTTCCCGTAAGGTTTCTGCCGGGAGCAGGGCCTGTGACAGAGCGGAAATTGAATGCCTTCGGCATAAAGACTGTGGGCGAGCTGGCGTCTTTCCCGCTGGAGGCCTTAAAAAGCATTGCCGGCAGCGCAGCTGCAGCCGCAGAGCTCAAAGAATATGCCTCCGGCCGGGACAGCAGAAAGCTGGAACTTAATGCCGGGCGCAAATCGATATCGGAGGAGATCACTTTTTCGCAGGATATCCACGAAAAGGATTATATCCTGACCGTCCTCTTCGACCTGGCTTCGGAGGTCGGCTACCGCCTGCGCTCAAAAGGGCTTAAAGCCAGGACCGTCGGCCTGAAGCTTAAATTTCCCGATTTGAGCATAAAAACAAGGTCCCTTACCCTGCCCGAAGCCACGGCCAGCGATGAAAAAATCTTTAAGTCCGTTGTCGATCTTTTCACCCGCTGCTGCGGGAACCCTCCCTGGCGCCTGGTTGGTATCAGGGCTTCAGGGCTGGAAAGGGAACGCCAGCTCTCGCTGATACCCGGCGGGGATCCGGGGGAAGAAAAAATCACCCCGGTTCTGGATATGCTGCGGCAAAGATACGGCAGGGATGCAGTTTTTAGGGGCAGGCGGCTGCTTCTATTGAGGAAAAATGATTTTAAGCGTAACTGACATTTTTACAGCCGGCGTCAGCGTTTATCCGGTTCGGTTAATCAGCATCCTTCCGGATGATTACGGCAGCTTCCGCCCTTGTTATGTTTTCTTTTGGCTTGAGCGCATTATTGTATCCTTGTATTATACCGTTTTTAATACATGAAGCATATGGGTTCCTTGCCCAGGCAGGTAGCATATTGCTGTCGGCATACTTTTCCGGATAGACATTGGCGTTATCTACAGTTATATCGGATTTTGACTGTATTTATAATAATTTTAAACAAAGGTTGTTTTTTTTGATGAGGAGATGTAATATTAAAATAATACGGGCAATTTTTAACAGAGGTAATTTTGTTAAA
>JAAYOY010000179.1 GCA_012520035.1 Bacillota bacterium
GGCCATTGATCACCGGAACGGAAGAATTGGCTGCCAGCTCTTCTACTTCAGCATGATCAAAGGTACGGATCATAATACCATCCAGGTAACGCGAAAGGACAGCCGCGGTGT
This sequence comes from Bacillota bacterium, assembly GCA_012520035.1. Taxonomy (GTDB): domain Bacteria; phylum Bacillota; class Dethiobacteria; order DTU022; family UBA8154; genus DUQX01. Next base: position 112 of record JAAYOY010000179.1, read on the forward strand.
CTTTAATGGGCTCCCCTCTGCCGATCTGCAGCTCCTGGCTGCTCAGGAAGAGAGCATAACCTCCGAGCTGCCACATGCCAACCTCAAAAGAAACCCTGGTCCTTGTAGACGGTTTTTGGAAAATCATCCCCAGCGTTTTTCCCTCCAGCAGGCGATGGGGTTCTCCCGCTTTCTGCTTCGCTTTCAGCTCCACGGCCAGTTCTAGGATAGCCCCGATTTCAGCTGCGGTAAAATCCTGCAAGGATAAACAATGCTTTCCGCGCAGATTATTCAACTCCGAACACCTCCATCATCGCATTTTGTAAAACTTCCAATGCGGAATCTATCTCCTCTTTGGTGACATTTAACGGAGGCAGAAAACGCAATATCTTTCCCCCGATACAGTTTATCAGCAATCCTTTCTCCCGACAGCTTCGCTGAACTTCTAACCCGGACGAATTAAGCTCCAGGCCGAGAATCAGCCCCTTACCCCTGACTTCCTGCACTTCACCCGAAAACATTTTTTTCAATAGTTCCAGTTTCTCCAAGAAATATGCCCCCCTTGCAGCGACATCTTCCAGGAACCCCTCCTGCAGAAGGCCTTCCAGCACCGCGAGAGCCGCCGCACAGACTACGGGGTTACCGCCAAAAGTAGAAGCATGATCTCCGGGCGAAAAACCGGAAGCCACTTCTTCCCGGCAGAGCATGGCCCCTATAGGCAATCCGCCACCCAGCGCTTTGGCCAGGGTCATAATATCGGGCTCAACGCCGTAGTGCTCATAAGCAAAAAGTTTACCGGTTCTCCCCATGCCGCACTGGACCTCATCGAAAATAAGCAGCAGATTGTTTTCGTCGCACAGTCGCCTTAGCCCCTTGAGAAACTTTGCCTCAGCGGGGTATACTCCTCCTTCCCCCTGCACGGGTTCGATCATGATTGCGCAGGTGGATTCGTTCACCTGGGATTGAAATGATTGCAGGTCGTTAAATTGTGCGTAGCGGAAACCGGGAGGAAGGGGTTCAAAACCCTTTTGAAACTTCTCCTGCCCTGTGGCCGTCAGGGTTGCCAGAGTACGTCCGTGAAAGGATTTCAGTGCGGTAATAATCTCATACTTATTCTCCCCGCCATGAAGCTTGCTATACTTGCGGGCAAGCTTTATGGCCGCCTCGTTGGCCTCCGCACCGCTGTTGCAAAAAAAAGTTTTCGCCAGCGCCGAGTTCTCCACCAAACACTTCGCCAGCTGCACCTGTGGCGCAGTATAGTACAGGTTGGAGGTATGAATAAATTTCTCGATCTGTTCCCGGATGGCGCTAACAACCGGGGGATAAGTATGACCAAAGGCATTTACAGCCAGCCCCCCGACAAAATCAAGGTACTGTTTTCCTTTTTCATCCCAGAGGAACGTGCCTTTGCCCCTGACGATCAACGGATTATTCTCCGGGTTGCGATTATAGGTATTAATAATATACTTCTTCTCCTCTTCCTGTAACGTCTTCCCCTCTTCCTGTAACAAGCATTTTCACCTCCTCAGTATAACGCAAGTATGGAAATGCAGGCAAGAAAAATCGCCTTTATACAACCATCGTTCCAATACCCTTATCCGTGAAGATCTCCAGCAGCATTGAATGGCTGATGCGGCCATCAATAATATGTGTCCGGGAAACATTGTTATTCAATGCCCTGACACAGGCTTCGACCTTGGGAATCATCCCGGAAGATATTTTCCCGGAGATGATCATCTCCCTTACCTTTTGGCGGTGAAGGGAAGAGATAAGGCTCCCCGGATCTTCGGGCTTTTCCAGAATACCTTCCACATCAGTCAGGATAATTAGTTTTTCGGCGCCGAGGGCGGCGGCAAGTTCACCGGCTACATGATCGGCGTTGATATTCAGCCCCTCACCCTCCGGGCTCACCCCGACAGAAGAGATGACAGGTATATAACCATTGCTGCTGAGAGTATTTATTACCTCCGGACTTACGGTAACCACATCTCCTACACAACCCAGATCAATGCTCTGTTCTTTCCCTTCCACAAAAACCTGGACAGGGGGCCTTTTCCGGGCCATTAGCAGGTTGCTGTCTTTGCCGCTGAGCCCTACAGCTCTACCCCCATGCTTGTTCAGCAAGCTGACAATCTCCTGGTTTATTTTTCCGATGAGGACCATCTCTACAACTTCCATCGTCTCCTTATCGGTAACGCGGAGGCCGCCGGCAAAGTGGGCCTTTTTCCCCAGCTTTTCCATTAGTGCCGTTATCTCCCCGCCTCCACCGTGGACAACAATAGGATTGATGCCGATAAATTTCAAAAGGACAATATCCTGGGTTACCGAATTTTTCAGCTCCTCGCTCACCATAGCATGGCCCCCGTATTTGATGACGAAGGTTTTTCCGGCAAATTTCCTGATATAAGGCAGAGCTTCTATTAGAACACCGGCTTTTGCAATCAGGGAATTCATTGACTTTTCCATCAGTCCAGCCTCCTGTTTCAGCTCCTGTAAGCACTGTTTATATTTACATACTCATGGCTGAGATCACAACCATATGCAGTAACTTCTTCCTCTCCTAGATGCAAATCCACTACTACCGGGATTTCCTTCTTCATTAAAACCGCTTTTGCTTCAGCCTCATCAAAATGAAGCCCTTCCCCTGCAGCGGCAACCTGAACGGTTCCGAGAAAGACGTCCACTTTTTCGGGGATAAAATGGACATCCGCGTAGCCCATAGCCGTCACTATCCTGCCCCAGTTGGCATCCTCGCCAAAAAAAGCGGTTTTTACCAGTGCAGAATTCAAAACCTTGCGGGCAAGCGCTCTCCCTGTAAAATAATCGGGTGCACCCTTAATGGTCAATTTAATTATTTTGGTTGCCCCTTCACCATCGGAGATAATCTGGTAAGCCAGATCCCGGCAGATATGGAAAAGCGCTTCGTTAAACATATCCCAGAGTGGCCCCCCTTCATTTAACTGCACCCCCGAGGAGCCGTTAGCGAGAAGAAGGACCATATCATTCGTGGATGTGTCCCCATCAACTGTAATCAGGTTGAACGTATGTTCAACCGCCTGCCGCAGCGCTTTTTGCAGGGGTTCTCTTTCTATTGCGGCATCGGTAGCAATAAAAGCAAGCATGGTAGCCATATCGGGACAGATCATACCGGAACCTTTAGCCATCCCTCCTAAGGCAAATAAAACTTTTCCTCCTTCTGCCCGCACCCGGCAGGCACTCATCTTAGTAACGGTATCGGTTGTTAAAATCGCTTCAGCGGCAGCTTCTCCCCCTGCCGGAGAAAGCTTTTTGACTATTTCTCCGATTCCCCGGTTCAGTTTCTCCATGGGAAGGTAATTACCGATTACGCCGGTGGAAGCTACCAGCACCTCTTCTTTTTGCAGGCCAAGTTTTTCAGCCGTAATAACGGCAGTATCGCGGGCATCCTTCAGCCCCCGGGCACCGGTGCAGGCATTGGCATTTCCGCTGTTAATAATAATTGCTCTCACCGGGTTTGCGATGTTTTGCTGCGTGATGATTAGCGGAGGTGCCTTGAATTTGTTTCTGGTAAAAACCCCTGCCGCTGCAGCAGGTCTCCTGCTGTAGATAAGCGCAAGGTCCTTGCTCCCGTTTTTTTTCATGCCGCAGTTATGACCGGCAGCTTCGATACCGGAAACAGCGGTAATACCGCCGGTTATTGATTCTATACTATATAAGCTCATCAATTTATATTCCACCTTCCCAAGAAAAAATTATGGCCGCAGGGGAACCATCTCCAGACCCTGTTCTTCTTTAAATCCCAGCATAAGATTCATATTCTGCACAGCCTGCCCGGCAGCGCCTTTCACAAGGTTGTCAATAGCGGAGATTATAATCAGCCTGTTGTTACGGGTATCCAGTTTTAAAGACAGATCGCAGTAATTACCGGCATATACATTTCTAGTCTCCGGCAGTATAGTAGCCGGCAAAACCCGCACGAATTTTTCATTGGCGTAAAACCCGCTGTAGATACCGGTTATTTCCTCTTCGGTAATTTCTGCATTCAAGGAAAGGTAAATCGTGCTGAGTATGCCCCTGATCATCGGCAGCAAGTGGGGAACAAAGGTAAAGGACACCTTCCTGCCCACCAGCTTTCCGAGCTCCTGCTCCATTTCAGGTGTATGCTGATGTCCGGCAACACGATAAGCCCGGAAGTTTTCAGAGCATTCAGGATAATGCAGATTCTGCGAAGGCACCCGCCCTGCCCCGGATGTACCGGACTTCGCATCCACTACCAGGGTATCCCAGTCCGCCAGATTTCCCCTGATTGCCAGCGGCAACAGCCCCAGCAAAACAGAGGTCGGATAGCAGCCCGGATTGGCAACTAGCGAAGCTTTTTTGATCTCTTCCCTGTAAAGTTCCGGCAGCCCATAGATCGCTTCTTTTAAATAGTGGGGAGCACAATGTTCCCGCTTATACCACCGGGGATAGAGAGCCGCATCTGCGAGCCGGAAATCCGCGCTCAGGTCGATAACCTTTACCCCCGCATCCCGTAAAAGAGGCACTTTCTCCATCGATTCGCCATGGGGCAAAGCGGAAAAAATCAAATCCGTTTTCTCCGCCGCTTCTTCTACAGAAAAAGATCGGCATACCGGCTCAATAATTTCCCGGTAATGGGGATGAATATCAGCCAGGGATTTTCCGCTATAAGAGTGTGAGGTAACATAGGTTATCTCTACACCGCCATGGGAAAAGAGCAGCCTTAAAAGCTCATTTCCCGTATAACCCGTAACACCAATTATTCCTACCCGCATCCAGTTCCCTCCTTAAATAAAGAAAACCTCTCTTCCAAAAAGGACGAGAGGTTGTTCTCGCGGTACCACCTTCTTTGACCCGTAAAGGATCCTCCTCAAGCTGCTGCACTCCGTACAGCATAATTATAACGGATTTATCCGGAAAAGCATACACACACAGAGGCCCTGATAAACCGGGTTTTTCTGCGCTTCAGCCCCCGCCTCCGGGGTGCGCTTCGGAATAGTTCCGGCCACCGGGTTCCCACTATCCCCGGCTCACTGTGGCTTTTCCTATCCCTACTCTCCCCTTCACCGGCATACTATAAAAATGTCTATTGAATGCATCTTAACATCAGCGGGTGAAAAAGTCAACAAAATATTAAACAGGGAAATTCCCATGTTTTTTGCGCGGCCTGTCCTCATATTTGTTTTTCAGCGATGCTAGGCCCATAATAAGCCGTTGCCGCGTTTCTCTGGGGTCAATAACATCATCTATCCAACCGCGGGCAGCCGCAATATACGGGTTGGCAAATTTTTGCCGGTACTCGGCAACTTTTTGCTTCCTCATCTCATCGGGGTTATCGGACTTTTCAATCTCCCTGCGGTTAATTATGTTGATCGCCCCCTCCGGCCCCATTACAGCTATCTCTGCAGTAGGCCAGGCATAAACCAGATCCGCGCCAAGGCTGCGGGCATTCATGGCTATGTAAGCGCCGCCGTAAGCCTTGCGCAGGACAACGCTTATCTGAGGCACTGTAGCTTCAGAGTAGGCGTAGAGAATCTTCGCCCCGTGCCGGATAATACCCCCGTATTCCTGGTGGACCCCCGGGAGATAACCCGGCACATCCACAAAAGTAACCAGTGGAATATTAAAGCAATCACAGAAACGCACAAAGCGGGCTATTTTATCGGAGCAATTAATATCCAGACAACCTGCCAGATACTTGGGCTGGTTTGCAATAATACCCACCGTCTGGCCATCAATACGGGCAAAACCTACCACTGCATTTTTGGCATAATGCTCCTGAACCTGGAAGAGCTCGCTGCCATCTACAATACGTTTGATGACCTCCACAACATCATACGGCTTGTTGGGATCGGCGGGAACGAGTTCCACAAGATCTTCGGCGGGAATTGTGGGCTCAACTGGAGATACGGCAGGAGGGTTATCTAAATTGTTCGATGGAAGGTAGCTTAACAGCTTCTTGATCATTTCCAGGCATTCTTGCTCATTTTTTGCCCTGAAGTGTGCCACACCGCTGGTTTCATTATGGGTTGCCGCACCGCCGAGTTTGCCGGGGGTGACCTCCTCGCCTGTAACAGCCTTAATAACCTGCGGACCGGTGATAAACATATAACTGGTATCATCTACCATAAAAATAAAATCCGTCAGCGCCGGTGAATATACGGCACCTCCCGCACTGGGCCCCATGATGACGGAAATCTGCGGGATTACCCCGGAATTTATTGTATTTCTAAAAAATATATTTCCGTATCCGTCAAGAGACATTACGCCCTCCTGAATCCTTGCCCCGCCGGAATCATTGATACCGATAAGAGGAGCACCGTTTTGAGCGGCCAGATCCATTACACGGCAAATTTTTGCGGCATGCATCTCTCCCAGGGAGCCACCGGAAACGGTAAAGTCCTGCGCAAAAAGATAAACCAGGCGGCCGTTCACAGTCCCGTAACCGGTAACGACTCCCTCTCCCGGAAGAGGAATATCCATAGTGCTGGCATCTTCAAGATTGCCCTGCACAAAAGTACCGACTTCAACGAAGCTTCCCGGATCTAAAAACTTTTCCAATCTTTCGCGGGCTGTCTGTTTTCCTTTTTTATGCTGGTCCTCAATACGATCCGGCCCGCCCCCCCCGATAATAATTTCTCTTCTCTGCTGCAAAAATTTTAACTTGTCTTCCATATAATTCCCTCCTGTTTTTTAATCGCCCGAATATTTCCTTAATTCCTTCAAAATACCCTTATCCTTCATATTTCAAAGTATATCACATAAGGTATCTTTTTCAATATCTTTCTTAGAATACAATTACCTGGAGTATTTTAATAATTCCTCGACATTTTCATTGCGGTATGATATACTTATTCTGGAATTAAGGAGGAAATATGAAGGTATATGCTTTAATTGGACCAAGCGGTACTGGAAAAAGTCATCGCTCGACGATGGTTGCCTACCGGGAGGGGATAGAATACATTATTGACGACGGTTTGCTCATCCGGGGTCATGACATCCTGGCCGGCCGTTCCGCTAAACGTGAAAATACCAAAATAGGCGCTACCAAAAGGGCTGTTTTTTTTAATCCGGAGCATGCCGAGCAGGTAAGGGAAAAAATTAAAGAAGTCAAACCGGAAAGTATACTTGTCCTCGGAATTTCCAAGCGTATGGTCGAACTAATTACCAGGAGACTGGATATCCCCGCACCCGAAAAATATTTTGATATAGAAAGTATTGCTTCCCCCCAGGAAATTGCAAAAGCACTGGAGATCAGGGAAAGAGAAAACCGTCACGTTATACCTCTTCCTACTTTTGCTATTGAAAAAGAATTTCCCGGTTATTTTCTTGACCCGCTGAAGTCTTTTTTTATGGGAAAAAATAAGCCCTCTTACCAATCAAGACCGATGGAGCATTGTATAGTTCGTCCGTTATTTAGTTCCCTGGGTAACTACTATCTTTCTGAAAACGTCATTGAACAGATAGCACTCCATGTTGCCGAAGAAACAGAGGGCGTAATTAAAGCCAAAAAAACCGCTTTCATTTCCAATAATAATGGCATTACAATCAGCCTGGACATTATTTTTAAGTATGGCTATTTTAATATACCCGCAATCCTGAGAGATATTCAAAAAAAGGTCAAAGAAAAGCTGGAAAGCCTCACAGGATGCCAAATATACCGGGTAAATGTTCTCGCAAAGCGCGTAGTGTTACAAAAAAAGAATAAACAAGCAAGTCAAAAGTACATTGAACTGCGACTCAAGGGAAAAGAAAAAGCTCCCTGAAAGCAGGGAACATAGAAAACAAACACAAGCAAGCACATGGAACTGCTTTAGCATTATCCTGCATTAATCCCTTCTCTAACAGGCGTATCTTCGTTCTTATTATTTTTCTCTTGATATTGTCCGGCAAGCTCCAGCCATTTCTTTGAGATTTGATCCAGATGTTCGGCGACTTCACCCTGCAGGACCTCTTCGGCCCCCCTATGAGTTGGTTTTGCACCGCTTTCCTTGATCAATTCCCGCAAACTGGCAGGAGCATCGATAATGGGACAGGGAGCAAGGTGATTTTCGTTAAAAGGCTGCCTTTTCTGATAAGCTTTAAATAAAGGATTCTGTAGAACCTCTCTTAAGCTCTTATCTTTAATATTATCAACGGCAAAATGCACAAAAGCACATGGCTCTACATCACCGGCTGCATTGATATGACAGTATTGCCTGCCGCCGGCTATACAACCGCCGGTAAATTCTCCGTCGTTCCAAAAATCCGCAATTAGTATCGGCCTGGTATTACGCAATTCTCTAACCTTGTCAATCATCCAGAGGCGCTGCTCGGGAGTGAGCATTAGATCTACATTAGGATTGCGCCCGATGGGTATATAATGAAAAGACCACATGTACGTAGCCCCTTTATCCACAAGAAAATCAATAAATTCTTCATTAAAAATTTCTTTAATATTATTGCTCATTGATGTAACAGAAACACCAAAGAAGACCCCTCTTTCCCTGAGGAGATCCATGGCATGCATAACTTTGTCAAAAGTACCTTTACCCCTGCGGGCATCAGTCTGTTCCCGCCAGCCCTCAAGGCTGAATGACGGTGAGAAATTGGCCAGATCGGCAAGGCGATCGGCAACCCTCTCATCGATGAGCGTACCGTTGGTATAAGACATGAAAACAGAATCCGGATGCTCGGCAACTACATCCAACAGGTAAGGATAACAGAAAGGCTCGCCTCCGGAGAGGACTATCCAGTATATTCCCAGCTCCTTGGCTTCCTTAATAATCCGACTGAATAACTCGGGTTCCAGCCGATCCACTTTGCTGTATTCGCCCGCCCAGCATCCTTCGCAGCGCAGGTTGCAGGATGATGTCGGATCGATTAACAACAGTTGTGGAACGGAAACCCCTAACTCCCGGCCGATGTTTTCCCTTTTAGTTCTCCCCAAAAAAACCCCGTTAACCACCCAAGAATTAATTAAATTATAAAGCATCTTGGGGTTGCTCGCGATGCGCCTGGTTTGCTCCATAATCCGCGGGTTATTTTTAAAGTGAACTTTAAGTTTCTTGACTACTTCTTTATGCCCAGGTGCTCTGGCCACTTTCTCTACAAAATCTAAAAGTACGAATAAATTCTTATCAGGATCTTTAGTGATATAATTTATCGCTTTATCCAGAGCAAATTCAGCCGCAATTTTCTTAACGGAATCTAAAGCCATCTTTCATCCCTCCATATAAGGATTTAACAATAAGGCGGATTATTTTCCATAGGCTTCAACTCCTTTAACATTGCAATACTAAGCAGGCCAATTTGATTCATTACTTATTATGTATATTATACAAAAAAACAATCCATTTTGCAAATAATGGATATTACTTTTGTAATTCTAAAGGAGGATTGTATAATGATTATTTGAAAGTAATTTACCCGATTCCCGGTTTTATTAGACAATATGACCGCTGGTGAATCATTAAGCGATCCGAACACTATGCGAATATATATTCAGGCGTTTACCACGCGCAAAGCCAACAAGAGTGATCCCGGTTTCCCTGGCCAGTTCCACCGCTAGAGATGTGGGGGCAGATCTGGATACAATGAGGGGCAGGCCAAGCTTTGCCCCTTTAATAACTATCTCCGATGAAATTCGTCCGCTTGTCAGAAGGATTTTATCCTCCAGGCTGATATCTTTTAAAATACACTCCCCTACAATTTTGTCTACCGCATTGTGCCTCCCAATATCCTCACTGTAGAAAAGGATCTGATCTCTTTCCGCAAGTGCAGCACTATGAACCCCCCCGGTGCTTTTAAAGAGCAGGGCTTTATCCTGCACAGCGCCTACCAACTTTAGTATTTCTTCGGCTTTTACCTGCAGCGGCGATTCTATCCGCTTACTCTGCAGGGAATCAAGAGCATTAAAAAAAAGCGAGCCCTTACCGCACCCGGAAGTGATCATTCTTTTACCGTAGAGCTTATTAATAAGATCATCTTTAGCCGCCGTTTTTAGATAAACAAACCCTTTTTCAACATCTACATCAATTTTTTCTATATCGGCCGCCCTTTCGATCAGCCCTTCTGAGCGCAAAAAACCAACCGCCAGGCAATCGAGATTATCAGGTGAACATAATAATGTGATAAACTCATGATCATTTAAAAAAATGGTCAGCGGAGTTTCTAAAACCACCCGATCGGTTTCCTTGTTTTTTTCTAAATTCCTGACGCGCACAATCTCCACTTCTGCAGTGAGATCATACTGTATATCCCCTCTTTTCAATGTCCTGGACCTCCTGTTTACAAAGTACTTCTTTCTTAAATATATTTTACCTCAACATTTATTAAATCGCACCTTCCCTGTTCAGAATAGATAGCCGCTTTATGAGAAAGAGCTGTCCCCATAAGAATAACGGGGACAGCCCAAAAACATTCCTAAACTTCACCGCTCCCCCACAGAGGATTTCCATAGGAGATCTTGATCAGGCTTCTCTGAAAAAATATATCACTGGATTCAGAACCGTACCTGTGATCTTAATTACTGGGGCTTTGCCGGCAGTGCCAACTCGGTTACAATATCTTTACTGTCTACGGCACTGCTTTTTCCAGTTTCACAGCACAGACTTTATATTCCGGAATTTTGGCCACAGGATCAACCTTGCTATTTGTCAAAAGATTAACAGCAGCTTCATGAAAATGGAAGGTCATGAAAACAACCCCCGGGGGCACGATCTCCGTAACCTGCACTTTTACCTTTACTTCTCCCCGTCGTGAAGAGATTTTTACCAGGTCTCCCTCTTCAATACCGAGTTTTTCGGCATCTTCCTTGCTAATTTGCGCCATTTCTTCCGGTTTAAAGGGACCTATAGCGCTGCTGCGCCGGGTCATAGTCCCGGTGTGATAGTGAAAAAGGTTGCGGCCTGTGGTAAGCAACAACGGGTATTCCGCATCGGGCTCTTCAGCCGGAGGCTGATACTCTACAGGAGTAAAGTGACCCTTCCCCCCCGCAAACTGATTTGCGTGGAGATATGGCGTCCCCGGATGCTCCGCGTCGGGGCACGGCCACTGTAGCCCCCCCTCTTCCTCCAGCCGCTTATAGCTTATTCCGGCATAGCTGGGAGTTAACCGGGCAATTTCCTGGAAGACTTCTTCCGGCCCTCCATAGCTCCACCCCAGCCCAAGCCTGGAAGCAAGCTCCTGCAGGATAACCCAATCAGCCCTGGCCTCGCCGGGAGGGTTAACCGCCTGCCTGACAAGCTGTACACGCCGCTCAGTATTGGTAAAGGTTCCATGTTTCTCGGCAAATGCAGCGGCGGGAAGAACCACATCGGCCTGGGCAGCCGTTTCCGTTAAAAAGATATCCTGCACAACCAGAAACTCCACCTTCGCCAGCGCTTCCAGGACGTGATTCAGATTGGCATCGCTCAGCGCGGGATTTTCTCCCATAACATAAAGAACCTTAATCCCACCGTCAAGGATACCATCGATGATCTCTGTAGCAGTCAAACCGGGGGCAACGGGAAGCTTAACACCCCAGTCTTTTTTAAATTTGGACTGGGTATCCCTGTGGTCCACACGCTGGTAACCTGTGACAACGTTCGGCAAAGCCCCCATATCACATGCTCCCTGGACATTGTTCTGTCCCCTCAGCGGATTGACGCCCGCAGAACGTTTGCCAACATTACCGCTGACCATAGCCAGGTTAGCAACCGCCAGTACATTATTCGTCCCACTGCTATGCTGAGTAATCCCCATCGTATAGAAGATGGCCGCGCTTTCAGCTTTCGCGTAAAGACGCGCTGCCCGGCGGATATCATCTGCCGCAACGCCGGTTATCTCCTCTACATACCCGGGAGTGTATTTTTTAACTGCTGCTGCCATTTCAGCGAAACCTTCGGTTCTCTCCCTGACGAACTCTTCATCCGCCAGACCTTCTTCGATGATCACATGGATCAATCCATTCAGGAGCGCCTCGTTGGTCCCCGGGCGAAGTTGTAAAAACAAGTCCGCATGCTCGGCCAGATCAACTCGCCTGGGATCGACAACAATGAGGGCTGCGCCCTTCCTTTTGGCCATCTTCATCCTGTAACCGATTACGGGATGCGTCTCTGTGGTATTGGAACCAATTACCAGCAACGCCCCGGCATCTTCAATTTCCCCAATGCTGTTTGTCATCGCACCGCTGCCAAAAGCCGTAGCCAGACCGGCTACAGTAGGGGCGTGTCAGAGACGGGCACAGTGGTCAATATTATTCGTCCCCAGTGAACGCAAAAGTTTTTGAAAAAGATAATTTTCCTCGTTCGTAGCCCGGGCTGAAGAAAACCCCGCTAACTCTGTGCCCTTCACCCCCTTTAATTTTTCAGCTACAAGGTCCAGGGCTTCATCCCAGGATGATTCCACAAGCTCGCCGTTTTTTCTAATTAACGGCGTTGTCAAGCGCTCCGGGCTCTTCAGGAAATCGGTCCCAAAATGCCCTTTGACACAGACCTGTCCCCTGCTAACAGGGTTGGAAGGGTCGCCCTTAACGCGTACCACTTCATTATTTTTAACATACAGTTCCAGCCCGCATCCGGTACCGCAGTAGGGGCAAACCGTCTTTACAGTCTCCAGCTCATAGGAACGGCCTTTGCCTATGCTCTGTTTCGGCGTTAAGGCACCTACAGGGCAGGCATCCACACACATACCGCAAAAAACACAGGGAGAGTTTTCCAGCGGATCATAAAAAGCCGCCGATACCTTAGAATCAAAGCCCCGGTTCATAATTTCAATAGCCCCGGCACCGTTGATCTCGTGGCACGTGCGTACACAGAGGCCGCAAAGGATGCATTTGTTCATATCCCTGATAAAGAATGGATTTGTGTCTTCAAGAGCATAATCTTTACGGTCACCTTTAAAATCGCTTTCGGAAACACCGTATAAATAGCAGTAATCCTGCAAACGACAGTTTCCGTTTTTCTCGCAGGTAAGGCAATCCAGGGGATGGTTGGCCAGCAGAAGGTTTAAATTGATTTTACGTGCCGTATGGACCCTCTCCGTATCTGTATGCACCACCATACCATCCCTAACAGGAGTGCAGCAAGAAGCGACCAGGGCACGCATACCTTCTACCTCAACCACGCACATCCGGCAGGCACCCACCAGGGTAAGCTGCGGGCTATAGCAGAAGGTAGGAATGAAAACTCCCAGCTTTTCCGCCGCCTGCAGAATTGTTGCTTCCGGTTCTACCTCCACTTTTTGACCATTTATCGTTAAAGAAACCAATTTTCTCCCTCCCCTACTCTATGATTATCGTGTTTTTACGGCACCTTTCTTGCAGCGCTCAAAACAGGCACCGCATCTAATGCATTTCGTTTCATCAATAACATGCGGTTCTTTCTTTTCGCCGCTGATAGCTTCAGCCGGGCAAGCTTTGGTACATGCCCGGCAGCCAATACAGAGCTCCGGGTCAATATAATAGCTGAGCAGATCTTTACAAACCCCGGCAGGACACCTGCGGTCAAAGATATGAGCTTCATACTCGTCCCGGAAATAGCGCAGCGTAGTCAGCACCGGGTTGGGAGCGGTCTGCCCCAGTCCGCAAAGAGCGCTGTCTTTAACGGATAACGCCAGCTTCTCCAGGCGCTCAATATCATCAGGTTCGCCCTTACCCTGCGTAATACGCTCCAGGATCTCCAGCATGCGCTTTGTCCCTTCACGGCAGGGTGTACATTTCCCACAGGATTCGCTCTGGGTAAAAGATAGAAAATACCGGGCAAGATCAACCATACAGGTATCCTCATCCATAACCACCATCCCGCCGGAGCCCATCATCGCTCCTTTAGCAGTTAAAGAATCGAAGTCAACAGGAAGATCCAGCAGCTCCTCGGGGATGCACCCACCCGAAGGCCCTCCGATCTGCACCGCTTTATACTTCTTACCTCCCCTGATACCTCCACCGATATCAAAGACAATTTCCCTCAGGCTGATACCCATGGGAACCTCACAGAGGCCGGTATTGTTTACTTTTCCGGTAACAGCAAAGATTTTCGTTCCCTTGCTTCCCTCCGTCCCCACTGCGCTATACCATTCCGCCCCGTTGCGCAGGATCAACGGTACATTGGCAAGGGTCTCCACGTTGTTGATACAGGTCGGCTTCCCCCAGAGGCCTTTTACGGCCGGAAATGGCGGTCGCGGGCGGGGTATCCCCCTTTCACCTTCAATAGATGCCAAAAGAGCGGTCTCTTCGCCACAAACAAAAGCCCCGGCCCCTTCTTTGATATTAATTTTAAAATTAGTCCCTGAATCTAAAATATTATTACCTAAAAATCCATATTCTTCGGCCTGGGCAATGGCTTTTCTCAGGCGGCGTATAGCCAGAGGATATTCCGCCCGCACGTAAATATATGCCTCATCACTGCCGATAGCCCTTCCGGCGATAATTAATCCCTCCAGAACAGCATGAGGATCACCTTCCAGAACACTGCGGTCCATAAAGGCCCCCGGGTCACCCTCGTCCGCGTTGCAGACCACATACTTTTTATCGCCCGGACTGCGGTAACCAAATTCCCATTTCATCCCTGTAGGAAACCCGGCTCCGCCACGGCCTCTCAAACCGGAGCTTTTTACTGTATTGATAATCTCCAGGGGGTCCATATATAGGGCCTTTTTCATCCCGGAATAACCGCCGCGGATAATATATTCATCAATATTCTCCGGGTCTATAACGCCACAGTTACGCAAAATCTGCCTTTTCTGTTTGCTATAGAAAGGAATATCTTTATGGGAAAAAACTCTTTTCTCTGAAACAGGATCTTTATAAAGGAGCCTTTCGACAACATTACCCTTAACCAGATGCTCTTCTACCAGCTCCGGTACATCTTCAACCTTTACTTCACAATAGAAGATGTCCTCCGGGTAAACGATAAAAATTGGCCCCTTTTCACAAAAACCGTGGCACCCAGAAAGAATAATACGCACTTTATCTTGCAAGCCGTGCTTTTTTAGTTCTTCACTGAGCGATTCTTGAACATGCATTGAACCTGAAGATATGCAACCTGTTCCCGCGCAGATCAGAATTTGTTTTTCGTACATTTTTTTCCCTCCTTCCACTTGTGCTTGCTTTAAAAGTTCAGATAACCGGGGCTGTGGGCAACCCTCTCGATAATTGCTTTACGCTTGGCGGAGCACTCATCACTATCATGACACAGAGGGCCTGAAAGACAGCATTCAATAAATAGCTTGCAGGGATTTTCTTTACTATGGAAACACTTATCACAACAGTGATCAATAAATCTCTTCATCATCTTCTCCCCTCTCCTGAACAAAAGGACATGGTATATTAATACTCCTCCAAAATACCTTTAAGCTTATCGGGCGCCAATCTGCCATAAGTCAGATCGTTGATCATCATCACCGGGGCAAGCCCACAGGCCCCTATGCAGGCAACTTCTTCATAAGTGAATTTCATATCTCCGGTCGTTTCCCCGACCCCAACCTTCAAAATCTCCTGCATCTCTTTGGCAACATTCGCCCCTCCGCGAACATGGCAGGCTGTTCCCCGACAAACCCTGATAATATTTTTGCCGCGCGGCTTAAGGTGAAACTGGGCATAAAAAGTGGCTACTCCAAAAACCTTGCTAAGCGGAATACGCAGTCTTTTGGCCGCATATTCCACAACCGGGCGCGGAAGGTAACCATACTCAGCCTGGATTCTCTGTAAAACAGGTACCGTAACTCCCTTTTTATCCAGAAAATCCTGCAACAGCGACTCAACCCTGTCAAAGTCAAAGTATTCCTCCGGAACCTTCGCTGTCTCTTCGCTCAAAGCCTATAACCTCCTTTTGCAACTTTTGTTTTATTATAAATAGAAGATCAAAAAATAAAAGAGGAAATTGATTATATATTCTCCTTTGAATATATAGAGTCCTCTTTTTTTCTTCAAAAGAATGCATTGCAAGCTAAAAACTTGCTTATATTTTGCTCAAACAGGCTTTTTACAGCTCTTTCTTACCTTCAGGGATTACCCCCCAACTTTTATATACCTGCTAACAGGTGAGTTATCAACCTTGAAAAATGATCGCCCGGCCGTAACCCCGTATATCCCTTCAGCAGTATGCCGGCATCTACACCGGCAGGGACAGCTAGTAGGATCGGGCCAAATAGACCATTTTACCTCCTTCTCTGCCGCAATAGAGGCAGGGTCCGTTTTCATCCTCCTTGCCAAAAGGAATGCAGCGGATGGTTGCCTTGGTATCATTTTTTATTTCTTCCTCACAGTGCAGGTCACCGCACCAGAAAGCCTGGAATAAACCCTTTTTTTCCTCCAGCAATTGTTGAAACTCCTCGTAACTGTTCACCCTGTGGGTATTGCTCTCCCTGAACTCCAGCGCCTGGCGGAAAAGATTATCCTGAATATCTTTTAGCAGCACCTGGATCTTCCCGGGGATATCCTCCGATCTGATAAAACTCTTTTCCCCGTTATCCCGGCGCACAGCAGATGCCCCACCAGCCTCGATATCCCGGGGGCCTACCTCCAGGCGCAGAGGGACCCCTTTCATTTCCCATTCGTTAAATTTCCAGCCGGCGGAATACCCTTCACGATCATCCAGCTCAACACGCACTTCTGCGGGCAGTTCACCTAAAAGCTCCCGGCACCTTCGCAGCACCTCTTCCCGCTTCTTCTTTGTAATGATGGGAACCACCACCACCTGTACAGGAGCCACACGCGGGGGGAGCTTGAGCCCCCGATCATCGCCGTGAACCATGATTATCGCACCGATAAGCCTTGTGGATACACCCCAGGAAGTCTGCCAGGCATATTTTAGCTGTTTATCTTTATCTAAAAAAGTAATCTCAAAACCCTTTGCAAAATGTTGTCCCAGGTTATGCGACGTCCCGGCCTGCAAGGCTTTTCCATCGGCCATAAGGGCTTCGATGGTATAGGTGCGCAGCGCACCGGCAAATTTTTCCCGTTCTGTCTTTGCGCCGCTGATTACAGGCACGGCCAGTTCATTTTCTACAAAATCCTTATACACATCCAGCATCTTCCGGGCTTCCTCCTCGGCCTCCTCCGCGGTGCTGTGCACCGTATGGCCCTCCTGCCAGAGGAATTCCGAAGTCCGCAGGAAAGGACGCGTGTTCTTTTCCCACCTTACCACATTGCACCACTGGTTAATCAACAGCGGGAGATCGCGCCAGGATTGGATCCACTTGGCATACATACTGCAGATAATTGCCTCAGAAGTAGGCCTAATAACCAGCGGCTCGGCGAGCTTTTCGTTTCCCCCGCGGGTAACCAGGGCCACCTCCGGAGCAAAACCCTCCACATGTTCCGCTTCCTTTTCCAGCAAGGATTGCGGTATGAAAACGGGAAAATAGGCGTTTTTATGTCCCGTAGCTTTAATGCGTTTATCCAGGAGATGCTGCATGTTTTCCCAGATAGCATAACCGTAGGGCCTGATTGCCATACAGCCCTTAACAGGGGCATAGTCCATCAGCTCCGTCTTTAAAACAAGATCAAGATACCACTGCGAAAAATCCACATTCTGCGGTGTTACTTCTTTAACAAATTCCTTTTCATTATTGCCCAACGTTCGATGGACTCCTTTCTTTTAAGGTTACTTGCAAAAGAATGTTATCTGAATTATTATTACTTATATTTGCTATTTCACCTTATTAGCGCGATTTAGCCTTTAATATGGGCTTTTTCACACTATTTTATCATTGATTGAAACAATAGTCCAGATATTAATCAACATGCCGAATGAGAAATGATAAAAAACCCGGTGCTGGTGGAAGAGCTACCGGGAATATTTCGATTCGCCTTGTATAATCCATGTCGTATGTCGTATGGTTACTTATTATTGTTACTTATTATTGGAAGGGATATACGATGGAGATCGCGTGCAGATCTTCAATTAAATGTTCATCGAGCCGTTTTTGCAGGTCTTCCAGCCTGATCTTTTCCAACACGTCAATAACTTCAAAAAAATCTATCTTGCGAAAGCGATAGGCAAGGTAGTTGTTGGCGATAAACTCCAGGGAGTTAAAGCTGCGCAAAAATTCCCCCCTCAGCTTACGTTTATGCCTTTCAAAGCTATCCCTTTTAAGGCCTTCTTTTTTTATGCCCCTGATTCCCGCAAGCAACTCTTCATGAAGCCTTTCCGGATCCTTCGTCCTGCCCCCCAGCAGCGTATAACCGTAGGATAGTTCGGCCGTATATTCAGAAAAGAAATGTTCGTCAATCAATCCTTCTTCATAGAGCCGGGTATAAAGCTTCTCACTCCTGCCAAAAATCATCTCCAGGAGAAGCTCAGTAATAAGCTCCCTGAAAAGAAGCTGCTGGCCTTCCATGTAAGTATACGTATCTTTGAATCCCAGATTAAACACAGGCTGGGAAACCGCCAGCTTTTCTACAATCTTCTTCTCGTTAACGGCCGCTTTCTCCTTTGGATAGATGCGATTCATCTCGCTAAAGGGGGGGAATGTACGCCTTGATATGCTTTCCGCGACCTCATTTACTATCTCCTGCGGAGAAACGTTACCTATAACAAAAAGAGCCATATTGCGCGGGTGGTAAAAAGTATTATAACACTGATATAGAATATCCTTTGTAATCCGGCTGATGCTCTCCACGGTTCCGGCAATGTCATTACGTACCGGATGTTTTTCGTACAGTGCTTTTAAAAGATTAAAGAAAACACGCCATTCGGGATTATCTTCGTACATACGTATTTCCTGCTGGATAATCCCCTGCTCCTTGGCCACGCTTTCTTCGGTAAAATAGGGAGTCTGCACAAAATCCAGCAGGAGCCTGAAATTTTCCAGGAAAAAATCGGTGCAGGAAAAAAGATAGGTGGTATGCGTAAAGCTGGTAAAAGCGTTCGGCGAAGCACCATAAGCGGCAAAGCGATCAAATATATTGCCCTCTTCGTCATCAAAGAGCTTATGTTCAAGAAAATGCGCCACCCCGTCAGGAAGTGTCATCTTCTCTTCCCCGTCCCCGGCAGCACGAAAAGTATTATCTATGGATCCGAAATGAGTGGAAAAAATGGCGTACTTTTTATTATAACCCTCCCGGGGCAAAACATAGACCGCAGGCCCCCCATCCAGCACGGCAGAGTATACTTTTTCCTCGAGAACTATGTTTTCTTTTATTGTCAATTCCATTTATTGTATACCCCCTTTTCGATCTTCAGGGCAGAGAAAATAAATTGTATCCAGGCAAACCTTACGGGAAGCTTCAATTACATCAGCTTCCTTTATATCCTGTATCCTTCCGATGAAATACTCTACATCCGTTTCCCTTTGGCTGATTAGCCCGTCAAGGAAGAAACTTACCAGGCTGTATGGGCTATCGCCGATAATACTATACTGACTGATAAGCCCCCTTTTGGTATATTCCATCTCCTCATGGGTAATATTCCCTTTTTTTAGCTCTTCTACCTGTTCTTGAATAATCTCCAGCGCTCTTTCATAATTCTCCGCTTCGATCCCGGATCCGATCAGCTGTATTCCCTTATGCTTTTCCAGACGCGAAAAAGCGTAATAAGCCAGGCTGGCTTTTTCCCTGACATTTTGGAAGAGCTTGGAGTGGGGAAAACCGCCGAGAATGCCGTTATAAAGAAGCATGTCAACATAATCATCATCCCGGTAGGAAGTATTGATCCGGTAACCAAGCGTAAGTTTACCCTGAGTCACCGGAAGGAATTCCTCTTTAAAACGCACTTCTTTCGGGATACGGTATACTTCTACCGGGGGAAGATCGCCTCTGCCCGCATCCCTGGGAAAATCAAAAATGTCCTGGACCAGGGCAAAAGTTTTATCCGGCTCTATTTCCCCCACCACAAAGACATCTATCGGGTTATTCCTGAGAAGTTCCCGGTAATAGCTATATAAACTCTCCGGGGAGATAGGCTCGAGATCTTCTATACTCCCATATTTAAATACCCCGAATCTTTCGCCGGAGCACATTTCCTGAACGCAGGACTCCAGGGCATAGTTAACCTTGTCGTTGATCAATCCCTGAATTTCCTTGACAAGCTGCTCTTTTTCCTGCTGTACATACTCTCTTTTAAAGACCCCGTTTTCCAGAAAAGGGTCGCCGATAAGGTTTTTGAGCATAGAAAGCCCCTGCTGCAGCAAATTTTCTCCAGGTGCAAATTTATCATTGATTACCTCCAGTGAAAAGGAGAGGATATGGCGCTCTCCCTTTTTCAGGACATCGGCTCTGAGTTCGGCACCATAAAGCTCCTCCAGTTTTATTTTCAAGTCTCTAAAAGAAGGGTACTCACGGGTTCCACGCTCCAAAACCGCGGGGAGAAGGGCTGTTTGAGAAGCAAGATCTTTTTCCAGGGTTTGATGCAAAAATACCGATACCAGGACGGTTTTAAATTTTCGGGTTGGTAAAAGGTGGATATTAATCTTTTTCGACAGGGTTTTGCTTTCCAGGGATATCAAGGGATGATACTCTTCCTTTCTTAATTAAAATTTTTTCCTTTACATTATTATCATTTAGGAGCGTTTAGAAACGCTGCACTATATTTCCATGTTTATATACGGATCTCCTGCAAGATACAATATTTTTGTTGCGTTACCCATCTATCCCCGGAGGGGATCAGAGGACATTTCATGGATACAGAGCAGCAGAAAAGGCAGCCCTCCGTAAAGCATAATCGTTGCCGCCGCCACAACACCGGAATCATTAAACAGGAAAGCAGTAATCGTTCCCGCGATAATCCCACCGATCGCCGCTTTAAAACCCGGTTTTTCGTTAAATATCTTTTCGGA
>JAAYOY010000180.1 GCA_012520035.1 Bacillota bacterium
GAAGGTGAAGCTGAACGGCTTAGTCCTAATAAATGCACGCCCTTCGTATGCCCATTGATATACATCCATGGGAGGTAGCAGCATATCCTATTTCTAAAACCCATTTTTATCATCTTTATAAAGAAGCTGCCACGCAAACATCCCGGCCAATGCCAGGGATGTGGTGTAAACACAAATCAACACCGTAAAGGGCTGATAAAAAAT
Organism: Bacillota bacterium; assembly: GCA_012520035.1. Classification (GTDB taxonomy): domain Bacteria; phylum Bacillota; class Dethiobacteria; order DTU022; family UBA8154; genus DUQX01. The sequence goes on from JAAYOY010000180.1 coordinate 205, forward strand.
CCTCATTAATTACTGACCTGGAGCTGCCAAAGATAAATTGGCCATTGGAATTAATTGCCGCCACCTCTCCCCCGAGCAGCAACGCATGATCAGGGTTGTGAGTTGTGATCACGGCAGCATATCCCTCAGCAGCTAATTCTTTAATAATTTTAAGCACTTTTATTTGATTCCCATAATCCAGGTGAGCGGTAGGCTCATCCATCAAGATCACTTTTGGCCGCTGTGCAAGAGCCCTTGCTATGCTTACCTGTTGCCTTTCGCCTCCGCTGATCTGTGTATAGTACTTTTGTGCAAGATGAGATATTTTCATTTGCTCAAGTGATTGTTGCGCTATCGCATAATGTTCCTGTTTAGGCTTTTCAAAAGTCCCTATTCTCGGCGCACAACCTGTTACAACGTAGCTGAGTACATCATAGGAAAAGGATGGAATAATAAATTGCGGAACAAAGGCAATCTTCTTAGCTATTTCTCTCGCTTTCAAACGCTTCATATCTTTCCCTTCCAACAATATTTCCCCATCTTTTGGCGCAGCAAGGTTTGCCATGCAATTAAGCAATGTTGTTTTGCCCACACCGTTAGGACCGATTATGCTAATAATCTGCCCCCTGTTTACGGAAAAGGAGATATCACTGAATAGTGTAGGAGCTCCCGCATAGGCAAAGCTGATATTTTTTACTTCAAGAATCATCTCTTCCCCACCCCCGCCTAAAAGACATTTGCCCTTTGCTTGTACAACAACCACGCATAGCAGGGAGCCCCAATAATACCAGTAAGAATGGAAAGGGGTATCTCCACTGTTAATAGCGCACGCGCAATTGTGTCAATGATCAGCATAAACAGAGCTCCCGAAATTACTGTGACCGGCATCATCTTAGTGTGGTCCGAGCCGACAAGCAAGCGGGCCAAATGCGGAATAACCAGGCCTATCCAGCCAATCGTGCCACAGATACTGACGGCACTGGCAGTGAGAAAGCTTGCACAGGCAATGATGATACCCATTAATTGCCTCACGTTTATGCCCAGGGTTTTAGCCTCAACTTCTCCAAAGGACAGAATATTAATACGCCATGATAAGCCCATCAATAAAATAGTGCCGATTAAAAACACCGGGCTAATCGCCACGACCTCTTTCATATCAATAGGTGCAAAGCTCCCCATCTGCCAGAAAACAATCGCCGAAAGCTCGGTTTGCTCTTCGGCAACAAATTTCATTATTGCCAGTAAGGATGATAAAAATCCGCCAACAATTATGCCTGACAACACGAGAATCAGATTTGAATAGATTTTTAGCAGTTTAGGAATCGCCGTAGCCAGCACAACCGCCAAAATACCGCCCAAAAAGGCAAAAGATTGCCGCTCGATCATCCCCAATCCTAGCAATATAGCACTTGCCGCGCCCACGCTGGCCCCTGACGACACGCCAAGTATATCGGGAGAAACAAGGGGGTTTTTAAATACTCCCTGGTACACTGCTCCCGAAAGGGAAAGCATCGCCCCCACCATCATCGCAGCCAGCGTACGCGGTATTCTAATTTTAAACAGAACCGTGTCCAAAGCTTCCAGGGTTTCATCAATAACCGGCTCCGCTGCAAATTTGCTGCTTATTACCTGGTAAACGTCCAGGGGATTTACGCTCAGTCTACCGATACATACAGCCGCCAGGGCAGAACAACAAAGCAAAAGGAATAATATGAAAACGGTTCGTAAATATGCGCCTTTGTTCATATAATGATTGCCTCAATCAATTTTTCAAGGCTGCTCCCAACAGATCGGGGCAGCCTTGAAATATGTTTCTGTAAAATTTCTTGTATATTACTTGATACCGAGCTGTTCTGCAGTAAATTTCACCCCATAGACCATATTGTAGAACTCATCCGCATTTTGCATTAAATCGTCTAAGCTGTATAGTTCGGGGTGCAGACTGTATAATCCCCAGCGTAAGCCAAGTACTGCCGATGCTGTCGGATAATCCCAGGGCTCAAGCTCCGAGGGGAATAGATATACCGCCTTGTTTTTGATTGCTTTTATACTGCTCCATTTTGGATCGTTTAACAGGCTTTCAACCGTGTAGGTTGCATATTGAGGCACCCAGATAATATCGGGGTTCCAAAGGATAAATTGTTCAATATTCACTTCGGCAAAGCCACCTTTTACATCTATCCCTTTAACTGCATTGGTGCCACCGGCCATCTCAATGATATCTGTTTGAATCATTGAAGATGTTGCCACGGAATATGGGCTGGAACTTCCCAGGAACATTACACTCGGTCGCGTTTCCGCTTTATCGGCTATTGCCTTTGTTTCAGCGATATTCCTGTCAATAAATGCGTTTATCTGCTTCGCTCTATCCTCTTCGCCTAAAACCTTACCAACAATCGTAAGGGAATTTTTTATGGTATCAAAGCTTTCAGAGTTTGGAAGTGCAACGACTGCCTGAATGCCAACGTTTTCAAATTGCTCCACCAGGTCCTGGAAACGCTCCGGCAGTATGGCAACGTTGTTTTTACCCAGGGTTACAACTGTTTCAAAATTAATGTTTTTCCCCTTACCAATTTCCACAATACCTTCATAATCATCCATTACATAATTATATAACTTGTTGGCCATCTGTTTATTGCCAAAGCCTGCGATATACTTGTCCCCTCCACCAATAACAATAGCCGTGTTTAGCGAGGGATTATGTGTGCCAAGGATCTTGCTTGCCGGGCGATCCAATGTTACTACACGCCCGATAACATCCGTAACTGTTACCTCAGTTGATTTGGGAGCCGGCGCTGGGGTTGGTGATGGTGCAGGAGCTGGTTTTGGTGCAGGAGCTGGTTTTGGTGCAGGTGCAGTGCTTGCTTCTTGCCCAGGGATAATGAGCTTCTGGCCAACAAAAATAAGATGGGGGTTTTCCAGTTTATTCTTTTCAGCAATAACAGTATAATCCACACCATGTTCCCTGCCGATTTTCCAGAGAACGTCACCTGCTTTAACAATGTATGTAATGTCCGCTGCTAATACCGTTCCGGCACATAAAAGGAACATCACCGTAATTAAAAATACACTTATTATCTTTTTCATCGTTTCTCCTCCCTCTCCTTGCTCAGAATGTCTCATTACCAAATTACTTACTATGGCCGTATGTACCATAGCGCATAGCGGGGGTAAAATATACCCCTTAAGGATTTTCTTTGATTTATCACACCCTTTATGAAATTATTTCAGCATTGAATACAGGTCAAACATTTAACCATATCCAGCAGCACCCTGACACATTTCTCGTTATGTACCTTTACACATAACACTATTAAATTATAACTTATAAGGCTTTTGGATTCAAGGAGAAACTGCTCTTTATGTTTTATTTAACGAAAATATTTTCCGGAAGGGATTCATTCTTTCCATGTTAATTGCTCAACCCATTCTTGCGGTATTCACGTTATAACTGTGCGACGCAACCACATCCTAGAAGTATGGTTGCAACTGCTAATGGGGTAGCGAAAGGAATTGGGAATAATATTTCTTTACAAATCTGAATATTCATAATAAACTGCATATAAAATGGTTCAGTATTCGGGCCGGAACAGGGAGGAGATACTCTTTGATTGCAAACAAAAGGGGTATTTTGGCAGTTGTGGGTTGTTCGGTTGCAACATTCTGGCCGGGGGCCTTGATATTCGGCTACCCAGGAGTCATGGGGCCTTACTGGCAAGAAGTATTTGCTGTTGGGCAGGGTGCTATTAACAATACTATGTTTTTTCTATTAACCGCGCTGGGTTTTTTTATGTTTTTAGTGGGGCAGTGGCAGGAAAAATACGGTGCCAGGATGATGATTAGTATCGGAGCGCTGATTTGCAGCTTAAACATGCTCATTTTAACCTGCACTTCAAGCCTTTATTGGTTGTATCTCTGGGCTTTTATTAACGGTGCTGCCTGCAGTTTTATTTACATCCCCGGGCTGACATCCGTTCAGCAATGGTTTGTCAATCGCAAAGGCCTTGTATCGGGAATAGTCAGCCTGGTTTTCGGCATGTCGGCAGCAGTTATGGCGCCGGTTTTCAGCAAAATGCTTCATTCAGCAGGCTATGTTCCCATGAACTTTGCGATTGCAGCAATCAGCCTTCTGATTGGCATAACGGCGGCTCAATTTACAGAGACTCCGGAAAGAATAAAAATTGTTTTTGAAGAAGTGCCAGGAGGTGATACAGGCGTTGCAAAGCAACCGCCGCAACCTGCAGAAAAATCCCTAACTGTGAAAGAAGCGCTGAAAACAAGAAACTTTTGGTTCCTCTGGCTCACATGGGCTCTCCAGGGTGCGGCGGGTATCGCTATGGTAAACCTCTCGGTTATCTTTGGCCTTTTCAGGGGATATACCATGGAATCTTCTGTAATAATTTTGACGGCCTTTAATACAATGAGCGGTTTGAGCCGTATACTAACCGGCTATATCTCGGATCTTGCAGGAAGGAGCCTGACCATGAGTATTACTTTTTTAGCTGCCGGAGGAGCATATTTTGCCTTGGCATACTCTAAAAGCCCGGCAGCCTCTGCTGTGTTTGCAGGTATCATTGGTTTTTCATTTGGAACTTTATTTGCCGTTTCCGCCCCCCTGGCATCAGATTGTTTTGGACTAAAACATTTTGGAGCAATCTTTGGCTTGATATTTACTGCTTACGGTTTCATTTCCGGAGCGATCGGTCCTTCCCTGAGCGGTTATATACTCGATATAACAGGAGAAAATTATATTATTGTATTTATCTATCTGGGAATTTTTTGCCTGATGTC
>JAAYOY010000181.1 GCA_012520035.1 Bacillota bacterium
GTATTTTGCAATATTTTGTTTATCAACCGCGTCTTTTCCAGCATTGGAGAATTAATCATTTCTTTCACCCCTTAAGATATCTTTTCGGTTTCTTTCCAAAAACCCCTATAATATATATACCATATATATATTTGTTCTGCTCAGTTTCCTCTCCTTTCATTTTCATTCAATCTAATCTAGTTGGGAATATCTTTACCTGATTCCTATCGCCGGACCTGTTTTTCTATGCCGGTTCGATAATGCGCACTTGTATTCAATTTAATCTTATACCATTTAATGAGCATATGTCAAATAACAATTTATAGGATTTTTAACTCTCAGGGTACTTCTAACACTTGAATAGGTGCGATTCCAATAAAGATAATGATAATATAACTTTTCGCTTTAATCAATGCCTTTTTGTTAAACTCCGGTTTTCTGCATTTTTCAGCGCCACACCGGGAATTCTCTTGCACGACTTTTGTGGTTTTGTGGTATAGTATAATAGTGGAAACAACCCCAGTTGAAAGGATATGCCTTTTATGGATTTTCATCAGTTAAAGATTTTTGTAGAAGTGGCCAGGCAAAAAAATTTTTCTCGTGCTGCGGAAAGCATTTTCCTGAGCCAGCCAACTGTCAGCGCTCATATCAAGGCACTTGAAGATGAGATAGGGAGCCCTCTTTTTGACCGCAGCCAACGGGAACTGCAGTTGACCGGTTCCGGGAGAATACTCTTTAAATATGCATGCGAGCTTTTGGAGATAAAAGAAAAGGCGCTGTGGGCAATTCAGGAGGAGCACAGGATCGTCAAAGGCAACCTGCAGATCGCTGCCAGCAGCGTTCCCGGCGCCTATCTCTTACCCGGGCTGTTATATTCCTTTCGCCGGAGGTACCCCGGGGTTACTTTTTCCGTTCCTTTTCGCGACACAAAACAGGTTATAGATAGTATTCAGGATTATACCTGTGATCTGGGCTTTACCGGTGAACCCGGAAATCAGGAAGGGCTTGGCCATATTATGCTTGTTGAAGATGATTTAATTCTTATCGCCCCTTCGGGGACAAATCTTCCTATAGTAGATTCCCCCTCTCCCGGCCCCGGGATTCCCACTACCGAGCTTAAATATTGCCTTGAAATGCCCTTTATACTCAGGGAACCCGGCTCGGCAACGCGCCAGGTTTTTGAAAATGCATTAAAAAAACATTTCCGGCAGAGCGTTATCCTCAATGTTACAAGTTACATAGAAAGCCAGGAGGCGATCAAAGAGGCGGTCAAAAAAGGGCTGGGGCTGACAGTGATTTCAATGATGGCGGTCAGGGAAGAGCTTAAAGCAAAACTGCTGGAGGGATACAAGCTGCGGGATTTGCCCCTGAAAAGAAATTTTTACCTTGTCTATCGCAAGAAACGTATCCTTCCCCCTTTAAGCCGGGCTTTCTTTGAATTTACCCTTGAATATTTCCAAAAGTCCGGAGAGGTAACAGGGACGTGATCGGGATAGAGATATCTGTAAGGTTCAACCCCAATTCAATCTGTACTTAAGTCCAGCGCCGTTTAATTTTATCTATGTTTTTTCTTTTACCTATGTTAACCGCCTGCGAATTTCCCGGAACAGGGCAGATATGATCTGAAGCAGCAAAAACAGGTATACAAGAAGATTTTTTACCCACAGTACAGTTGTTTTACCCAAAAGGGTCATATTCTTTAGCCCCTCTCTCCAGACAAGGCCATCCGCTCCAAAATAGCGGCTTAAGTTTCCTTTAAGCCTTCCCCAGGCCGAGGGGTTATTGATAAAATAAAAACCTCCGATGGCCGCTGCCACCAAAAAAAGGAATGCAGCTATTGTAGCATATACAACGCCCCCGGCAGCATCCGGATCATCGGCCCTTGGCAAAAGGCCTTTTCCTTCCTCCTCGTCTGCAGGAATACCGTAAAAGTAAAGCGCTACCACATCTGCAAAAAGCGCAATACCGCCCTCGGCCGCTTCTTTGCTGTTTTGATGTGCACCCACTTCAAGCAAAAGATTAAGGGGAGTCAGGTCCTGGTTATAATTCCCCCAGCCCATAAAAACTCCCTTAATCAATCCGGGATAAACTTTATCGGCAAGCCCCTTCAGATCGTAGGCAAAACGCCTGGTAACAGAATAAGAAGGGTTCTGCCGTCCTACAACAAACTGGATCTTGGTAACCCAGTCTTCCTCCACTTTTGTGGCGTAGGCATCAACCGGGGCGGCATCACGGTGCAAGTCAAAAATAACATCGGGATTCTGTTCCAAAAGCTTCAGGGCGGTATCCCTGGAACGCCGGTAAGCCCCCCTGTCATGGGGCAGGTGCATGTTTTCAGAATATATCACTTCGATTTCTTTTTTCTCCAGGGCATCTTTAAACGCCGCTCCCACATCGTGAATCCCGCCTCTGCCATGGATACTGTCCGTCCCATCGGTAGGGACATATGACTCGGCATTATGAGTATGATAAATGGCGACCCTTTTTTGCGGCCATTTTTCTTCTTTATTACCGGCGTCATTGTTACCGGCAGCCATACTGACAGTCGATCTCAATTGCTCTAAAAGAGACGGGCAGACAATGCTTTTTCCCAGCTCAACTGTGCTTAATTCCTCTGTGCGGATATATCTTGCCTCCGCTGTATAACCGCGCACCCTGCGCACTTCAAAAAGGCGGTTTTTCTCATCCAGGTAGCGGTCACCGGGTCTGATCCTGTGGCCGGTAATGGTGATCAGCTCACCTTCACTGTCGATAAGGCGGTAATATTTCTCGGCTGCAATCTCCTTTTCGTCCAGCTCGGTCAAAAGAGAGCCCGTACCTTGATTAAACCCGTCTTCCGGCAAGGTTTCACCAACGGAGGAAGATGTTCCAGGTCCAAACAGGAAAAATATAAAGGCCGCGATAAAGGCCACTATTAGCAATGTATTTTTTTTTAATTCTCCCGGGAACATATTCCAGACTCCCTTCAATTCAGGTTTAAACCCTTTGAAATCTTTCCCTTATTTCTCCGACAATCTCCGCCAGCAAAACTGCCAGCACCCCGGAGAGGAGCGCCGCCCCGAAAACCCCTCCCCCGCCGAGTACTACAGTAATATCTGCAAAGCCGTGGGCGAGGTTTTCGATCCAGGCCAGGAAATCGACCAGCAGAACCCCCATAAAAGCCCCGATAAAGGAAGCCCGCCTGGAACGGCCTAAACCATAAGCCACCACCGCAGCTACAACAGCAGGCAAGTAAAGAGGGTCAAGGTCCGGGAAAAACATACCCGGCTCCAGGGGCAGCAGGCGGTCAAAAGCCCAGACCACAATAACGGTTACAAGTATGGTAAAAAGGGACCTGATTTTTTCAGCTCTCTCATCTGCGGTAGCGATAAGGTAGACAACAACGGCGAGAGGAACGAGCATGCCGCCGGCATTGATTTTAAGTCCTTTAAATACGGGCAGCACAGGCAGGCTTCCTCCGAGGATAATGGCAAGCAAAATGAACATCGCCTGTCTCCCGGTAAGCCGCATACGCTCCAGGACCCGTTCCAGCAGGCCCATATAGATTACCGCCAGCAGCAAAATAAGTATAGTAATTGCCTGTGAATCTAATCTCATCCTGTAAATGTATCCCTTACAATTTTATTTCTTGCTCAAAAACTTCTTTATGTATGCTTAAAATATGCTTGAAACTAAATTGAAATATCCCTGATTGAAATATGCCCGGAAATACTTGGAGAAACTTAAGAATTTCAGACTCACTTGTTCTTTTGGCTCTTTTGATCTTCTATTTCTATTATTATTTCCTCACCCTGTTAGAATCATGAAACATCATGACTATATTTATTTAAAAGGCCGTATAAAAAAAACTCCCGTTGCCGCATAAACGGCAATAGGAGTTTTGATGTTTTTCAGCTTATCGCAAAATACTTTTACCTTTACTTTACCCGTACCCCACCGGCAATAATTCACATCCGTGCATACATACTAATGACAGCTCGCACAACTGGAGCTGCTGCAGCTGCCTCAGCCGCCGCCGGCAGAAACGGAACCTCTTCCCGATCCACTGGAGGAATTACCCCTGCAAAAAACGGACATCACCCTGCGACTTGTTCTCCCACACTCAGGGCAGGTTACCGCAGACTTGTCATTTATTTTACAAAGCTTTTCAAAGCGGTTTCCGCATTCGCATAAGAATTCATACATGGGCATAAAGCATCCTCCTTCCCGTAATGTTTTCTCTATTGAACAGTTGCCTGTAATTAGTTGACCACCGGTTGTCTACTGGTGGATTTCTACAAAATTTGAAGAGAGAACATGTTCTACCTTTTCCAGCTTTCTGAGAATTTCGTTCGAAACATGGTTGTCCACCTGTAAAACCATCACGGATTCGCCTCCGATTTCCCGGCGGCCAACCTGCATGCTGGCGATATTAATATCGTTATCGCCCAGCAGCGTCCCAACTTTTCCGATTATTCCGGGCTTGTCTATATATTTACAGACGAGCATATAGCGGGAAGGCGACACTTCGATACGATAATCGTCAATCTGAACAATACGTACGTCGCTTCCCTCAAAAAGGGTGCCCGCTATGGTAAAAACACCTTCACCGGTCTTAACTTTTACTTTAATCAGGTTATGGAAAATAGAGGCATCCGTGCTGGTATTCTCTTTTACCTTTATACCTCTTTGTTTTGCCAAAAGAGGTGCATTTACAAAGTTTACATTGCTGTTCATCATTACGCGCAGAAAACCCATGAGCAAAGCAGTGGTAAGGGATGTGACAGGATACTTTGCTATTTCGCCGCTGTAAGTAATTTCAATCATTTCAACCCTGCCGTCGAATACCTGCATATAAAAGCTGCCCATGATCTTCATCAGCGGGATAAACGGTGTAACTTCGGATAAAACATCCGGAGGCAGTAAGGGAACATTTACTGCCATATGCAGCGGTTCATCATTCAGGAAATGAATAATTTCTTCCGCAACCTGTACGGCAACATTCACCTGCGCTTCCTGGGTCGAAGCCCCCAGGTGAGGAGTAGCGATAACCTGGTCAAGCTTCAGCAGAGCGCTGTCTCCAGGAGGTTCATTTTCAAATACATCAAGCGCGGCACCGGCTACTTTACCGCTCAGTAAAGCCTGGTTAAGCGCATCTTCATCAATAAGCCCGCCCCGGGCACAATTTATGATGCGCACACCGTCTTTCATCTGCTCCAGCTCGGCTTTTCCGATGATATGCTGCGTGGCGGAAGTCTTCGGCACATGCAGGGTTATAAAATCGGACTTCGCAAACAGCTCATCCAGGGAAACCGAAGAAACGCCAAGCTTTTCAGCCCGCTCAGCAGAAATATAAGGGTCGTAAGCAAGGATATTCATCCCGAAAGCCCTGGCCCGTTTGGCTACCTCACTGCCGATGCGCCCAAGCCCGATTATACCCAGATTTTTCTTGAACAACTCCAGACCCATAAACTTGCTTCTCTTCCACTGACCTTCCCTGAGCGAACTCGAAGCCTGCGGTACGTTGCGCGCCAGGGAGAGCATCATGGCCATGGTATGCTCGGCCGCAGAAATAGTGTTCCCCCCGGGGGCATTGATTACCAGAATACCCTGTTCCGTTGCCTTCGGCACATCAATATTATCGACACCAACCCCTGCCCTGCCGATAACCTTTAATTTCTTACCGGCCTCGATTATTTCCGCAGTTACCTGCGTGCCGCTGCGTACAAGCAGGACATCATAATCCCCGATAATATCAATAATTTCCTGGGGAGAAAGATCCGGCAAAACATCGACCTGGGCAACACTTCTTAACAGTTTGATTCCTTCTTCCGATACGGGATCGCTTACCAAAACTCTGTGCTCTTTTTTCTCCTCCATCTGGTCAACCTCCCGGAACTAAATACTGCAAAAATTTTGTAGAATAATTAACCGGAGCTTCTTTTCCTTTTAATATAACACAACTTCCCCTGTAAGGCAACATTATGGTAACATATGGGCGGGCATGGAGAGCGCGCAGACACCCCAGGTTTAACAGGTATTTAGGGTAGAAAAGCCCTTGAACATTTGAAATATTCGAGGGCTCTTAAATAATCGGTTTTTTAACTCTCCGTTATGTCATAGAAACGCTATAAGCGGCTATAATTGGGCCGCCTGCACAAAGGCGGCAAATATATCGCGCCCCCCCGGGATCTTTTTGCGAGCAAGGGCTTCCGGGTGCCACTGCACTCCCATGGCAAAGGGGTGTTTTGTGGATTCGATACCTTCAATTACACCGTCCAGGCTCACCGCGCTTACCCTGAACCCCGTTCCAAGCTTTTTGATTGCCTGATGGTGGAAACTATTTACCCTTATTATTTTTCTTCCCCCCAATACTTTATAGAGGGTCGTCTCTTCAAAAACACTTATATTGTGAAAGGGGTGAGCACGAGGCGCCTTTTGCATATGCTCCAGGAGCTTTCCTTTTTTATACCGCAAATCCTGGTAGATACTACCTCCGGCAGCTATATTCAAAACCTGCGCACCGCGGCAAATCCCCAGGACGGGTATTTTTTGAGCAAGGGCCATTTTGGTTAACGCTATCTCCACCCTGTCCCGTAGCGGGGTTATCTCTCCCTGCCCGGGAAGGGGCTCTTCACTAAAGTAAGAGGGGTCAACATCGTCGCCGCCGGAAAGAAGCAAGCCCCTGATGATTTTAATAATAGCGGGAAGGCTTTTTTTAGTAGTAACAGCAATCGGTACAGGGATACCCCCGGCCCTTTCAATGGACTTGATATAATCTATGCCCAATGTTATACAACCTTGATTTTCTTCAGATAAACACGTGATTCCAATCGGTAACAACTACCGCATGCCTCCTGAAAAAAAGATGAAATGGAGAGCAATTGTACTTTACCGTACTATCACCTTTATAAATTAAAAAAGGACTACCTGCAGGTATGTCTATTACCACAGATAATCCCGTTCTCAA
>JAAYOY010000182.1 GCA_012520035.1 Bacillota bacterium
AAGAACCGTCCCCGAACTTGCTCAGAACCGTCCCCGAACTTGCTTTGAATTAATCAAATTCTTTGCCGGCCTCTTTTAGCAGATCTATATATACCAGCAGTTCTTCCCTGGAAGAGACCGCAAGCTTAGCATATATACGTTTGGTATGCGTTTTAATCGTGTTGATACTGAGGCATAATATTCCTGCGATCTCTTTGGCATTATATTGCTGTGCATAGAGATTGAATACGGTGCGTTCAGCAGGTGAAAGGGTGCGCACCTTACTCAGGAATTCATTAAGGAGTGCAGGGGATTCACCTGTCAGGTTTGTTTTTTTCAACTCTTCACTTTTCCGGGTAAGGTGCTCGATCAGATCATCTATTTCAGGAATATTGGTTTTGGGCGCTTCGGTAAGATTATCTGATTTTATCATATCCAACCCTTCCGAAATCGGCCTGATATAGCGCCTGCTCAAAATAAAGGAGATAAAAACCCCCAGAATCAACAGAAAAATAAACATCGTTGCTAACCGCAAATGAAAACCGGTTACGGAATACTCTATATCTTCAGCAGGGACCAGCAGCGCAACCACCCATTTCCTATCCGAAAAAACGGAGCCCTCGGGATAAAGCCTTACCGGAAGGTGAAATCCCATGAAGGGGAAACCGCTTGCCCCGTTATACCGAAAAAAGGTCTTTTGATCTTCTTCAACGAAAAATAATTGCTTATCCAGGACAATATCTCGTGCAAAATAACCACCCGCAAACATCGCTCCGGAAGTATCAAAAACATTCCCGGAAATCGGCGCAAGCATACAAAACATACGAGAAAAAGTATCGTTTTTGGGCATGTGCGTTAGCTTAAAGAGCATGGAACTCACTTCAAAACCACACACCCCAAAAACGTTTCCTTCAGAATCAAGCAGCGGAACAGAACAAAGCATGGATTCTTCGCTTGTCCCCGGCAGAATAGTTGAAAGGCTCCAGTAATAGAGCCGTGACAGCGGAAGCTTCTTTTCGGCCGCCTTTTTCATAGGAAGCCGATAGTAGGGCGCATCACCGACATCAAACTCCATCTTCCATTGGGCATGCAGGGGTACTGAATAGCTGCGGCCAATACTCGGGAAACCCCGTAGCAGAGTAATAGTGGGGGAAGTAGAGCTTAAAATATTTGGCTCCATGTTCTTTAAAAAAAGACCCGCCCTGGAAGTTTCGGAGGTCTCCAGCATCGGATTAACAGTTGCGTCTAAAATGACAAAAACTCCACTGCTGCTGGCTTTCTGTAACGAAAAGAGAGCACGCTCATACTCACCGGCCAGCAATTCTTCCAGAATGCCAGGGTTATTTTGAAGTTCTGTTACCTTAAGCCCCTCGTCGAGTAATTTCCTTTCTATACTGGACGCGAGGTCCCTAGAAAATTCGACCGCCTGCACAGAAAGCCAGCCGTAATTTTCTGAAATTCTCCAATGAACGTGGTTAAGTTCGTTTCTTACAAGTTCTTCATACGCTGCCAATCTTGTTCCAAAGGTGCCGGTAACAGCAAAAATAATGACAATTCCAAACACCATGATAAAAACTAGTACTACCAGGAAAAGAAAGAGTCTCAGGGGCATTGAAAGCTCTAATGCCCCCACTTTTTTGAATTTCTGAAATATTTTGTAAGGTATTTCCGGCAAGGTTTCTCACCCATTCAGGATTTGACGCTTTAACTGTGCTTATTATTTCTTGGGCATAAGATTAAGACCTGGCGGCGCCGTTTATAGTAGTCAGCGATCAAAACCTATCCCTATCCCGGCTCATCCTGCTACCTGAGCCATCCCGCCTCATCCTGTTCCAGAAAAACCTTTCTGGCTTCGTCAGGCGTGTACCTAATCTCGTCATAAGCCGCATCAGCTTCCATATATTCCAAAAGCTCCAGATATTTCTCTCTTGAAACCGAGGCTGTTTTTTTCATTCTATCCTCATAACCTTTCTGAAGCCTGTCATAGTCATCAAAGAGAGGGGGTATGTAGAAATCATATTCCTGCTGCATTTCCATTACCGCCTTGAAAAGCTCCGCAATATTTTTATCGGAGATGTTTTCGATTTCTTTGGCCATTATCTCTCCAAAAGCCTCCTGAGTTACCGGAAGATATCCGGTGGAGGACACAAAACGCAGGTTTTTTTCCGGTTCGGTAAACCATTTTAAAAAGACTCCTGCAGCGTATTCCTTCTCCCTGTTCGATTTTAAAATGCACATGCCGCTTCCGCGCTGTATGGCTATTTTTTTACCCCCTTCAAAAACCGGGTACGGCAATATGGCATACTCTACCGGTTCCGTGATGTTGTTTTCATAGGTAACTGTAGGCGGGTAGAACAATACCCCGGCGGTAGAACCCAGGGCACATACAATATCACCTGTTTTGGCAAGGTCTGATGAATAACCGTCAAAAACGGCAATATGGCCGCTCACAGCCGAACGGTAAAAATAATCCCATAACTTGTCAAATATTGGAGAAGATAGATTTAGACGATTATCTTTTATGAAATCATCTCCCAGCTGCTGGTAGCCGATTAAGGAAAGGTTGAAAAGTGAATCCGCCATAAAAAACATTTTACCATCGTTTTTTATAGCAGGTGTTTGATTGTCGCTCCATTCGTAATAGGCAGCCGCCGCCTCGAAAATCCCCTCAAAGGTTCGCAAATCCTCAAATTTTGTATTAGTGTCACTGGCAAACCGGTTAAAAATTGTTTTATTTAGGAATAACACCTCCGTTGATTTGGCAGTCGGGAAAACATAGAGCCGATCACCCGTTAATCTACCTTCTTCTAAAAAACGGGGGACATATGCTGATAGCTCTTCATCCGTAAACTGCTCCCCAATATCGACCAGCAAACCCTTGTTTGCAAGTATTAGCGCTGTTTTTGGGTAAGCCGTTGTAATATCCGGCAGATCCGGCGCACCCGGATCTTGATCAGCCGCCATTATCAGCTTTTCATGCAGGGTAGCAGAACCCGAAATGGAGGTAACGCTGAGGATTATCCCTTTTTCCGCACCAACAGTCTCGTTGAATTCATCTATCATCTCATCCATAGTGTTTTTCATCTGACCGCCGTAATTGTGCCAGATAGTCAGGATAACTGGATTTCTGCGATCAAACATCCTGCCGGCCTGGCAGCCGCAAATCAAAACCAAGGATGCAGATAATGCAAAAAATATGATGAATTTTTTCATAAATTACCAAGTATCCTTTTCCTTTTATTAACCGATCAGGCATATGTTAACTCAAGGTATATGTTAACTAATAAAAGGAAAACAGTCAATAAACGAAATTTACTTTTTCCAGGTTTGCCATCGAATAGAAGCCCGGCTGAAAACAGCCGGGCTATATTGCTATGGATTACTCATTAAACAATGTACTTTATTAAATTTGCTCATATTAGAGGCCTGCCGCCGCCAGGATATCCGGAACAACTTCCTCCCTGTTTATTGCCATGATATGGACACCGTCACATAGCGATTCTTTCTTAATAGCAGCAATCGTGCGGCCCGCGATTTCAATACCTTTTTTGAGCGCACCGCCCTTTGGCGCCTTCGCCAGCTCGTCAATCAGGTCCTGCGGCACAAATATTCCCGGGACATTCTCGGTCATGAATTTGGCCATCCTGGCAGATGAGAGCAGGACAATCCCGGCAAGAATTTTCACCGGGAATTGGCGGGCATATTCCATGAATTTAGCAAATCTCTCCAGATCGTAAATTGCCTGAGTCTGAAAAAACTCAGCACCCGCTTCCACTTTCTTTTCAAACTTAATTAGTTGGGGCTCAAGCGGTTCGGCTTCAGGGGTGACTGTCGCCCCGGCACAGAATTGAACAGCACCCGCAAGTTTATTCCCTCCCAGATCACTCCCGGCTTCCAGCTGCCTGACCAAATGGAGCAGCTGAACAGAATCCAGGTCAAAAACACCCTTGGCCGTCCCATGATCACCAACAGGAACAGCATCGCCAGTCAAGCACAGGACATTCCTAACACCCCTGGTGTATGCCAGGAGCAGATCCGCCTGCAGGGCGATACGGTTGCGATCGCGGCAGGTCATCTGTAAAATGGCTTCGCCGTTCATCTCCATAATTGCCTGGCAGCCTCCAATAGAAGGAAAACGCATAACCGAACTCTGGTGATCGGTTACATTTAAAGCATCAACCTTGTCTTTCAGCAACGCAACGTGATGATTCATCTGCTCAATATTAGTCCCCTTGGGCGGGCCAATTTCGCTGGTAACCACAAATTTACCGTTGTCGAGCGCCTGTTTAAACTTTGAGACCATCCTTTTTCCCTCCCTGTTCGTAACTTTTATAATAAGCTGGTCATTCTGGGCCGGGGTATAACCTGGTAATTCTTCGGGGGATGATATTTGCGCATCAAATCCAGCCGGCCCTGTTCTTTTAACCGTTCATATATAAGTGTAAATGCACAATCTTTTTCTTTATCTACCTCGCATTTACCTTTGTTTGTACCGCCGCAGGGGCCATTTAGTAATCCTTTGTGGCAGGCTGTCAGCGGGCAGATTCCCGCTGTTTCCCCCAGAATACACTGGCCACATTGGGCACAGGCCTCGATAAAATGTCCCGGGCTTTTTTCCATACCGATAAAAAGGGTATCCAGAGCCGGGATAACCGGCTTGGGCAAATAAGAGTTGACCCGCTGCACGCCCAGCGCGCAGGCCATAACGATAATACACTGCGCATCCTGAATGGCTCTTGCATTTTCACTGATAACCTCCGCAGTCATCTCGTCACAAGCAGTGGGTATTACTATCCAACCTGTAACCAGCTTGCCCTCACCCTGCAAGCTCTCCTTCATCGCCTGAACCTCTTCTATCCCTCCGGTTTTAGCCATAGTTGCACACGTACCGCAGCCAATGAGAAAAATGCGATTAAAATCTTCACTCAACTGTTTCACTTCATCATAGGGCTTCTGCCTGGTTATCGATTTCATCATAAACCTCCTTACTTTTCTAAATCACAGCGCAGGCACCGGCCGGCTTCCTGCCTGGCCTGCTCTTCCCCGAGACACAGCTCTGTTTCTTTAAAACTAAATTTCCTCTCTTCAAACGGCAACCGGGGTATTTCCGGTCTGAATTGAGGCTCCCAGGCATCCTCTTCCTCTGCGTCGACGGGGCTCACTTCTTCAATATCATCAGGCTTAAGGTCATACATTTCAACCCTGGAAGGATCACCTTTCAGGTATTTATCGATCGCCAGCGCCCCCCTTCTCCCGGCGGCAATAGCCTCTATTACCATATCCGGCCCAAACACGAAGTCCCCCCCGGCGAATATTCCGGGCACATTGGAAGCCAGGCTGTTTTTGTCGACAACCAGTGTTTCCCATCTGGTACGTTCCAATGCGCTGTGCGGAGGTAAGAACGACAGATCCGGCGCCTGGCCTACAGCGGCAAAGACCGTATCGGCTTCAACATAAAATTCCGAGCCGGGAACGGGGAGGGGACGGCGTCGCCCATCAGCACCCGGTTCACCGAGCTGCATCTGGATGCATTGCAAACCTGCCACTTTCCAGTTATCACTTACAATTCTGGTTGGAGCCGTCAAAAATCGGATTTTTACCCCTTCTGCCAGGGCTTCATCATATTCCGCGTCGGAAACAGGCATCTCTTCCCGGGAACGGCGGTACAGGATGGTTACCTCCTCAGCACCGAGCCTCAGTGCAGTACGGGCTGTGTCCAGAGCAACATTGCCGCCGCCAATCACGGCTACGCGCCGCCCTATATTAAACTGCTTCCCGACTTTTATATCCCTTAAGAACCGCAGACCGTAATAAAAGCCCTCCAGGTCTTCCAACTCCCCCGGGATACCGATGCGCTGACTTTTTTGGGCGCCTGCAGCGATAAAAACAGCCTCATACCCGTCCTTCTTTAGATCGTCGATCGTGAAGTTGATATTAATGGGGGTATTGTATTTAATCTCTACCCCGCGTTTGCTGATATAATCTACTTCTTTATTGATTACCTCCTGCGGCAGGCGGAAATCCGGAATGGCAACCGAGAGCATGCCTCCGCCGACGGGAAGAGCTTCAAAAACAGTAACCGGGTAACCCATCTGCGCAAGGAAATACGCACAGGTAAGTCCGCAGGGGCCCGCCCCAATAACCGCTACCTTTTGATCATGAAGGACCTTAAAAGGTTCCGGTGGAGGCAGTTGCTCAATATTGTCGAAGTACCAGTCAGCGGCAAAGCGCTTCAACACCTTAATCGCCACCGGATCATCGAGCTCCCCGCGGCGGCACCTGTTCTCACAGGGGTGATGGCAAATCCGGCCGCAGATAGCAGGAAACGGGTTGCGCTCCCGGATCGTTTCCACAGCTTCCAGGTATTCACCGGCACCGATATGCGCCACATATTTGGGGATGTTCACGCCAACCGGGCATGTGTGTTGACAGGGGGAAACCATCAGGGAGTCACAAACAGCTGCAGGACATTTCTTTTCCTCTATATGTGCCTTATATTCATCTTCAAAATATTTGAGGGTCGTCAGCACCGGATTGGGACAGGTCTGCCCCAGTCCGCAAAGAGAGGTTTCCTTCACTGTCTTTGCTATTTGCTTCAGAGTATCCAGATCTCCATCTCGCCCTTTTCCCTGCGTAATTCTGGTCAGTATCTCCAGCATCTGCCTGGTGCCGAGGCGGCAAGGAACGCATTTTCCGCAAGATTCCGATTGCGTAAAACTTAAAAAATATCTGGCAATTTCCACCATGCAGGTGGCATCGTCCATAACGACCATCCCGCCGGAACCCATGATCGATCCTAACTGGCCCAAAGTTTCAAATTCCACAGGTGTATCCATAAAACGGGCGGGAATGCACCCACCTGACGGGCCGCCTGTTTGGACCGCTTTAAACTGTTTGCCGCGGGGAATACCGCCGCCTATATCATTAATTATGGTGGATAAAGGCGTTCCCATGGGGACTTCTACCAGCCCGCTGTTGTTAACTTTACCGGTAAGGGCAAAAACTGCCGTACCTTTGCATTTTTCCGTGCCGAGACCGGCAAACCAATCCGCTCCGCGCCCTAAAATGGCTGCAACAGAAGCCAGGGTCTTGACATTATTGATGATCGTTGGCTTACCGTCCAGGCCGGAATGCGCCGGGAAAGGAGGCCGGGAGCGTGGCATGCCTCGCCTGCTTTCGATGGATGCAATTAAAGCAGTTTCTTCACCGCAAACAAAAGACCCGGCACCTTCTTTTACCCGGATTTTAAAATTAAAATTCGTATTGAGAATCCCGTTGCCTAAAAATCCTTTGGCCTGTGCCTGCTCCAGGGCTATACGGATACGTTTAACAGCCAGGGGGTATTCGGCACGAACATAAATATAGCCTTCGTCTGCCCCGATCGCATAGCCGGCGATAGCCAGGCCTTCGACCACAGCGTGCGGGTCCGCCTCTAAGATGGAGCGATCCATGAAAGCTCCCGGATCACCTTCATCCGCATTGCAGATAACGTACTTCTTTTCGCCGGGCGCACTGCGACAAAACTCCCATTTGCGGGCAGTAGGAAAGCCGGCGCCCCCCCGGCCGCGCAAACCGGCTTTGGCTATTTCATCAATCACTTCCTGTGGTGTCAGCTCTAAAAGTGCTCTTTTTAATCCCTGGTATCCGCCCCAGGTAATACTATCGTCAATTTTCTCCGGGTTGATGTGGCCACATCTATGAAGGATAATGCGTTGCTGCTGCCTGTAAAAATTGACCTCGTCATAATGCGGGATTGCCTGACCGGTTATTGGATCGTGATAGAAAAGCCGCTCTACAGGTTTGCCGTCCCGTAGATGGGACTGAACAATTTCTGCAGCATCATCCACTTCGACCCTGTTATAAAATATCCCTTCCGGCTCGACAATGACAATTGGGCCTTGCTCACAAAAACCGTGACAGCCGGTAAAATCCACTGTGATTCCGGTGAGTTCGAGTTTTGCCACTTCAGCCTTGAGCCGCTCATAGATTTCCTGAGAGTTGCTGGCCTGACACCCTGTTCCCTGACAGATAAAAATTTTATGTTGACTCATGTTGCTCCCCCTTCTGTTTAAATAGCTGTCCCACCTTTTTAGGGTTCATTCTGCCATGGACATGCTGATCAATGACCATACTGGGAGCCAGTGCACAAACACCAATGCAGGCCACTGTTTCTAATGTGTATTCCAGATCATCTGTAGTCTCGCCTTCATCTATCCCCAGGTGTTGTTTAACCAGTTTGA
Organism: Bacillota bacterium; assembly: GCA_012520035.1. Classification (GTDB taxonomy): domain Bacteria; phylum Bacillota; class Dethiobacteria; order DTU022; family UBA8154; genus DUQX01. Next base: position 8,220 of record JAAYOY010000182.1, read on the forward strand.
GAATGGTTTTTCCGCCCCGGACATGGCAGGCTGTTCCCCGGCATACCCGCACCGTTTTCTTGCCGCGGGGTTCGGTGTACAGCTGGGCATAAAAGGAGATTACTCCCTGCACTTCACTGGGAAAGAGTTTCAGTTTGTCGGCGATAACCGGGATAGCCTGTGGAGGAATATAACCGAACTCGTTTTGGATTTTCTGCAACATCGGAATCAGAGACCATTTTTCATCGCCGTACTCCGCAATAATTTCATGCAACCGTGTCCAATCAATCTGCACATCCTTTTCCTTATTCATGAATTCAGCTCCTTTCTATCCGGACATAACAAGTTTTTCGGGCAGAAGTTTTTGCCGCCGCTTCCGGGAGAGAACTGAAGAGGCCGGTTACGGGATGCTCTGGTACGGAGCGGGGAAGTGCGACTGTTCCCTCCGGCAACGAACCGGTGATCTCCACCGCCGCCTGCAGCTGCCCGTCAGGTGAGACAACCCGGACCTGGTCTCCGGAACTCAGCCCCATTTTTTGAGCGTCAACTTCGTTTATCCGCAATTTAAAAGAGGAGGAATATTTGCTCAGTCTCCTGGAATTTGTACTTCTAACCCCGCTGCCGGATCGATATAAGGAAGTCTCTGCCAGCAGAATATAAGGATAGCTGTCATCCGGTGCCCCTGCCGGGGGGGCATATTCCGCCAGTGAGAAGCCGGGGAAAGTTTTTAAAGGCAGCTTGTAGTCAAACCTTGTATCCCATAAGTCTTCCTCTTCCGGAGCATTCGTTTCCCGGTCATTCCTATACAACGGTACCAATTCCCTGATTTCATCCATAACCTGCTGTAGAGAAGAAAACGGCAGCGGTTTCCCCATAGCCCCGGCCAGTTGCAGTATTATCTCCCAATCCGGCATGCTCTCTCCAACAGGGTCAATTGCTTTGCGGATCACTTGCACTTTGCCTTCCAGGTTGGTGAAGGTTCCTTCTTTTTCAGCAAAGCCGGCTGCGGGTAAGACAACTTTGGCCAGTTTGGCTGTTTCTGTTAGAAACAGATCCTGAACCACCAGGAATTCCAGAGTAGCGAGCGCTTCTTTAACCAGGGCTGCCTGGGGGAAACCGGCAAGGGGATTTTCACCGGTTATATACAGGCCTTTAATTTTTCCTTCCCTGGACTGCCGGATTATTTCTAAAGCGCCCGCCCCGGGAGTTGAAGGCAGGATCACATCCCAGCGCGTTTCAAAGATATTTCTCGCCTCTGCTTCCCCTACATGCTGATAGCCTGGCAAATAATCGGGCAGCGCTCCCATATCACAGGCGCCCTGCGCGTTGCAATCCCGCTGGAGTGCATGCAGACCACCTCCTTTTCGCCAGATGTTACCGGTCAGCAAAGTAAGGTTGATGAGCGCTTTTACACTTTCTACCCCCAGTGCCTGCTGGGTAATCCCTGTGCCATAAATAATCGCAGCTTTGCCGGCTGCAGCATAAAGCCTGGCGGCCTGGCGTATCTGCTCCACACCAACGCCTGTTACGGCCTCCCCCATTTCCAGAGGATAGTTGCCCAGTATTTCGGCAAGCAGTTGGAATTTATCAGTTTTCCGGGCTACGAATTCATGATCGATCAGATTTTCTTCAATAATCACCTTGGCCAAGCTATTTAACAATGCCAGGTCGGTCCCCACCTTTGGCTGCAACCAGCAATCGGCAAAAAAGGTTAGCTTTGTCCTGCGCGGATCGATTACGATTAATTTGGCTCCGCGGAGTTTTACTGCTCGTTTAATAAGATAGTTCACCAGAGGAGCCGAAGCCTCCGGACTGGCTCCGATTAATAGAATTACTTCGGCCTGTTCCAAATCTTTCAGGCTGTGTGTAATACCGGGAAAACCAAAAGATTCGCTAAAAGCCCGGAGTGTTGCATTATAGTAAAGGCTGCTGCCGTTGTCAATATTATTGGTACCCAGCACACACCGTGCAAACATCTGTAACAGGTAGTTTTCTTCATTGGTGCAGTTGGCAGAGCCCAGTACCGCCAGACTGTCCGCACCATGCTCTTTTTTAATCTTATTGAAAGCGCCCGCTACCACCGCCAGGGCTTCTTCCCAGGACGCTTCCTGAAAATCACCGTTTACTTTTATTAATGGTTTGGTCAACCTCTTCGGGCTATGGATGAAATCACAACCGTAGCTGCCTTTAACACATAGTGCTTCCTGATTGTCTTGCTCTTCAAATGCCGGCTTTACCCGGGCAACCTGGTTATCCTTTATCTCCAGCGAAATGCTGCAGCCGCAGCCGCAATAGGGACACGTCGTTTGGACGGCGTCTCCAATGGCCCCCCTGTACAGCGCCTCTTTTTCCATTAAAGCACCTGTAGGACACAGGGCTACACAGGTTCCGCAAAATGTGCATTCCGAGTATTCCAGGGGGAAATTATTTAAAGTGGCCGGTTTTGCCTTAAACCCCCGCCCGAAATAATCAAGCGCACCTTCAATAACCAGTTCCTGGCAAGCCCGGATGCACCTGGCGCATAAAATACACTTGCTCATATCCCTGACGATAAAGGGGTTTACTTCTTCGGTAACAGCCGGCTGCGGAATTCTGTCTAATTCAATTAAGCCAATTCCTAAATCCGCAGCAAGCAGTCGCAGCTGACACTGGTTTCCTTTGTCGCATACCAGGCAAGAATCGGGATGGCTGGCAAGAATTAATTTGAGGATCATCTTGCGATGTTCCAGAACCCGCGGAGATTCGGTGTTGATAATCATTCCCGGTGCAATAGGGGTAACACAGGAGGCCAGTAAAGCACCGTTTTGTTCATTCTCTACCAGGCAAAAACGGCAGGCTCCAATGGGTGCGAGCTTGGCATGATGGCAGATGGTGGGAATATTTATACCGGACTCCCGGGCAAGTTCCAGAATTGTCATCCCTGGATGGCCGCTAACTTCTTGCCGATTAATTGTTAACGTTACCGGTTGCAAACGAAATCCTCCTTTCAAATACGCTTTTGTTTATATCCTTTAAAGGGTGTTAGACCGGTCTAACCATGCATAAGAGTATTAACATTTTTTAGCTTGCCGCCCTGATCGCTTCCAGCAGTTGCGAGCTGACGCTTTTTTTGGAAATAAAGCCAAAGGCTCCGGCCTTTTTGCTGGCGGCAATATTATCTTCATCATCATATTGACTTAAAATCAGAATTTTCACCTCCTTACATTTGCGAATGATCTGCTTCGCTGCTTCTATACCGTTCATTACCGGCATTGCAAGATCCATAAGCACTACATCCGGCAGCAGTTTTATCGTTTTTTCAATCGCGTCTTGACCGTCTGTTGCTTCGCCAATTATTACGATATCTCTTTGCATATTTAAAAGAGCGCTAATCCCCTCCCGTATCACAGCATGATCATCCGCAATAAGCACCTTAATCTTTCTCGTGGCCTCATCCAGCAGTTTCTCAACCACATTGGCCAGGACTGAAGGTTTTATCGGCCTGATAAAATAATCCTCAACTTCCAGCCTGAGCCCCTCATCCCTTCTCCATCCACTTACCAGTTGCTTTTCCGGAGGAGCATCAACAACAACAATCGGCAGATTCTTTGTAGCCGGCGTTGCCTTTAACCACTGGTGCAGTTGAAAAGCATCCCCCCGGGGAGTAATTACACCCAAAACAATAAAGTCGGGCTTATTTGTACGTACTATTTCCTGAGCATGTGATTTATGAACAGCGATAGAAACATCATAGTTCTTTTTTTCAAGCTCTGCCCGCAGGCCCCTGGTAAAATCTACTTCCTTATCGACAATGAGAATTTTTTCTTTCATTATCTCCGGTCTCCTTTCAGAGTTATAATTAAATATTTTTAATGTTTTGAAATTTTGCTTTAAATATATTCTAACTTCGTTAATTAATGGTGTAAAGCGGAATAGACCTGAATATAGATGACCGTCTTACCTTAAATTTTTCGAAAGATAACCTGAATAATAATTACCTTTTTACCTATGGCAACGTGAGAATAATCGGATTTTCACCTAAGCATTCATTCCTGTTCCAATAAAAAAAAGAAACCTTTGTTAAGGTTTTCTCTTAAGGAAACAGACTGAACTTTAAAGTTTATTTTCAGGAATAAGAACAACACCGGACAGATTATTTACATGGAAATAATCTTTTTTTGCAGGGCATACTTAATCAGCTCGGCTCGGTTGCGAAGCTCAAGTTTGGCCATAAGCCTGGTTTTATGGCTGTCTACAGTTTTAGGGCTGATGACGAGCAACTTTGCAATTTCTTTATTCGTAAGCCCTTCAGCCAGCAAGCGCAGCACTTCTTTCTCACGTCCGGTTAGCTGTTCGTAAGAATCACGTTTCTTTTTTATATTGGCTTCCAGTTGGTAGTTCTTGATCAGATGCCTCGTTGCTGAGGGAGAAAGATAAGAATCGCCACGGTAGACCGAACGAATGGCCGAAATTAGCTCGGATGAAGCAGCGGATTTATTGAGGAAGCCGTGGGCACCGGCCTCAAGAATGGAAAATACATGCTCTTCATCACTATACTGGGTAAGAATAATTACTTTTATCCCGGGAAACTCTTTACAAAGAGTTCGGGTCGCTTCCAGGCCACCCATTTCAGGCATAGAGAGGTCCATCAGCACTATATCAATTTTTTGCTTAGCGGCGATTTCCAAAGCTTCATTTCCATTGCCGGCTTCCCCGACAATCTCTATTTCAGGTGATAGCTCCAGCAAGGCACAGATTCCTTCCCGCACAATGGTATGATCATCGACCAGCAATACCCTGATTTTACGCATATCAGAAACTCCTTTATAATTTCGGAAAAACCCCGGGCTTAGGACAAACGGAAAAGCTATATCACAAGGGAATTACTGCACGCACCGCGGTTCCTTTCCCCGGCTGGGAATGGACTGACAAATCCCCGCCGAAGAGTTTTATCCTTTCTTTGGCGATCATGAGACCCATACCGTGTTTTTTCTTTCCGGTGATTTTTCCCAGTTGCGTAACGTCAAACCCAATACCGTCATCTTGAATGCAGATTTCCAGCTTGCGATCTTTCTCCCTCATTGAAATATTGACATTTTTGGCCTGGGAGTGCCGCACAACATTCCCGATCATACTCTGCACCCATCGAAATAGATTTACTTCAATTTCCGGCAAAAGGGTAACACCTGCATTCTCTATATCAAAGTTGACATTGATCCCCAGTGGAAGGAGGCAGGATTCGGCATAATGGCGAATTGCAGGAATAAATCCAAGCGAATCAAGAAGGACGGGGCGTAGATCGGAGACAAGACGGCCAACCTCGTTGTTTATTTGAACAGCCATTGCATATGTTTTTGTTAACATAGTGTTGAACTTGTTATCCCGGATCCCGATTAATTCAGCCATCTCTATCAGCACCTGCAAGTTCAGGGTCAAGGCGGCCAGCATCTGACAGGTTTCATCATGCAGTTCCTGTGATATTCTTTTTTTTTCTTCTTCCTGAGCGGTAATAACCTGTAGCGCTACCTGCCGGATCTTTTCTTTCTTATTCAGCAACCTGGCATGCAACCTGGCCTGGCCGATTGCTAAACCAAGCTGGTCACCAATAGAGTGCAAAAGATGCATATCCTTTTCGGTAAACCGGCGCGCAAGCGGGCTTGCACAAGTTAAGACACCCAATACCCTTTCCCTGTAACGCAAAGGAACACTGATAAAAGACCGCAGACTTTTTATATTGGTCAGGTTGCAGGACAAAGCAGCTTCCGGTTCGTCAGAAATGTCATCCATCAGAACCGCTTTCCCGGTCAGCGCAACCCTCCCGTTTATTCCCTCGCCGATTTTCACGGAAATTTTCCGCGCAAAATCATCGGGAAGGCCGCGGTAAACGCAATAGGTGAGGCATTTGTCCCGATCGTCCAAAAGCAAAATACCGCCACATATCCCTCCCATGTATTCAAGCGTTTTTTCCAGCCCTACTCTCAAAATGGCATTTAATTCGCACAAGCCGCTTACCGCAGAGGTTACACGACTTAATATTAATAGAGCATCAATGATTTCATTATCTTCCGGCCCTTGAAATAGCCTGATATTATCAGTTGATAAGGCAGCTTCCGTCGTTTGCGTTTGATTTTTTCTCGCTAACATGATTATACCCCCCCAACAATAAATAGCGAAAAAAGCTCTATACAGGCTGCAGCCTTCCAATGTAAAAATTGTCTGAATTGTAAACCTATTCTTATTATATAGCAACCAGGCAAATACTGTCAATAGAAAATTGCTGTCAGCTGCAAACCGAAAGAAGGAATAGCAAACAGCCTGCATTCTTAACTGTGTTGATTAATTACTAGCAGTTATTTCCTCCGGGGAACACTATGCAGGTGCATCATATTGTATGTATGATTTCCTTCACCCGTGACAGCTTGATTGGGATATTGCAGGATGGTACAATCATTGTTTTGATCATAGATGCTCACTTAATAAATGCAGCTATGGAGGAAAAATACTCTTCCTCGCCTTCAAAAATCAGGCTGTTATGGTCGGCATACGGGATTATCACCAGCTTTTTTTCATCCGTCTTCAGCAATGAATAGATCGCTTCAGCTTCCGTCAGGGGTACCAGATTGTCCTCTTCACCATGAATAATTAGAGCAGGTACGCGGATACGCTGTATTTTTTGACGGCACTCTTCCTCAAGCGGCTCCAGCACTTCCCGGGAGAACCCTAGCCGCCGGGCAATGCGGGAAGCACAAACAAAACCGCTTTCAATGATCAGCCCCTTAATTTCTCCGGTAAGGGCAGCCGCCAGCTCCAGGGCAGAGACACTTCCCAAGGAACGACCCATGATATAAAGCTCTGAACTGTATTTGCGACCGGCCAGCTCTTTTTTCACAGCATCAAAAATAACATGGGCATCTGACAGCAGGGCAGTAAAAGTTGGGGTGCCTCCGCTGTTGCCGTAACCGCGGTACTCGGCCACCGCCAGGTTTGCCCCCGCCGCATTGTAGAGCCGGGCAAAACCGTCATAATCGCTAACAATTTCTCCGTTTCCGTGGAAGAACAAGATAGTGGGAAAATCAGGGCCTCTGCTGTAAAAACGGCAGTGCAAAGAAATATCGGTCTCAACAGATATTTGAAGATCGAAAGCATTTTCTGGACAGCGCCTTAGCTCCCTCCGGGGGAAAAAAGCATTACGCAAAATAAGGGGTTCATCCAAAAGATAATAGTAAGACATAATATAATACACTCCTTTCCTGGGACAGGGGGACAGGTTTGGGACAAAGGTGGTGGAATAGCGGTGCGGGACAGGGGGGCAGATCCCTTGCCCTCCCCTGCCTCTCTACTTCCATTATTCCCTACCGTCTCCTCTTTTTGCAATCCCTTTCATGTTTTCTACTCATTTGCTCATAAACCCTTTTAAAATAATAAAGAAGGGCAAATAAAAGAAGACCGTTATTTTTTCATAGAGCAGCCCATTTTCTTCGTACATTGACAGATAAGACCAACCCCTGTATAATAATCATGTTTACTAAATTAGTAAATTAGTAGAATACAATGGGGGCTACGATAATGAAAATACCGACAACTTTAAAACATAAACCAGTTATTGTCTCGGAGAACTATGAGAATGTTGACGGCAGGTATGCCTATAACTCAGATACCAAGGGACTTTCCCTGGGACTTGCCCAATGGAATGATAGGGGAAAGGTGGATATCTCGGCAAAAGTATGGAGATACACGGGGCAAAAATGGTCCAGACAATCAGAGGAACTCCCTCTGCACCGTGTTCTGGATCTGGCCATTCTTGTCTGCAGAGCAGCCCTTCATTTCCGGGAGGCCTACCGCTATGAAAAATTATACAATACGGAAAATCCCGTCATCGATCGGGTTGGTTTACAAGGAGATGCCATGACGGTGGCCGTCTGTACAGACAACGAAAAGATTGACGAAGATATTCAGCTTTTCAACCAGACGCTCAGCAACGATGGAGAGCTTATAGGAGAACGCCTGGCTACCTTAGCGAGAATACTGAAAGAAATGGGGTATTAACTCTTGAACAGGGAAAACTTGTTAAAGGAACAATACAAACAAATGAAACATGACATGGGTGTCTTTATAATCCGTACCTAAAGATGGAGTTTTATAACAAATAAATGAACATTCAGTTATGCAATGGCAAAGGGCTGTTATCCGGATAAACCATCGACGGCTTGGCGGCCGGCAAAATGTTTTGAATTTAACTACTCGTGGAAAGAGGGCGTTAATTTGTTCGATAATATTGATCACGTAATGGACATCATGACCCCTGTTGGATATTTTATAGACCGCCGGGTGGCCACTGTTATTTTTTTGGCTGCACGCCTACAAAAACCGGTGCTGGTAGAAGGACCGGCCGGGGTCGGCAAGACTCAACTGGCCTATGCTCTTGCCCAGGGGTTGGGGACGGATTTAATCCGGCTGCAGTGTTATGAAGGGTTGGACGAAGCCAAAGCCCTGTATGAATGGAATTATACGCTGCAGCTGCTTTACCTGCAGGCAGAGGCAGCATCATCCTGGCAGGAGGCGCGCAGTCAGTTGTTCAGCGAAGAGTTTCTCTTAAAGCGTCCCCTGTTGCAGGCATTGCTGGCGGATAGAAAAGTTGTCCTCC
>JAAYOY010000183.1 GCA_012520035.1 Bacillota bacterium
GAGCGGTGGCGAAACTCTTCCCGGGCATAAATATTGGAAAGGTGCACTTCCACCGCAGGCAGGTCAATCCCTGCCAGCCCGTCGCGCAATGCAATGCTGTAATGTGTATAGGCGCCGGGGTTAATAATTATTCCATCATACTTTTCAGGTGCGCGGTGAATATAGTCCAGCAGCGCACCTTCGCTGTTGGATTGATAGCATTCCACCTTTACCGAGAGCCTTTCCGCTTCTTTATGGAGCAGATTATTTATGTCTTCCAGTGTCATGCTGCCGTAAATTCCCACTTCCCTTCTGCCCAGCAGGTTAAGGTTGGGACCGTGAAGCACTAAAAAGATCTTCTTTCTAACAACCATAGAAAAACCCCTTTGTAAATGATTGTTTGTTTCTTATCCGGACAAGGATCCCGCTGGAATACATGAATATTCTCAGATATTCTCATAGGCGGTACTCTAAGCCAAGGGGGGCTCACACCTGGCAGGCCTTACCGCCCTGAGCGGAGCACGACAGTGCCGAATATCTCTTGGGCTATCTCCTCAACGGTTTTTCCGGAAGTATCGACTGCCAGATCCGCCTGCCGGTAGAAAGGCCTCCTTTCCTGCAGCAGTTCCCGGATTACTTTACAGGGATTAGCCACCCTAAGAAGCGGCCGGTTTTTTTTATATTTTATCCTGCGATAGGCCTCCTCCGCCGATACATCGAGGTAAACAACAAGGCCGTTTTTTCTCATTGCAGCGATATTTTCTTCCCTCAGAACCGCCCCGCCTCCGGTGGAGACCACGCAGGTTCCCGGCGGTTTGTTTCCCAGGATTCTTAAGGCTTCCGTTTCCCTGTTGCGGAAAAACTCTTCGCCGTAGCGCTTGAAGATTTCATTCACGCTCATTTTCTGTTCCCGGATTATCAATCCATCCGTATCAAAAAAATCTACTTTTAATAAATCAGCCAGCAGTATACCCACGCTGGTTTTTCCTGAGCCCATAAACCCTGTCAGAAAGATATTCTTTTTCAGCATGGGCTTAGCTGAAGAAAAGTCAATCCCCGCAGTTTTATCCCGATTAGAGTTAAGCATTTGTTAGCCCCGCAAGCTTTAATAGTTATGTTATTTCTTAAGGTATCTCTATTTCTGAAGATATTTCTTTTGGTTGTTTCTCAACGCATCCTGCATGACTTCCAAAGGTGCCTCTGCCCCGGTAAAAATTTCGAAAGCTTTTACTCCCTGTCCAAGGAGCATCCCCAGGCCGTCGATGTACGGAATACCTTCCGCCTTTGCCCACTTTTCAAAAGGTGTTTGCCTTTGCCCATAGCGCAGGTCTATCGCTGCAGAGCAACCCGGCAGGTTATCTGGGAGTAACAAACCCAGTTCAACAGGATCTTCGCTTAAGGCATTGATAATCCAGGTGATGCCTGAAATACTGCCCCTGCACAACTGCTTAAGACTAATAATATTGACCTGTTTTGCGTTGAAATAACCTCCCCGGGTTAGCAGTGCGGCCAGCATTTCAGCTTTACCGGTGGTTCGGTTGGCGATAAGCAGCGCTTTCACTTTAATCCTGCCCAGGGCAAGCGCAACAGCCTTTGCGGCACCTCCGGCCCCCATCAACAGGACTCTTGCTGTTGTAAAAGAATCTCCGAAATTATTCTGCAGCAGGTAGAGAAAACCGTCAACATCGGTATTATAGCCTGTTAGTTTTCCTTCCCTGTTTACAATGGTATTAACTGCCCTCAAAAATGTCACTTCCGGGGAAAGTTCATGCAGAAAAGGAACCGCAGCTTCCTTATGCGGGGCAGTAATATTGACACCCTGCATGTTCAGGGAGATTATGGCCTTCATTGCCGCCGGGAGATCGTTTTTGTGCACAAGAAAAGGCAGGTAACAGTAGTTTAAACCTCTAGCCCTGAAGGCGGCATTATGCATCGCAGGGGAAAGCGAATGTTTTACCGGATCCCCGTAAATTCCCACTATTTTAGTGTTTCCGTTAATGGCTCCCGGCTCAGTTGTTTCACCGTGAGGAAGCATTTTCTCACCGTTCCTTCGCTTTTGTTATAATAGTCCCCCGTCCAGGTATTCTTCTATAACCCTTTCTATCAGGGGTGCGGGAGGGGCCTTAAAGGCCGTTGTTTGGCCGAGAGCCGTAGGAAGGATGAAAACCAGCCCGTCTCCTTCTTTTTTCTTGTCATAAAACAAGGCTTCTGTAACGTCATTGAGGTTTAACCCTCCCGGAGGGGGAGGAACATGCAGCCGCTTGAGCAGGGCGATAATCCTTTGCCCAAAGGGCGGTTCCAGGATACCCAGCAGTACTGCCAGCCTGGCAGCCATGGCCATTCCGCAGGCAACAGCCTCTCCATGCAGATAATAACGAAAACCTGTTCCCGCTTCCAGGGCATGCCCGAAAGTATGTCCAAAGTTTAAAATACGGCGTAAATCTTTTTCCCTTTCGTCCTGACTGACTATTTCCCCTTTGATAATAACAGCGCGGATAATATACTTTAACAGCCGGGTACTGTTGCTCTCCAGAAAGTATTTTTTAGGGGAAAAATTTTTGCCGGCGAAAAGCGATAACTCCAACTTTTCAAAAAGCGTTTTATCCCGGATGATGCCGTATTTAATCAGCTCGGACAGCCCGGCGTTAAATTCACGTTCCGGGAGGGTAATAAGGGTACTCTGGTCAGCCACCACCAGCGCGGGCTGGTAAAAAGCTCCGATCAGATTTTTCCCCAGGGGGTGGTTTACAGCAACCTTGCCTCCTACACTGCTATCGACCATCGCCAGCAGCGTTGTTGGCAGCTGGACGCAGGGAACACCCCTTAAATAAGTGGCCGCCACAAATCCCGCAAGGTCTCCAATTACACCCCCGCCGAGAGCGATTATGATCGCAGACCTGTCCAATCCCGCCTCCAGGGCAGAGGAATAAAGGGCTGAGGCGGTCGCTAAAGATTTTTCCTTCTCCCCGCCTTCCAGCACTTCCAGGAAGGGCTGGAAACCTCTCTTTCGCAAACTCTCCATGCACATTTCCCCGTAATGTGCGGCAACGTTTTTGTCACTTACTAACAGGGTTCTACAGGCGGGTAAATAGCTGGAGATTATCCTGCCAACATTGTTCAGTACTTTTTTACCCAGTAAAACTGGATAGGTTTTCTGTTCCGTTCTTATCTTTACTTTGTACAATATCTTTTCACCCAAAACAAGAAATTTTTGCTGTAGTACTAGATATTCATCTTATTTTTCAGGTAACGCTGAACAAGTACCATGTAGTTTTGATAGGCCTGCTCTAATTCTATCATTGTGTCACCGGGGAATTTTTCCAGGAAAGCCCTGGCTATTTCCCAGGCGGTAACGGCTTCCCCCACCACTGAGGCCGCGGCAATTGCACAAATATCGGACCGTTCCACAGCGGCATTTCTTTCTTTGCCCGTAGCCAGATCTATGCTGGGCAAAGCCTTTCTCAGGGTCGGAATAGGTTTCATGGCAGCCCTTAAAATGAGGGGTTCGCCGTTGGTTATCCCCCCCTCAAGCCCCCCGGCATGGTTGGACGACCTCGAGATTTTCTTCTGCTCATCCCATAAAAAAGTATCGTGTATCAACGAACCGCTGCTTTCGGCAGCGCGAAAACCAAGCCCTATTTCAACGCCTTTAATACCGGGGATACTCATTAAAGCTCCGGCAAGACGCCCATCCAGACGCCTGTCCCAGTGAACATGGCTGCCCAGGCCGGGAGGGATGCCGTCCACCACGATCTCAAAAACCCCTCCTAAAGTATCCCCCGACTTTATAGCGCGGTCAATCTTCTCCAGCATAAGTTTTTCCGCTTCAGCATCAGTGCAGTAAAGAAGGGAGCCGGCCGTTTTTTCTTTAATTTCTCTTGCTTTTAAGTTTCGGTTTATTGTAGAAATCGCAATATCACCTACGGCGATAACATATCCGGCACTTTCAATGTGAAAATGCTTCAGCAATAGAGAGGCTATACTGCCGACAGCCACGCGCATGGCCGTTTCCCTGGCGCTGGCGCGCTCCAGAACATCGCGCAGATCGCGGTGTAAGTATTTCATCCCGCCGGCCAGATCGGCGTGTCCCGGGCGCGGGCTGCTGATTCTTTTTTCGGATGTCTTGTCCTGCGGCTTTACTGACATTATCTTCTGCCAGTTTGCCCAATCTTTGTTCTCAATTTCCAGCGTAAGGGGGGCGGCCGTTGTTTTCCCGAAACGCACACCGGACAGTATTTTCAGGCGATCCTTTTCTATAGCCATACGCCCTCCCCTGCCGTAGCCGCCCTGACGTCTGGAGAGTTGCTGGTTGATGTAATCTTCTTCGATTTCCAGGCCTGCCGGCAGCCCTTCAATAATACCCACCAGCGCCGGGCCGTGAGATTCACCTGCGGATAAATATCGCATCTTTATGATGGCAGGAAGTATCAACCTGTTATGCAAAATCTATTGCCAATTTCCTGCCTTCCCTCCTTTTTACAGCATATTATATCAATAAAAGGAGCGTCTCCACAATCTCCCTTGGGTAAGCTTTTTTGCAACCTCTATTTCATTTTCTTTTTGTATATGGCCATATAGTTCATTTAACTCTTCCAAAAAAAGATTAAGAGCATTACTTAAATTATCTTTATTTGTGGAAAAGATATCGGACCACATAGACGGTTCGCCCATGGCAATGCGGGTTGTATCTTTAAAACCGTTTCCGGTAAAAGCAGGGAGTTGCTCCTGCTTAAAGCCGCTATTTTTCAAAGCGTTGACCAAAGTAACTGCAACCAGGTGCGGAAGGTGGCTGGTCAGGGCTACGAGCCTGTCGTGTTCCTGCGGATCTACGACAAATGGGAGCGCTTTGATTGTTCGGATGGCCTCCTGCAGCTTATCCAGCGCCTCCTGTGATGTCCCCCGCGCAGGAGTTAACAGGTAAACGGAATTTTCCAGCAGAGCAGCATCTGCCACTGCGATACCGGACTGTTCCGAACCGGACATTGGGTGGCCGCCAATGCCGGTTACTCCTTGCGGCAGAATCTTTCCCATTGCATCAACAATCATTTTTTTGGTGCTTCCAACGTCGGTAACCAGCACGCCCTGTTGAAGAAACGGGGCGATAACCTTCAGGATTTTAATTGTTTGCTTAACCGGCGTGGAGATGATTACCAGTTCGGCATCCTTTAAAACCCTCCGCAACCCGGCGGTTTTATCCACAGCACCCTTTTCCACCGCTTTTTGCATAGCGTGAATATCTATATCATATCCCCAGCGTTCCTCTACCACATGGTATTTCCCCAGAGCCAATCCCATAGACCCTCCGATAAGACCCAGCCCCAGAATACAGCATTTTTCAAACAACGGCTTACAAGGTCCGGCCAACGCTCTGCGCCACCCCTCTCAGCGGTTCCAGCATCTGCGCAAATCTTTGTGGAATCAGCGACTGGGAACCGTCGCAAAGGGCCTCTTCGGGAGAGGGATGCACCTCTACCAGCAGCCCATCAGCTCCGGCAGCAATTGCAGCCAGGCACATGGATGGAACCCATTTCCATTTCCCCGTTCCATGGCTGGGATCAACAAAAACAGGCAGGTGGCTCAGTTCTTTTGCTATGGGTACAGCGCTGATATCAAGGGTGTTGCGGGTGTATGTTTCAAATGTGCGTATCCCTCTTTCACAGAGAATAACGCGTTCATTCCCGCTTAAGAGAAGGTACTCCGCTGCCATTAACCATTCTTCAATTGTGGCCGACATTCCTCTTTTAAGCAGGACAGGTTTATTCAGCTGTCCCAATTCTTTCAGCAGCTTAAAATTTTGCATATTGCGCGCGCCAACCTGAATGATGTCAGCGCATTCGGCAACGGTATCTATGGAGTGTTGATCCAGCACTTCGGTGATCAAGGGAAGCCCTGTTAACTTCCTGGCTTCAACCATTATTTTTAACCCCTCTTCTTCAAGACCCTGAAAGCTGTAAGGCGATGAGCGAGGCTTATATGCCCCTCCTCTTAAAATATCCGCTCCTGCATTTTTAACCAATTCAGCCGCTTGAAGATAAGATTCCCCCTCTACTGCACACGGGCCGGCAATAAGGACGATTTTTTCACCGCCGATTTCTACATCTCCTACCTTGAAAACAGTCTTTTCCCTTTTAAACTCCCGGCTAACAAGCATATAAGGTGGGGAAACAAGCACCACTTTTTCTACAGAGGGTATTCCCTCCAATAGCTCTTTAACATCTTCTCTGGGTAAACCTATGGCCCCTAAGATGGTGCGTTTTTCTCCGGTGGAACGGTGAACGCTATATCCAAATTCTTTTACTTTTTCCTCTACCTCCAGGATGTTTTCTTCATCTGCGCCTAAATTCATAACAATAATCATGAGCATCTTCCCCTTTTCCATTTATTCTTTTATCATTGCAACATAAGCAGCTTATCAAAAACCTTTTAGGCAAATAGCAAACCATTATTCACCGCAAAATAAAAACTTCCGCCCCATAGGGACGGAAGTATAACTTCACGCGGTACCACCCTGGTTAGGCTAAACTAGAATAGAAGCCTCCCTCTTAAAGGGTACGGACCGTAAGAAACCCGGCCTTATACCCCCTCCCTTTTAACGGCGGGAGTCTCCGTCAAAGCCTACTCACCGGAATGAATAGTCGCTGGCTGGTTTTCGGTTTGCTTTTCAGGGGTGTATTTCGGCAACTTACGACACCGGGTCACACCTTCCCCCGGCTCTCTGCAGTCGATCAGAATGCTTACTTATCCCCGTCATCAGTTTTTTCGTGTTACTTATGTTGTCCAACATTTTATCCATTATTAGATTTAATGTCAAGGATTATTTCGGGATTTTTCTCCGGAGAAACAAAAAAATTTAGTTGACACCGGCTGGTTACTTATGCTAAGATATGAAAAAATATTAAAATAGTAATGGTAATGAAAGAGGAAAGTAAACTGGTAATGTAAGCTACAGAGAGGCGGGGCCGTGGCTGAAAGTCCTGCTGGCTAAACACCCGGTTGAAGTTCCCTCTGGAGCTGCAGGCTGAAACCCATTTTATTAAAGGTTACCGGGTAAGTAGGCTGTGCCGGTTTTTTCAACCGTTAAAAGCGAAACAGGAATCGGATTCTTTAAACGGAATCCCGCTCCTGACAGAGTGGGCTTATTTTGGCCAACCAGGGTGGTACCGCGGAAACGACTTTCTGTCCCTCAGGGCAGAAAGTTTTTTTTATAAGTTTACACTTTCGCCCCTGCGATCGTGTAAACTTTTTATTTTACCTAAAAATTTCAGGGAGTGATAATATTGATCTTAATGATGAAACGCGAAGCGGATAAAACGGCAGTAAACAGGGTTGAAAAGCAACTGGAGCAAATGGGCTGCCGTTCTGTGACCATCAGAAGCAGCGAAGGGGTCATTATCAGCGTAACAGGTGGAAACAGGTCGGAATGCCTGCAGGACCTTGCCCTGCTCCCGGAGATTGAAAGGGTTATAGATGTTACGGTTCCCTACAAACTTGCCAGCAGAGAAATTAAAAAGGAAAAAAGCATGCTGGACCTTCAGGATGGGGTAAGCATAGGCGGCAAAGAGGTAATTGTAATGGCCGGACCCTGTGCCGTAGAAAGCGAAAAAATGCTTTTTACTATTGCAGAGCAGGTTGCCCGCGCAGGTGCACGGGTCCTGCGCGGCGGAGCATTTAAGCCCAGGACATCCCCCTACAGCTTCCAGGGCCTGGAAGAAAAAGGGCTAAAAATCCTGGCGGAAGCCGGGAAAAGAACTGGGCTTAAGATTGTTACCGAGGTAATCAGTCCCCAGGACGTGGAACTGGTTGCCTGTTACGCTGATATTTTGCAGGTAGGCGCCCGCAATATGCAAAACTATTCCCTGTTGCGCAAGCTGGGGAAACAGCAGAAGCCGGTATTATTAAAAAGAGGCTTTTCGGCTACTATCGAGGAATGGCTTATGTCTGCGGAATACATCCTGGCAGAAGGGAATTTTAACGTAATTCTTTGTGAAAGAGGGATACGCACATTTGAAACATACACCCGCAACACTTTGGATATCAGCGCCGTTCCGCTTGTGAAGAATTTGAGTCATCTGCCTGTAATTGTGGATCCCAGCCACAGCAGCGGGGACAGCAGGCTTGTACCGGCACTTTCCAGGGCGGCGATCGCTTCCGGAGCCGATGGTCTCTTAATTGAAGTTCATCCGCACCCGGAAGAGGCTTTCTGCGATGGGAATCAATCATTAAACCCCAGGGAATTTCAATTATTAATGAATGACCTGGCAGATTTCACCAGGGCATGTGAACGTACGCTTAATACAGATAATCTTTCGGCAAAGAATTTTGTTAAGGCAATCTGACCGGTTGATTGATCCGGCGCCGGTTATACTTGCCGGGCATATATACTAGCCGGCAGTGTAATCTAAATAAATATCACAAAAAGGTTACTACAGGAGATGATGCTAACATGGGCAAAATACTTGGTTACCTGGGCCCCCCGGGAACGTTTACAGAAGAAGTATCCATAAAATATGCCGGGGATAAGGATTTATTGCTTAAATCCTTCCCTGCTCTGGATCAGGTGTTCAGCGCTGTTATGCGCAAAGAAATAGAGTACGGGGTAGTACCTGTAGAAAACTCGCTGGAGGGATCGGTCAGCCTTACCCATGATCTTCTTTCCAATTCCCGGGTGAAAATACAAGGCGAGCTGCTTTTCCGGGTAAGGCAATTTCTCCTGGCACGCCCGGGTCAAAAACCCTCCCATATCCGGGAAATCTGTTCCCATCCTCAAGCCCTGGCCCAGTGCCGCTTATACCTGGATAAATTTTATCCCGGAAGGCCGCGGATCAACAGCTCAAGCACAGCCGAGGCTGCCGCTGTGGCGTCGCAGAATGACGGAAAAGCTGCGATAGCTTCTTTACGTGCAGCAGAACTGTACGGCCTTGAAATACTCCAGGGCAACATCCAGGATGAATCATCCAACATCACCCGTTTTCTTCTACTTGCCCTGGACGACGCGCCTCCTACAGGAAAAGATAAAACGTCTTTATTGGTCGGGCTGGACGACAAGCCGGGAACCCTTTACTCAATACTGGGCATTTTTGCCCGTTACAGTCTTAACCTGACCAAGATTGAATCCCGCCCCATCAAGGGTGAGTTAGGAAAATATATCTTTTTCCTGGATTTTGCAGGGCACCGGAAAGATGATACAGTAGCCCGGGCTTTACTGGAAGCAGAAAAACAGGCGGTATTTTTAAAAGTACTGGGAAGTTACCCGCGTGCGGAAAAAGATGACTGTTGAGGAAAAAAGTGAGAACAAAGAAGCACTCCTTTTTTAAGAAATGCTTCTTCTCCTTTTGCAAATATTTGCCTACAGTTGCTTCATTATTTAGCCAGGCTTTATAAAATGATCACTATTAAACCTCCGCTGCCCTCATTGATTACTTTTTCAAGGGTTTGCTGGAGTTTTTGCTGGGCATTTAGCGGCATATTGCTCAGTTTAGCGGAAATACCGTCTTTAACCAGTTCATAAAGTGATTTTCCAAAGATATTGGATTCCCAAAGTTTTTCGGGGTTTTCGGCGAACTCTTCCATCAGGTAATTAACCAGTTCTTCGCTTTGCTTTTCAGTGCCCACAATTGGCGTAAATTCTGACTTAATATCCACGCGGACCATGTGTAATGAGGGAGCGCTTGCCTGAAGCCGGACCCCAAAACGGCTCCCCTGCCGGATAATTTCCGGTTCTTCAAGGGTAATCTCCTCCAGGAAGGGCGGTACGATACCATAACCTTTTTCTTTTACTTCTTCAAGTGCTTGTGCCAGTTTGGAATATTCTTTACTGGCATACGAATATTCCTTTAATACTTTTAGAAGATCTGCTTCATCTTCGATTTCAACTCCGCAAATGTCCGATAATATTTTGTCATACAGGCTTTGCGGGGCGGTAATTTCAATAAATGCGCAGCCGGTACCCAGCTCTATATTCCTGATTATTACATCTTCCACTAGTTCGTTATTCTTCATCTCCGCTATAGAATTTTCGATATCCTGCAGGCGCTCTGCGCTGAGGATATGTTCGCGTATAGCTTTTGTATATTCTGCTACAGCCCAGTGGGACGGCTCCAGCACCTCTACCCATGAGGGTAAATTTATGCTGATCTCCTGAACAGGGAATTCGTAGAGAACTTCTTTAAATAGCAAGTTGATATCGCTTTCCTTCAACTCCAGGCAATTTAAGGAGACTACCGGCACCTCATATTTCTGTGCCAGCTCGTCTTTAAGCCGCAGTGCAGTCTGCGATAAGGGATTTACTGAATTAAGGATGACAACAAAGGGTTTCCCGATATCCTTCAGCTCCTCAATTACCCTTTTTTCCGCATCTACATAGCTTTCGCGGGGAATATCCGTAATTGTGCCATCTGTAGTCACGACAATCCCGATAGTGGAGTGCTCCTGGATTACCTTGCGCGTTCCCGTCTCCGCAGCTGCTTCAAAAGGAATAGGATCATCAAACCAGGGAGTGGACACCATCCTTTGATTCCCCTGGTCATCATAACCCAATGCCCCTTCAACCGTATATCCCACACAATCTACCAGTCTAACGCGCATTGAGATATTATCTGCCACATTTATTTCTATAGCATCATCGGGAATAAATTTCGGCTCTGTAGTCATAATTGTCCTTCCGGCACTACCCTGTGGCAACTCATCCTTTGTCCTTTCCAGCACATGGGGGTTATCAATATTGGGGAGAACGAGTATTTCCATAAATTTTTTAATAAAGGTTGATTTACCCGTCCTTACAGGACCTGCAACTCCTAAATAAATATCCCCTCCCGTCCGCTCAACAATATCCTGAAAAAGGTCGAACTTCACAATTTCTCCCCTCCTTTTGGTTTTCAGGCATGTTATAACTAAAAATGTTTTAACGTTATATTTATATGAAGATAAAAGGACAATATTACCTAAAATAAAGAAAAAAGCTATCTTGTAAAAAGACAGCCTTAAAAAGAAATAAAATGCCACAAGCGTTTTACTTATGTTAAAGGTGAAGCTATGATGACGTGAATGATGATGCTGGGTTATATTTCTGTCCCTGACCGGTTTCTGACCGTGATACCCGGTTGTTAATACCTAATCAAAGGCCATTTCCTCAATTTCCCGTGTTTTATCCCTTTTCATCAAGCTTTCCACTGCATCTTGGGGCTTAACGCCCAGAAATAAAACCCGGTATACTTCATCAGTAATCGGCATCTCGATCCCGAGCCTTTGCGCCAGCAGGTATGCTGCTTTTGTTGTTTTGATGCCTTCTGCAATCATTTTCATAGAAGATATTATCTCTTCGATAGATTTTCCCTTACCGAGCATCATCCCAACATAACGGTTCCTGCTATGGGGGCTTGTACACGTTACAATGAGGTCTCCTATTCCTGTTAGCCCGCTGAAAGTTCCACGTTTTGCCCCCATGGCCATCCCAAGGCGGGTTATCTCCGCTATTCCCCGTGTTATGAGCGCTGCCTTGGTGTTATCACCAAAGTTCATACCTTCACAGGCGCCGGCTCCTATAGCGATTACATTTTTTAAAGCGCCGCCCAGTTCAACCCCTATAATATCCGTATTGGTATAAACCCTGAAAAAGGAAGACATAAAGATATCCTGGACAGTTTTAGCTATATTCTCATCTTCAGCAGCTACTACTGTCGCAGTAGGAATAAACCGGCATACTTCTTCAGCATGATTGGGACCTGATAAAACTGCAACTTTACAGGATAAATCGTCTGGAAGCCCTTCGGCTATCACCTGTGAAAGGCGCTTTAGTGAACCTTCCGCCAGCCCCTTGGCAGCGTTGACTATGATTGTACCCTCCCCGATAAAGCCTCTTATCTTATTTATCAGCTCCTCAACCGCATGTGAAGGAACGGCGATAACCAGCAGATTTTTTTCCCGAACTGCCTCTTCAAGATTATTGGTAAGCTTTATATTCTCAGGTAAATAAACACCGGGTAAATAATCGCTGTTTTCCCGTGTTTTGGACAATTTTTCCAGTAAATTTTTTCTTCGTATCCAAAGAGTTACTTGAAAACCTTTTGAACCCAGCAGTATTGCCAGTGCTGTTCCCCAGCTTCCTGCTCCGATTAGTCCTATATTCATATCCGATACTACCTTCCTTTTAAGGGATTTTTACTTTATCCCCCAGTTTTGATTCCTTGCCCTGCAGCAGCCTTTTTATATTCGGATAATGTCTCCATAAAAGAATGAAACAGACAGACAACCCAAAAATAAAGTAATTCAGGGGATACCTTAAAAAATACATGGTAAGAGGGATTAATAAAGCTGCGACTATAGTGCCAAGCGATACGTAACGGCTGATTAGAATAATAGCGATAAAAAGACCAAATACTACCAGTGTTGGAACAGGCGCCAGACCCAGGAATACTCCCAGCGTTGTTGCTGCTCCCCTGCCTCCTTTGAAAGCAAGAAATATAGGCCAGTTGTGACCAATTATTACTGCCAGGCCGCAGAGCAGTATAACCCAAGTTTCGGTTGCCAGATAAGACGATATGAGAATTGCCAGTAAACCTTTAAACGCATCAAGGATTAAGACGATGATTGCATATTTAAATCCCATTAATCTGGAGATATTTGTTGCCCCGGCGTTCCCGCTGCCAATTTTTCTGATATCCACTCCTTTTAGCGTTTTAGCAAATAAGTAGCCGAAAGAAACAGAGCCTAATAAATAAGAAAGAATGATCAGCAGTACGGACATTCCTATTTTCCTCCTTTCCTTTTACGAGATTTTACCAGCAATCTTAAAGGTGTACCTTTAAAATTAAAGGCTTCTCTTAAACGGTTTTCCAGATATCTCAAATAAGAAAAGTGTATCAGGGAAGAATTATTCACAAAGAGAACAAAGGTTGGAGGCCTGGTCGCAGATTGTGTCCAGTAATATATGCGACCTTTCTTTCCGCCGGAGGTTGGTAACGGATTCACTCCCTGTGCTTCCGCCAGGAGGTTGTTCAATACAGAGGTGGAGATGCGCATTTTGTAATTTTCATGCACTTCCTCGAAGAGGTTGAACATTCTTTTTAAACGGCGGGGTTCATACACAGAGGTAAAGATAATTGGGGCAAAGGATACAAATTTTAATTGTTCTTTAACATCATCAATCAGCTCATTAACGAGGCCCTCTCTGCGCTGTTCTTTTACCAGGTCCCATTTATTTAAAGCAATAATCAGGGCTTTGTTGCTCTCCAGGACATAACCGGCAATTTTTTTATCCTGCTCGGTTACCCCTTCGGTGGCCTCCAGCAGCAGTAAAACCAGATCAGCGTTTTCTATTGCTTTCAGGGCGCGCAAAACACTGTAGTACTCAACATTTTCAAATACTTTGCTTTTTTTACGAATACCGGCAGTGTCTACAAATATGTATTTTTTTCCGTCCCATTCCACCAGGGTATCAATTGCGTCCCTGGTCGTCCCCGGTTCATCGGACACGATAACCCTCTCTTCGCCGACCAGGGCATTAATAAAGGATGATTTGCCGACATTAGGGCGTCCAACCACGGCTACCCGTATAGCATCATCTATTTCCAAACTGCCGCACTCCGCCCTGCATGCGGGAAAAAAGGAGATAATTTTATCCAGTAGATCGCCGATATTCAATCCATGAGCTGCGGAAACAGGCAGGGGATCGTCCAGGCCAAGCTGATAAAAATCTGCTGTGTTCTCTAAGGCGGATTCGATCTTGTTTACCACCAGCAGCACAGGTTTCCGCTGCCTGCGAAGCATATCCGCAATTTCCTCATCGAGGGGGGTTAGGCCCTGTCTTCCATCCACAAGAAATACGATCACTGTAGCCTCTTCCAGGGCAAGTAGAACTTGCTTATGAACCAGCGTTTCTATTTCTTCGTTATCAGAAAGAGTGAGGCCTCCCGTATCGACTACCAAAAATTCCCTATCCAACCAGTTTGCCTTTCCATACAGTCGGTCCCTGGTAACACCGGCTTTTTTTTCTTCAATAGCCCTTCTTCCACCGGTAATGCGGTTAAAAAGGGTAGATTTTCCAACATTTGGACGGCCCACGATAGCAACAAGCGGAACCACAGCCAATATAAACCTCTCCTTAATAATTGCTTGGATAACCTTAATGAAAAAGGATAATGCACGAAAGCAAACATGCAAAAAATTATCGCTTCAGGTTGCATGTAATGTACTTAAGCGTTTTTATGCTCTTTGGGGGTGGCCAATCAAATAGCTCCTGATCTCCGACAGGTGGTTTACGGGTACTATCTGAACTTCTAATTTGCTTGCGAGTTCCCTTAAGGAAATGTCATCCAGGAAGAGATCTGTTCCTTCCCTAAGCATAACAGCGGGAATAAAGACAACCTGGCCCAGCTCCTTTTGGGCAAGGCCTGAAAGCAGGTCGCTCCCCGTTAACAATCCCGTGACCGTAACATTTCCTCCCCAGAATTCGTTGGTGAGGACATGCAGGTTTGCCTTGATACCCCTTATTTTTTCTAACTCGGCCAGAAATAATTTTAAAAACGGGCTGCCGGATTGAGCTGTAACAAGAGAGATTTGTATTTCCCCGGGCAGGGATGGCGCAGGAGTTTTTCTCCACTGCTCGAGTTCATTTAAAAACAGCCTCCCCAGCCCCACCCCGTTTTCTACCTGCTCGTAATTCCCGTAATGTTCATCGGAAGGTATGGGGAAACCGGAAAGAAGGTAAAATTCATCAGCAAGGTATACGAACGGGGTCCCCAGGTTCTTCTTAAATTCTGCCTGCAGCCCTGAATAATACTTTACTATATCGGCTGCATCCGCTGGTGTAATACCTTTAAGCGCGGGGAGACCTTGCCTGTATCTGGTTAAACCGACCGGGACAAGGGCTACTGTCCTTAGAGCAGGATGCAGTTTTGAAAGATCCCTGACAGTCTTCTGCAGGTGTACACCATCGTTGAGACCGGGGCATACTACTATCTGCCCGTGCATCACTATCCCCGCAGAAGCCAAACGGGACAGTTGTTCCAGAATCCGCCCGGCAAAACGGTTCCCCATCATCTTACGTCGGATAGCGGGATCGGTAGAATGTATGGAAATATATAATGGGGATAGGCCTCTGCGGATAATCCTCTTTAAATCCAGGTCTCCCGTATTCGTCAAAGTAATATAATTGCCGTGAAAAAAAGAAAGGCGGTAATCATCATCTTTTTCGAATAATGAAGGCCTTAATACGGGAGGCTGCTGGTCAATAAAGCAAAACACGCAGTGGTTCCGGCAGTACCTGACCGGCCCGATGGTAGGCGAAATAAATTCCAGGCCCAGGTCTTCGTCGTATTCTTTTATAACGCGGTATTCCCGGTGGATACCTACTTTTTTACGTATGGTTAATGTTAACTCCCGTTCTGCGCAAAGATAATAATAATCAAGCAGATCATAAAAAGGCAGGCCGTTAATCTTAAGAAGACTATCACCTGTCTCAATGCCCGTCCTGTCGGCCGGTGTTCCTTTTTTTATACCGTTAATTATGAATCCCCTGTCTTTAAGCATTGCCGCAGTTCACCAAGTGAAATCTTGATAAAATCTTAACTCATTATCCTATTAACATTCCTTTCTGTCAAGGCACTTACTTTCTTGTTTTTTACCCGGTTCACGACCTTTACAATTTTATTAAAGGCTATTCTGCAGCCGGGAATTAAAAAAAGCCTGCCCACAGTTTCCAGGTGCAGGCTCCTGGAAATAAAGCCTCCCACCCTCATCAAGATATTGAGACAGGGAACTGTGTCCACTATCATTATTTCGTCCGGATTAATCCCCTTAATTTTGCAGAAATTTATTAGCGCCCGTTCTACAATATAACCGGCGTTTTTACAGCCCATAATAAATATTTCATGGCCTTTTTCATCTTGACCCATATAAAATATCTTTCCAAAGTCTGCACTGCTCTGCCGGTCAAAATAAGGAAGCGCCAGGAGTTCTTTACCTGCCGGTTTCCTGTCCCCGGGTAAAAGTTCAAGATGAAGGGAAGCCGCCATTACAGAAGAATGTGTGCCCCCGTAGCAGTGGTAAATAATAATCATAAGTCCCCCTAGTGTTTGACGATTACATAAGTTCCATTTTCAAGGTCATGGACAATGCCCTCCATGACTCGCGAGAGGTAGGTAGCCACCTTGTCCTGTTCTTCTTTAGTTGAAGCATAAAAAATGGGCGCGCCACACCCGCCTACTTTCCCCGCATCCAGAGTAACAATCGCAACTATATATTTTTCAAGCTCCAAACTTGATAGTCCCCCTTTTAATCTGCAGCTTTCCTGCCCAGGTAGCTTTTTAGAGGCGTGCTTACGGCGCTTTCCAGTACAGGGACTCTTTTTACCGCTTCCAAAAGATACTCGATGTCTTTTTCTAACGGAACGAAAATCAGCGCCAGCCTTCCGGTATCAAGATCCCTCCGCACTATTGGAGTGAATTCCGGAGTATCTACATCTTTGTAAATTCCCATTAAAGCGGCGGCATCGTGGGCGATTGCAATACGTTGGCCATTATTTGCCAGTGTTGCCCGGCCATCATCGTTATACGGCTCAATGACTACGCCCAGCGCTCTTTCCAGGTATTCCTTCCTCACTTTCTCCATCCCCAGGTTCATTAAGTGTATATCTTCTACAAAAAGGTTGGGCCCTTCAAAAGATACCCTTCCTTCTCTCACACGGGCAATGTCGCCTAATACTTTTCCTCCCATCAGTTTTTGTGAAACCAAATAAGCAAAAAAACCGGCCACCAGACCATAAAAAATATTACCCCAGTAAGTTGCACCGCCTACTAATAACGCTGCAAACATCACGAGATAATTTCTCGCTTCAAAAACCCTGGCTATGCCTTCTATATAGTCAGGTCCCCTGGGGACCAGATTTGTTTTATCCAACTCCTCCAGCATAATTCTTTCCATTGCCCGCACTTCTCTGAACTGGGTTGCCGCCAAAGCCAGAAAAGTAACCGCAGTGTATTCCTCTTCCATTAAGGCAGGTATCGCTATAGCCCCGATCACAGCCGCAATAAAAGCCATGGAAAGGTGGGTGATTACTCCATGTGGATAACTCGGATACTGGCGGTAATCTCTTTTGAGCAGGAAGTAACGAATTAGAACCCCAAGAATTACCCCGTTTAATACTGCCTGCAGATAAGAAGAATTTATCATCGCTGTGTGCACTCCCCGGAACTATTCGCTGCCCTCACCTTCCCTGTTTCCTTTTCTGCCAAATTCCGCGAACTCCTTTTTAAAGAAATGTGCCAGTTTGGCACGCAATTCTTCTGTACTACCGGTGCCAATAAGCATATATACGCCCAGGGCAACTGCGGCAATTAAAATTATCCAGAGAATGCTTCGCAAAGCAACCATACCCAGGCCTTCTCTTGCCTCTGCACTTTCTGCTCCAAAATAGGCCCCTACCGCATCAGCAAAAAGAGCAACTGAATTTTCCGCCCCTTCTTTTGTATTTTCATGCGCCCCTACCTCCAGCAATATTGCCATGGGCAGCATATCCTGGTTGTAGTTTCCTCTGGCCATAAAAATTCCTTTAATCAGGTTAGGATACTCTTCATCGGTAATTTTTTTAAGACTCTCGGCAAAATCCCTGTTGGCTTCGAGATTCTGGTTTTGGCGCCCGACAACAAGCTGTATCTGAACCTCTTCTTCATTGTTGACAACTTCAATATACTCCTCCGGAGGGACAGCATCGCGGTGAACATCGAATAAAGCTGCGGCCCCGGATCTGAGGAGTTCCTCGGCAGTTCTCCTGGATCTTTGATAGGCCATGGCATCGTGCGGTACATGTGTCTCAGTTGAGTGTATGACCTTAAAACCCTTTTGCTCCAGTGCATGCGCAAAGTTGTTCCCGACATCGATAATTCCGCCGCCCTGCGGAATGCTTTCACTTCCATCCGAAGGGACATATGACTCCGCACCATGGGAATGATATATTCCCAGCACCGTCTCACCGGTTTGCTCTTTTTGTCCCTCCAAAAAATATGTATCGGTATTGCCTATATTGCCTAAAAAAACTTCCCGGTTAAAATCGGAGAGTGTAATCTTTCCAAGATTGCGTGCCCAGGCGGTATTCCCTTCTACACGCTCAACACGGTACAGAATATTGTCCTGGTTAATATATTCATCGTCTGTATGTATCAGCCTTGCAGTTTTCATGATTATTTCCTCTGTTTCCAGATCTCTCATAGAATAAAATCCCTCTTTTGAAGAACGTTCATCGAGAATATCAGGAAACCCTGCAGCTTCCGTGCATGGCACAAAGATAACCATTACCATCAAAAACGCTGCCAGTAGGCAGATCTCCCGGTACAATTGTTTTCTAACCAGTATCATTATCAACACCTGCCTAAAAAAATTTCAATATTTTATTCCAATAATATTGATGAAAAACTACAAAATCTGTAATTGGAGTTGTTTTTTTTCACCGGAGTTTGTAATGCGCCGGCAATTTTAACGGTTCATCCTTCAGACGGTTCATCCTTCAGTATGGTTATCCTCTTCAGCCGGTTGATTTTCTTCATCAGCTTTTTGTTTAAATTCTTGATTAGAATTTTCGGCCGCATCGCCGGTATGAATATCGTTTCCTTTTTTTTCTTCCCCTCCTGTTTCGAGGTTTACCCTTTCAACTGTCTCGCCGACTAATTCTGCCAGCCCAAGGGCAATGAAACCGGAAATCACCACAGCATCAAAGACACCGGCGCCTCCGATGGTAATGTTGGAGGCGGCTCCGGCAAACATATTTTCTATCAACGCCGCCAGATCATTAATTACTATGGCCATTGAACCGGCGATAAACGATCCCCTTCTTGTTCTTCCCGAAGCGTAAGCTACCAAACCGGATATTAATGCAATAATATACAATGGATCTAAAAAGAAATTATAAGTGGGTTCCAGCGGCATAATCTTCATTGCTGCATATACTACAGCTGAAGTAATTATTACAGCAGCTATGGATCTGCTTACCTCAGACCTGTCACATTTACTCCAGAGGTAGACCGCAAGGATAATCGGTATTACACCGCCCCCCAGGTTAATGCTGGCATTTCCGCCCAAAGGTATATCCGGTAAATAGGTTCCAACAATCATGGCCACCAGAAAGAGCAGGGCTGTGCGGTCATTTAAACGCAACCTGTCAAGCGCTCTCTGTGCAAATCCAAAGTATACAATAACGGCAATTACAAGCAAAAACACAACACCAAAATTCACTATCCGTCGCCCCTTTTTTTCTGATAAAACGTTATATCCTTCAAATAGATTTACCCTGAATTGTATTAATTTATGCGCTGCGGTTATCCTCGCCAAAAAAAAACCGGCCTTTTGGGGCCGATTTACTGAATCTAAAATAAAAATAAATTCGATTTCGGGCTGGCATTATTTTTCAGCCTCATCCGCATTGCCGGACTGGCCGTTAAAAAGATCTCCAAAAACATCCCCGAGAGTAACATTTTGATTTTCACTTTCTCCCTGCATGGAATGTGCAGAGTAATCCCTGGGAGCAGGCCGTGCTTTCTTTATACTTAAGCTGATTCTTTTATTTTCTATATTGATATCCAGGATTTTTGCTTCAATTTCTTCTCCTTCCTGGATAATTTCCGAAGGGTGCTTGACATGAAAATCAGCCATTTGTGAGATATGCACTAAGCCCTCAACTCCGGGAATAAGCTCTATAAAAGCACCAAAATTTACAATCCTGGTTACCTTACCCTTGATGATATCCCCGGCGCTGAACTGCTGACCGGCTGTAACCCAGGGATCCGGCTGAGCCTGCCGGATACTGAGGCTGATCCTTTCTCTCTCCGGGATTACCTCCAACACCTTAACATCTACCTGCTCTCCGACCTTTAAGACATCCTGGGGATGGCCTACCCGTTGCCAGGAAACTTCAGAGATATGGACTAAACCGTCAATGCCTCCTACATCAACAAAAGCCCCGAAGTCGGTCAATCTCTTAACGGTTCCGTTGATGATTTCTCCTACTTTTAAATTTTCTATTGTTTCTTTCTTCTGTTTTGCTATTTCTTTTTCCAGCATCTGTTTTCTGGATACGATTACCTTGTCCCTATCCCGGTTTAATTCTATGACGTTAAAAGAAAATTCCTGCCCTAAGAACTGCTGAAAATCGGGAATATAGCGTACATCTACCAGAGAACCGGGCATAAAGCCCTCTATTCCGCAGCCTAAATCAATTATTATGCCGGCAGGAACTACCTCTTTTACAATACCTTTCATAGTTAATCCTGATTCCACCGCTTCTTCAAGCTCTTTCCAGCGCCTTTCTCTGTCTAAGCGCTTTTTAGAAACGATTATTTTTTCATCCTGTTGTTCTATTTTTAATACCAACAGGTCGATCTCTTCCCCCTCGGAGTATTTTTCTTTCAGTGTGGTTTCGCCCTCTAAAAAAACTTCGTTTCGGGGAAGAACTGCCTCAGATTTGTAACCGATATCGAACAGAACCTGATCATCCTCCACCAGCACAACCTTACCTGTGATAATATCACCCGGCCGGTACACTCTAGCCTCTTCAGCGGAAAAAGTTTCTTCTGTTCCGGTTTCTAAGTTGCCATCTTCCAACATAACCATGACCTCCTTTGTCGTCCAGGATGGGGTTGAAGCCCCTGCGGTTACCCCAACTTTTTTGATCCCCACCAGCCACTCCCTCGAAACGTCCCGGGCTCCGGCAACCTGGTGAGTTTTTGTTATTTCACGGCAGACCTCTGTCAGCTTGCAGGTATTGGAACTCTTAACGTCACCTACTACAAGCATCAGGTCTACTCTTGAAGCCAGTTTAGCAGCAGCTTCCTGCCTTTGCGCAGTTGCTTTACAGATTGTATTGATAACCTTAAGATCCGGGCATATTTTTTTCAACTTTCCAGCTGCCTTTAGAAACCCGGCTTCCTGCTGGGTTGTTTGTGAAATAAATAAAGCCCTGGAAGAAAGGTTTAAATTATTTATATCCGGTCCGGTTTCGTCCGGCTCAATCACCCTAGCTTTTTCCCGGGACCACCCGAGCAAAGCTTGTACTTCGGGATGTTGACGGTTGCCATAGATTAAAATATCAAAACCTTTTTGCTCATAATTGCGGGCAAGCATTTGTACCCGCTTAACAAACGGGCAGGTGGCATCAATTACTTCAAGATCGCCCCGCTGAAAAAGGCGTTCAAGGATATCCGGCGCAACACCATGCGTGCGAATTATTACGGTGCAGCTCTCAAACTCATCCGGGCTGTCGGCGCGCTCTACACCCTTTTCGCGCAAGAAGCGGGTTACGATATCATTGTGTACCAAAGGGCCCAGTGTGACAACTTTTTTCCCGCTGCCGGCTTCCTGAAGGGCAATTTTAAATGCGTTTTCGACACCTTTACAAAAACCCGCATGTTCTGCCAGAAGGACCTCCAATCATCAGACCTCCCCCATATTAGCAGCAAGCAGATTTATTTCTTCCATGATTCTAAAGCTAACTTTTTCTAATACTTCACTTTTTAGTTTGCCCTCTTCTTTAAAATATATCAAAGAACCTATACCGACCTTCACGGGCTTAAAAAATCGCGACGGCCATTTGATAAATACAGGGATGACCGGCTTATGGCTTTTCAAGGCAATGAGTGCTGCTCCATGATGAGGGCTTCCCAGTTCCTTTGTCTTAATCCTCGTTCCCTCGGGGAAAAGAGCAAGAATATCGCCTTCCTCCAGAACTTGAAGCGCACGCCGGATTGCTGCTCTATCTGCAGTGTTTCTTTTTACCGGAAATGCATAGAGTTTTGTAATTATATACCCAAGAATAAAGATCTTGAAAAGCTCTTCTTTAGCCATAAAACACAGTCTGTTCCTGGAAAACACACACCCCACAAGAGGCGGGTCAAACCAGCTGGTATGATTGGAGCAGATTATATACGGACCGCTGGAAGGAATATTATCCGCTCCATACACTTTAACTTTGTAAAAAATATTAAAATAAACGGTGAATAACCATCTCAATATTTTATAAAGCATGGCAGCCTCATCAGCATATTACGATTCTCTACATGTTTTTTGCCCGTCAAGAATATAATTTAATACAATTTCAATGACCTCTTCCAGGGAATATGAAGTCGTATCAATTATATAAGCTTCGGGAGCAGCCCTTAGAGGTGATTCTTCTCTTTCCTGATCGATGCGATCCCTCATAGCGATTTCCTCTAATACTTCGTCAAATAAAACGCCGCTCTCCTTTAAATTTCTTTCCAGCCAGCGTCTGTTGGCACGTTCTTTTATACCGGCAGAAAGAAAAATTTTATAATCCGCCCCTGGAAGGACTTTTGTTCCGATATCCCTGCCTTCCATGACAATACCCCCGCTTTTTTCAGCGACTTTCTTTTGAAGAAGTACAAGTTCCTTTCTTACCTCCGGGGTTTTGGCAACCAGGGATACGTGTTTATTTACTTCGGAGCTCCTTATTTTTTCGGTTACATCTTCCCCGTCCAGGATTATTGATGTCCCCTTATCTTCATGATATTCAATTTCCATATTGCATTTCCGCACAAGTTCGCCAAGCTTTTTACCGTCATTTACATCGATTTTTTCTTTCAACGCCTTATAGGTAATAGCACGGTACATCGCTCCCGTATCAAGGCATTTCAGGTTCATTCGACGGGCAACTTCTCTTGCTACGCTGGTTTTTCCGGCGCCGGCAGGACCATCAATTGCAATTTGCATTTTTCCACCTCTATTAAAAACAGAACTAATTTTCTTTTTGAAAAAAATATACCGGATATCTCGGCATCCTTTTCCAGGATTAGACAAAAAAGAAAGACCTACCGACAAATGATCCGGTTATTTTTCCCTTATTTATATCTAAAGTTTTTTTTGTTTCTTCAAAAAATGATATAGATACACTCTCAAAAAAACTTTCTGCCCCTTTAGTGTTCTTCCACCCAACATACTGCACCTTGTTACCACCTCATAGAGAAAAAGAAAACTCACCATAGCAATAATATACTATTCTCTTCTTTTTGACAACCCTAACATTAAATTTTAAGGTATGATCCAGGCTAAAAGTTCTTTTTCTCCAAAGGAATTAACCTCCAGGCCCTCTTTGGGGGCTCGCAGTTCTCCATAAACTTTCACAATTTTGACTGTGGCGGGGGTGTTCCCCGGGACTTCGCCAACCAGTTCCAGTATATCACCGGGTTCTACCGTAACATATATATCCGCTTCTCCAAATTGCGCATATATCTTGTTGTTAATTAATAGAAAAAGTTCTATTGAAACCCCTTCGGGGGGCAGAAGCCTTAATACCAGAGCTTTTTCTTCTGCTTTTTCCTCGGCAGTAACCGGAGATGTTTCTTCTTCTACGATTTTTTTTCCGATTACATCCTGGATATTTTCCATAACAGGTATTCCTTCAAACTGGTGTGTTTTGCTGAGAAATAGCCGTGCATCATCTTCCATGAGCAAAGTTTGAATTAGAAAAAGCAGAACAACCAGTCCAAGGGCAAGGCGAAAAATTATTTTTTCTACCTTTGTAACAAAGCGTTGTAACCATTTATCAAAATCCATAAAAATGCCCCCCTTATTACATATTTTTATGCAGAAAGGGGAGCTTTATGCTATTTTAGCGATGGAACATCAGCTTAGCGGTTGTTTTCCCTGAGAAGAAAGCTTATCCTGTGCTGTAAATGTTCGTTAATTTTAAAAAGAAGCCTTTCTATTTCCCTGTTGTTGAGAAGAATACTCGCCGGCTCCAGGATTTCGATGCGCCTGAATTCTTCTCTGATAATAAAGCGCAGCAGATCTTCCAGTGAATCCGCGCTGACTATCAATTCCAGGGGGGCATAGGCGATCTCCTCGTTGGATTCCTCATCATATACGCTATATATTTCACCCAGATCCATATTTTCTACATTTATTCCCTGTAAAGGCACATTCCGCCAGAGTTGCACCTGCTGTTCCCTGTAATCATGCGCGACATTTTCAGTTTTTTTACCGCCGAAAAAAAACCTGGCCGGTTTAGGCTTTCCTTTATAATCAAATCTAACCTTAAATTTTAACTTCGAATTTGGATGGTTTTCATGCAGGTTATTATTTTCTTTCTCCCTATCCCTGGAATTAATTTCAGTTCTCAACATTTCCTACCCCTCCCCCGAAAAAGTGCCGGGTAAATGAGTTATTTTTTCCAACCCTGCCTGATACTATTTTAACCCTTTTACGTGGATCTATTCGAGAAAAAGAAACAATTTCCTTCCGGTAAAACTGCTTGTCCTGTGAAACAAGTCCAGAAAAAAAATAAGGATAATATGTTTATTTTTTTAAACCTGTCAAAACGAAAAGTTTTTCGATCTCTGCAGGGGTTAGTTCCCTGTATTCACCCTGCCTTAGTCCGCCGAGGTTTAAAAAAGCCAGAGAAATTCTCTTCAGTGACAGTACAGGGTACCCCAGCGCTTTACACATGCGTTTTACCTGCCTTTTTTTACCTTCATAAAGCGTAATGAGCAGCTGCGCGTTTCCATTATCTGCAGAGAGCACTACGGCTTCAGCGGGTGATGTGTACCCGTCTTCCAGCAGTATTCCCTTTTTAAACATTTGCAGATCTCTTTCTGTTGGAATACCTTTAATCTTAGCAAGGTATTTCTTTTTTATTTTAAAACGCGGGTGGGTAAGCCGAAAGGCAATTTCGCCATCATTGGTAAGCAGGAGCAGACCCGTAGTATTTAGATCCAGTCTGCCAACGGGAAAGAGACCCTTCTGCAGTTCCTCAGGGAACAAATCCAGCACAGTCGGCCTCCTAAAAGGATCTTTTACCGTCGTCAGGTATCCTCTGGGCTTATTCAGCAGGTAGTATCTTTTTTTTTCGGCTAAAGTAACAATACAATTATCAACTTCAATTTTATCACGAAAGGCATCTACTTTAGTTCCCGTTTTTTTTACTACCCTGCCGTTGACTTTTATCCTTCCACTCTCGATCAACTTTTCGGCAGCGCGCCGGGAAGCCACACCTCCGGCTGCCAGGAATTTTTGCAGCCTCATTAAATTGCTCATGCCCAGAGTCCCTCTTAAAAACAGTTTTAATGCTGATAAGCATTTGAAGTATTGAAACCGGACGGCATCTAAGGTATCTACATCTATAATCTATACATTTAAAGGTTACTTTATTTAATACTAATGAGAACTATAACCGTCCGGGGCTGAATAAATTATCCATTCGTTATTATATTATATACTTCAGGCAAAAACCAGATTGCAAATAAAGACGGATGCCAGAATACCCGCCAGGTCGGCTATTAAACCAACAATCAGGGCATAACGTATTTTTTTTATACCAACCGCCCCGAAATATACTGTTAAAACATATAAGGTGGTATCAGTGCTCCCCTGCATGGTAGCCGCCATGCGCCCAAGGAGCGAATCGGGTCCGTGGATATTCATTATTTCTGTGGCGATAGCCAGGGAGCTGCTGCCGGAAGCAGGTCTCATAAAAGCCAGGGGAAGGATATCGGAAGGTATCCCCAGATGACTCAGCAACGGTTCAATTAAACTGCTGAGCAGTTCCATGGCGCCGCTGCCTCTAAACAAACCAATAGCAACCATCATCCCAACCAGAAAGGGAATCAGCCTTACGGACATTCCAAAACCTTCTTTTGCGCCTTCGACAAAGGTATCAAATACTTTTACCCCGCGAAAATATGCATATATTAGTGCCAGAAGGATAAGTCCGGGTACAATCCATACAGAGATAACATTAATAATCGCGTAAAGATCCATCTTTCAACCTGTCACTTTAATGGAATTTTTTATGATTGGAGATTACACCTTGCTCTTTCTTTTTGCTGTAAAAACGAAAGAACCTGTCGCCGAGGATGGCTACCGTTATGGAGCATAAGCTCGCTATGATCGTAGTCCCGACAATGTCCGTGGGGTTTTGCGCACCTGTAGCCGACCTGATGGCAATAATTGTAGTAGGAATCAAGGTAAGACTGGCAGTGTTGATAGCTAAAAAAGTACACATATTGTCCGAAGCGGTATCGCGGTCGGGATTTAGCTGTTGCATTTCCTCCATCGCCTTGATACCGAACGGCGTGGCAGCATTTCCCATACCAAGCAAGTTGGCGCTCATATTCATCAACATGGCGTTCATGGCTTTGTGATTGCGCGGAATGCCTGGAAATAACCAGTAGGCCAGTGGTTTTAAAAAAAAGATTACCAGATGAATAAAACCCGATTTTTCAATAATTTTCATAATACCCAGCCAGAAGACCATAATACTGATCATGCTTAAAGAGATATTTACCGCGTTTTCT
Source organism: Bacillota bacterium (assembly GCA_012520035.1). Classification (GTDB taxonomy): domain Bacteria; phylum Bacillota; class Dethiobacteria; order DTU022; family UBA8154; genus DUQX01. The sequence goes on from JAAYOY010000183.1 coordinate 26,268, forward strand.
GCCGAACTAAAAATAATTGGTGTAATTGTCTCGATTTTTCCGTTTATTCCGGCAACTGCAATCGCGATGATAATCATTCCTGCCCAGAGTAAATTTACCACATCATTCCCCCCTCCCGAAATACCTTTTAATACGGCTCCAAAGACTTAATCTTTGAACCTCGTCGCCGGCCAGCAAATCAACTACACCTGCCAGCTCATCCTCAAAATAAACCTCCAGCTCTCCAATTCTTTCACCTTTTTTTAAAGGAGCTTTTAAGGGTTCATTTAAAACAAAACGGTATGATACCTTGGCTTCCTCCAACGGCTGCATCGGATAATAATAGTTTCCGCCGGCAACGGCTTTTATTTTTTTCTGCATGCCATCTGCTACCGCAACCGATTTTAAAAATTGGCCATCTGTTACAAGGTTTCTATTAGTAAAGTAATTGTAGCCATAGTCCAGTAAAGCAACAGTATCCTCCCACATCTGCGGGGCGTTTAAGACTACGGAAATCAGCCTGCGGCCATTTCTTTCGGCCGATCCGACAAAACAACGCCCTGCCGGGGTAGTCCATCCGGTTTTTATGCCTTCAGCTCCCTCATAAAGATCAAATAATTTATTCTGGTTATAGAGATAGCGGGACCAGGGATGTCCCGGCCAGGAAATAGTTTTACTGGGGGTCGAAATAATATTACGAAATTCTTTTAACCCCATGGCATGCGCGGCAATGACCGATAAGTCATAAGCGGTGGTATAATGCTCAGGATCGTGCAGGCCGTGGGGATTGCGAAAAGAGGTATTTTTTGCCCCCAGTTCTCTCGCTCTCCTGGTCATTAATTCGGCAAATGATTCCACGCTTCCGGAGATATGTTCGCTGATTGCCACCGCAGCATCATTCCCGGAGCGCAACATCAGCCCGTACACCAGTTCTTCAAGAGTTTTTTTCTCTCCCTCTTCCAGCCAAATTGATGAACCTCCGGTATTAGCGGCCCTGGGGCTGGTGATGACCTCTTCGTCCATCTTACCCCTTTCCAGGGCGATAATCGCAGTCATTATTTTTGTTGTACTGGCCATATATTTGGGTAAATGCGGATTTCTGGCATAGAGGATTCTTCCGCTGTTCCAGTCTAGTAAAATCGCCGCTTCAGCAGAGATTTCCGGTGGTGCTGTTTTGGCCGCGGCAGTCTTTACACCGGGTACGGCGGATAATAATGTACATGTAAACAACAAACAAATAGAGAAAAAGATAATAATAAATCTTCTGGTCATTTCTTCCCCCTGAAGCGATACGCAGCAGAAACTGCATACTGCAACCGCAGCAGCAACAAATTACTGCTATGCGGCAGAACTGCAAACTTGAAGCGATCAGTTTCTCTAGCTATATTTATTCTGCTCTGAAGATAATAATTCATCATCTCATAGTTTGGTGATATTGCTTTTTGACCTGTCCGGTTTAATTAAGTCTTCAAGATGTTGAAATAGCTGAGGTGCAAGATCGATCAGCCTGTCAAAAACCGCGCTGCGGTCAACCGGTAAAAGCCTCACTTCACCCGTACCTACAACCAAAAAGGCTATCGGCTGAATAGAGACTCCGCCGCCACTTCCCCCCCCAAAGGGAAAACCAACCGACTGATTTTGGTTCTGGCTCTGGTTCTGAGCAGCTCCCTTTTGCTGCTCTTCCAGAACATCAAACTCTGTTCCACCTGCTACAAATCCAAATGAAACTCTGGAAACCGGAATGATAACATGGCCGTCAGGGGTCTCTACAGCATCCCCGACTATTTTATTAACATCAACCATCTCCCTTAAGTTTTCCATCGCCGTAATCATTAAACCCTGAATAGGATGTTCCGCCATTTTTTATACACCCCCATATTTTTTTAAGATACACGGCAACTGCTAATTCCAGGAAGAGCCTTATTGAGTAATAAATGACCCTTAATCCGTTAAAGCGAAATTCTGCATTAAAAGTAAAAACAAGCTCTTTTTGAAAAAAAGAAGGGTAAACAAATATTCCAGGCCTCCGGCGAGATCCTGTTGTTTTTGATATGTATAAGGACAGCATGTCGGACAAAAAACTCAAAAAGCCTGTTATTATCCCGGTCCAGGATGGATCACCGGTTCCCAGCTTGACATGCAGATCCATCCTTTCCCAACCAAATGCAGTTATTAAACGGTAGATGATTAATAAGTGCTTTTTTATTCCTCTTTCGCGTGGCTCTATCCGGCCCTGCTTTTTCTTCATAAATGAAAGCAGCAACGGGAGTAGGCCCTCTTCTTCCTCCTTTAAAGAAAGCAGGTGTCTTTGATATGAAAAAAGTTTAAACCTTCTCCAGAAAAAAAGGTTCAGTTCAAAGAATACGGTATTAGTTTTCCGCAAATTATTTATTGATATGCGTATCTTTAAAGGCAGCAGGAGAATAACCAGTAATAAGGAGAGCAACAATAAAAGGAGAAACAAAAAATAAAAAGACTTTTCCGCTAACATGAAGAACACCTGCTTTTTAGTTAAGTCTTCTTATTTTAGTTTCTCCAATTTAAGGATAATAAGTATTAAGTATCCAGATTCATTAATTCCTCTAATTCTTTAGAATCTTTAATACCGAAATAGTGCAAGAACTTTTCAGTTACTCCATAAAGAAGAGGTCTCCCCAATCCTTCCTTGCGCCCAGTTATTCTGATTAACCCTCTTTTTAACAGATTATCAATGACTCCATCTGCTTTAACACCGCGGATATTCTCAATCTCCAATCTGGTGACAGGCTGTTTTGCAGCGATAATTGCAAGCGTTTCCAATGCTGCTTGACTCAAAGGGGTGTTAATTTGGTCTGCGGTAAATAATTTTTCTACACAGGCCGCTGTTTCCGGTTTGGTTCCCAATTGGAAACCTTTCGAGGTTTCCAATAGGACAAGCCCTCTTTCATTTCTTGCCAGATCTGCCTTTATTTTTTGCAGCGAATCTTTGATTACAGCAAGGGGTACTCCACAAATCTGCCCCAGTTTATCAAGGGGTAAAGGTTCCTGGCTTAAAAAAAGAGCAGCCTCTATGATCGCTGTTGTGGTTACTTTTTGTCCTGCGTCGTTTCCGCGCATTATATACCTCCGCCAAGCCGGATCCGAAGATGAAAAGCACTGTTTTCAGCTTGAAATACACCTGTGGTTTATGTCTGATAGTAGATTACATTTTTTTAGACACCTGAATCCGATGGGAATTATCCTTCTGATGAAGAGAAAGCTTTCCTCGTTTTGCCAGCTCCAAAAGGGCGGCAAATGTTAAGATTATCTCACGTTTCTCAAATTTTAGAAGGAAATCTTCCAGGAAACAGGTGGTACATTCTTTTAACCTGGAGGCAATATATCTGACTTTTTTAAGAAAGGATATTCCATCCGGCAACCTGATTTTTCCCCGTTCCGCTTCTTTTTTCGCTTCTTTTTTGTGCTTCCTCTCCCTGATGTTTAACAATGCCTGTTGTAGAACTCCTAGATCATAACCATAAAAATTTAACTGCGTGTTAACCATTAATATTTTCGGCGGCCCTGGTGAACGTAAAAAAATTTTATTCTGCTCCTCTTCCCTGTTTTTTAGTTTCGCAGCAACAGACTTATAAAAATTATATTCCAGCAGGTGCCGCACAAGCTCTTCTTTTGATCCAAAAAAAAGGGCCTCCTCCTCCCTGCCCTGGAGAAAAGAAGGAGCCTGCGGCAACAGGATTTGCGATTTTAAATATAAAAGGGAAGCGGCCATAACTAAAAAATCTCCCGCCCTGTCGGTATTCAATTGGGGTAAAGAATGCAGGTAATCGAGATACTGGTCAGTAATTTTACTTAAAGAAATATCCCGGATATCCACTTCTTCTTTATTTATAAGGTGAAAGAGGAGATCAAAGGGACCCTCGAAAGCGGACAACTTTACGTAATAAGGGTCCACTTGTTCCTGTTTGAGTAACGTTTCCATGCGTTATTCGTATACCTCCATAACCCCCTGTACGAACTTGCCGACGGATCCATTTATAAAAACCTGCCTATAGTAAACTCCTTGCTGATCTGCTCCATTTATACTAAACGGGGCACAATACGCTTAAACAACGGGGATTCCCCTTTGATGAGTGCCGACTGGAGGAATTCCCCCAAATGCACGGCACTTAGCGGGCAAGCTTTATACGCTCCGCCTACACGCCCATTGCCTGGCGGACCTCCTCCATTGTTTTACGGGCTACCTTTACGGCTTTTTCCCTTCCTTCTTCCAGAATTTCATCGATTACCCGGGGGTTATTTTCTAATTCCCTGCGCCTATCATAGACCGGTGCCAGGAAATTTTGCATCCAGCCGGAAAGGTCCTTTTTACATTCCACACAGCCAATCGCTCCTGCCCTGCAGGATTCTTCAATACCGGAAAGACCGGCAGTGTTAAAAATGCGGTGAAAGGCATAAATACTGCATATTTGCGGATTACCCGGATCATTTTTTCGAATACGGCCCGGATCGGTTACCATCATCCGCACTTTCCCCGATATTTTTTCCGGCGGAATCGATATCTCGATGATGTTATCATAACTCTTGCTCATTTTCCGATTATCAAGACCGGGAACCACTTTATATTCGTTTAAAATAGTAGCCGGTTCCGGAAAAATGGGTTTTTTATACAGGTAGTTTGCCCTGCGGGCAACCTCCCTGGTAAACTCGATGTGGGGTGCCTGATCCTCGCCGACAGGAACAGCATCTGCTTTGTAAAGAAGAATATCCGCCGCCTGCAAAAGGGGATAGCCCAAAAAACCGTAGGTCGCCAGGTTGCGCCCCTCGATTTGCTTTAGCTGTTCTTTGTAAGTCGGCACCCGCTCCAGCCAGGAAAGGGGGGTTATCATGGAAAGCAGCAGGTGCAGCTCCGCATGTTCTTTAACATCGGACTGCTTGAATATCACCGACTTTTCAGGATCTATTCCGCAGCTCAGCCAGTCAATAACCATTTCCTTAACATTATCCCTGATATCCTCAGTATCTTCATAGGCCGTTGTCAAAGCGTGCCAGTCCACCACACAGAAAAAACAGCGATACTCATCCTGAAGTTTAACCCAATTTTCCAGAGCGCCAAATAAATTCCCCAGGTGAAGTTTCCCCGTTGGCCTCATTCCGCTGAGGATTGTCCCTTTTTTTGATTGCAAGTCAGATCAACCCTTTCAACTTTCTTTTGCTTTACTAAAGAAATGGACTAACTATAATAGAAACAACTGTTTCATAAAGATTAATGATAAAAAATCCAACAGGACCCAAAATACTTCCCAACCCGCCAAAAATTAGGAGCAAAATAAGCAACAAAGGCCCATAAGGTTCAATTTGGTAATAAGTTTGCAGATTCCGCCCTTTCAGCATTGTAGATAGTATTTTAGAGCCGTCAAGAGGCGGCAACGGTATCATATTAAAAATTGCCAGGAAAACATTATAAATTACCAGATTAAACAGGATACTGTCCAATATGCTGTACAGGCTGCTTCCATAAATATTATGCGCGGTTATTCTAAATACAATTAAGAAAAACGTAGCCAGGAAACCCAGGATCAAATTAATTCCCGGCCCGGCAAAAGAAACCCAGAACAGGCCTTTCCTGCGATCCTTGAAGTTGAAAGGGTTAATGGGAACAGGCCTTGCCCAGCCAAAACGGACGATAACCAGCATAAGCAGGCCAATAGGATCCAGGTGGGCTAAAGGATTTAAAGTCAGTCTTCCCTGGAGTTTGGCTGTCGGATCACCCCAGTAGTATGCCATCCTGCCATGGGCATATTCGTGAAAGGTTATTGCAATCAGCAAAGCGGGTATACGTCCCAGTAAATCTGTAGGCAATGAAAACATTAATTATCCCCTTCCCCGGCTTCTTCACATATTTTATTTTTTTTTATAAGAAAGGTGACAAATGCTAATTCCTCTTCTTTCCCCGCAACTTTCCCATCAAGGACAGCTTCATAGAGGCTTTTTAAGACCCTGTTAAAGGCAGGCCCGGGTTTTAAACCCTTTTCCAACAGATCTTTCCCGGTTATTAACGGCCGCCGGCAAGCCAGTTCCTGTTTAAAATAAGAGATCTGCTCACAAAGATGCGGATCCCTTTCCAGTACCGTCATTAGCGCAAGTCCTTCTTTCGGCAATTCATGAAGGAGAAAATAAAGCTGCGCCGGGCTGACAGACGCTTGCTTAATTTTAGATATAGCTTCAGGAACCTTCTTTAAAATAGCAAACAAAGCAAGGCGTTCCTTCCTTTTCAGGCGCATGAGATGGCAGAGATAAGCAGTATCATGTTCGGATAAATCGTAAAAAAGGGCTGAAAGATAGAGAATAAAGTAATTACAATTTCCTTCAAGGCCGCTTTCCGCTGGTTCTGCAATCCTCTTTTCCAATAGAAGCAGCCTTTCTTTGAGTTGACCATTAAATTCCAGGCGAGGGAAAATATCTTTGAACAACTGCAGTTCATTCAGCCGTATTAAGATCTTTAGAGGAGAAGGTTCTTTGAAAACTAAACGGATTTCGTTATAAAGGCGTTCCTTGCTTACCTTTTCAAGCATCCTATTCGCTATGGCTTTGCGCAGCATGAGATACGTATCTTCCTCAATTATAAAATCAAACCTTTGTTCAAAGCGAATAGCCCGGATAATGCGCAGGGGATCATCCACAAAGCTCAGATTATACAGGATTCTGATAATTCCTCTTTCCAGATCTTCCCGTCCTCCAAAATAATCATAAAGGCGTCCAAACTTTTCAGGATTCAGGGCGCAGGCCATGGTATTGATGGTAAAGTCCCTGCGGTAAAGGTCGTTTTTCAAAGATGAGCGTTCAATATCCGGCAGCGCACCGGGGCCGGCATAAAATTCTTGCCTTGCGGTTACCAGATCAAAAATAATTCCCCTGGATAAAATCAATTTGGCTGTACCGAATCTCTCAAAGCACTGGAGCCGCCCCGGCAATATTTTTGCTACATGCTTTGCATACTCTGTAGCAGAGCGATCGACAACTAAATCCAGATCGCGGTTTTCTTTACCCAGGAGAAGATCCCTGACAAAACCTCCCACTGCAAAGACCTTAAATGACTCCCTCTGAGCCAAATATCCCAGAAGATAAATTGTCGCATGAAGCTCTTTGGAAAGGGAACTATTGATTAGCGGGGTAAGGTTGGTCATTATAATAACCCTTTGATTTTAATAAATGTTTACTTAAAAACGCTCGTTAACTGGTAACTTGTCCAAACTTCTATTGATTATACCATATAATAACAAAAGAAAAAATATCAGAGAGAATCATAAATCACCGCCGCAATTAACCGCTAAACGAGAGGTAAGATTAAATCTTGCCCAATGCAAGGCGTTATCAGCTCTATTGAAATGCATTAGAGAAGAATGAAAGCAATTACACGATATATTGATAAATTACCAGTTAATTTCTGGGTATTTCCAGTAATATTTTAGCAATTACCAGTTATTATTTGGTAACTCCCAGTTAATAATTGGCAATTTCCAGGTAATTATTGGATTGTGCCAGGTAATTTGAACTGTTCTCCGGTAATAAATGCCTTATTTCTCCCCCGGAGGTGAAGTGTCGGTATCACGTGTCCGTAAAAAGGAAGGCCTGAACCCCTTAACCGGTACCGGTTTTCGAAATAAAACATTAAAAAGAGCTTTGCCGTTGAACGGCAGTAGAGGCCATAAATAGGGAAGGTTAAATGAGCGGGTGGTAGCCAGTCTGAGGAACACAAGCAATAAACCGGCGACAAACCCATAGATTTGAAAAAACCCCGTTAATAACAATAACAGAATTTGCACCAGTCTGTTTGCCAAACCCAGCTCCCAGCTGGGGGTCGAAAAAATGCCGATCGCTACCAGTCCTATATATAGCAATACCTCGGGTACAAAAAAACCTACTGTAACAGCGATATCACCGATTAACAGCGCCCCGACAAGACCCAGGGCGGTGGCAAGCGGAGACGGAGTATGAATGCTGGCCATTCTCAGTAAATCAAGGCCGATATTTGCTACAATAAATTGCAGAAAAAGGGGGAGGGCAACCTTTTCTTTGGGACCAATAAATTGTAAAGCCTCCGGCAGCATCTCACTGTAATTTACTAATAAAAGCCAGAGGGGAACCAAAAAAATTGAAATAAAGATACCCAGCAGGCGAACCCAGCGGATATATACCCCCACAATGGGGTTATGCCTGAATTCCTCCGCATGCTGAATATGATGAAAATATGTAACGGGGGCAATCATCACGGAAGGGGATGTATCTACGATAATACACACATGCCCCTCCAGTAGATGCACTGCGGCTACATCCGGCCTTTCCGTGTAACGTACCTCGGGAAAAGGATTCCAGAAATCACCGGTGATAAATTCTTCAACTGTTTTTTCCGCCATCGGCAAACCATCAACATCTATTTTTAAAAGCCTGCTTCTTATCTCTTCCAGGATGGCAGGATTTATGATATCTTCGATATATAACAGCGCAACATCCGATAAAGACCTGCTGCCGATAGTAATAGCCTCGACCCTCAGTTTCGGGTCCCTCAATCTTCTTCTTATGAGGGCAACGTTAAAGAGCAGCGTTTCTACAAAACCATCTCTCGAGCCGCGGGTAATTTTTTCGATATCGGGCTCATCGGGTTGCCTGGAAGGATACTGCCGTATATCCAAAATGATAATTTTTTTTTCGCCATCTATTAAAAATACAAGCGGGCCGCCTAAAACCTCATTGACCGCTTCTTCCAGATTATCAACCAGGGTGATTTCTCCATAAGGTAACAGTTTTGCTGTTATTTTCTCCAGCGGATTGGGCACAATGTCTTCCTGTTTTGCATCCAGGAGCGTTTGCATGATATAGATAATTACCTCTCCGTTGGCAAAACCGTCGAGAAAGATAAAGGCTACCTTTTTGCGGCCAATATTAAACTCCCTTAAAATAACGTCAAAGCTAATGCCGATTCCTAATTCCCGGCGAAAATAATCGATATTGTCCTCGATTTTAGGATAGATAATCGTTTTATCTGCTGTCTTTTCCGGCATAAAATATTTCTCCTCTTTCTATCCTTTTGGCTTAAAACATAGCGCCATAATAAAACCAAAAATAATTGCGGCTGTTATTCCTGTGGAGGTAAGTTCAAACATACCGGTTAACACCCCAATTACCCCGGTACGGGCAGCCTCCGACATGGCGCCTTTTGCCAGGGAATTACCGAAACTGGAGATGGGCAGCAGCGCTCCTGCACCGGCAAAATCAATCAGACGGTCATAGAGGCCGAGCCCTCCCAGGATACCTCCTCCTATGGTAAAGCCGGTTAAAATATGACCCGGGGTTAATGGAGTCAGGTCAAATAACAACTGTCCGATAATGCAAATAACACCGCCTACTATAAAGGCCGTTAAATAATTACCCAATGATTACACCCCTTCAGCGTGATTAGATTTCCAGTGAAACGGCATGAGCAATACAGGGAATGCTTTCCTGCTGCAATACCGTGGTGGGACTGTGAAGGGCTCCGGTGGCTACGAGCAGGACTTTACGGAGTTCTTTTGCCATCATTTTACGATAAAAATGGCCGAGAAAAACCAGAGCCGAGGAGGCGCACCCGCTGGCTCCGGGACCGGCTTTCTGGTGTGGATAATACAATAAAACGCCGCAATCGGCATAATTGGCCTGAATATCATATCCCTTAGCCGCAAGGATATCTTCATTTAATTTTTTTCCAACCCCGCCCAGATCACCTGTGAGGATTATGTTGTAGTAAGACGGATTTCTGTCCAGATCTCTAAAATGGTTGTAAATTGTATCCGCTGCTGCTCCCGCCATTGCCGTGCCGAGGGCAAGAGGGTCTTTGATACCGGTATCGACTACTTTGCCTGTAGTAATTGATTCCACACGGGGACCTTCCCCCCCGCTCCCCAAAACAACCGCCCCTGCTCCTGTTGCGGTCCACTGCGCGTAACCCGGCCTCTGGAAACCATATTCCGTTGGATAACGGTACTGTCTTTCCGCACTGCAGTTATGGCTGGACGTACCGGTAAGTATATGTTTGGCAAAACCGCCCTCGATCAACATTGCTCCCAGGGATAACCCTTCCGCAAAGGTTGAACATGCACCATAGATGCCCAGGAAAGGTATAGCAAGCTTTCTGGCACAAAAAGAAGCTGTCACCACCTGGTTGAGAAGATCTCCGGCGATAAACAAATCTATATCCTCCGGAGTAAGCTTTGCCTTTCCCAGTGCCAGGTAACATGCCTCCTCCAGCATGTGGCACTCTGCTCTTTCAAAACTTTTTTCTTTAATAATATTATCGCTGCAGATGCGATCAAAATCGGCCGACAAAGGCCCCAAACCTTCTTTGGGGCCTGCAACCGTTGCTGAAGAAAGCAACATTATATCTTTTTCCAGAAGCACACTCTGTTTTCCAATTTTCCTTTCAACTGTAAGAGTTTGCAATACCAGCTCCCCCCCTTGCCGGCTTCCTTAGATTAATGCCGATATCAACCCCACAACAAAAGCGGTCACCACGCCGAAAACGATGATCGAGCCGGCCAGGGCGAACATCTTGGACCCTGTTCCTGTGACTAACCCTTCTCTTCTAAATTCCATAGCCATGGAAGTTACAGAATTGGCAAACCCTGTTACAGGAACTGCAATGCCCGCTCCTGCAAGCTGTGCAATATTATCGAAAACGCCTGCGGCAGTGAGCGATGCTGCAATAAAAATAACCGTTGCTACAGTCGGGTTTCCCGCTTCCTGTTGAGGAACGCCTAAGGAAACATAAATATTTAAAATAAGCTGGCCGAACATACATATCAAACCTCCAAAAATAAAAGCATAGATGATATTTTTTATTATTGGAGGTTTGGGTTGTTTTAGCCGCTGCCAGTTGTTAATCCAATTTCTGTCAATTAAGATATCCTCTGTTTCTTTTGCGGTACTAATAGTCCTCACTTCCCTTGCAAGCCGACTACTGGCGTACACCGAAAGCCAGCTTTACATTGGCTTTGAATTCCACAACATCGCCGTCAGACACATTTGCCGTCAGATTTAATACTTCGACCCCTGTAATTCCCTCTACAGTATCAGAGGCCCTACTTACCGCATCCCTGACCGCATCCTCCCAGCCCTGAGTTGATTCGCCGATTAATTCAATTACCTTTGCAACTCCCATTTTTTTCTCCTTTCTATTGTTTGGATTTGATAAGTATATTGATTTGGATTGTTAATTGGATTCGGTTAATATATTTAACCTTCCATTCTTCGATAGTTTACCTCATTATTTTATCTTCTATTCTAATGCGATATCTAATGCGATAATCAAATGTGATAAAGATCTTCTAATGCAATAAAGAGCTATGACATGGTGCTATAGAGTGCGACAGTGAGAACCGTCCCCTTTGTCGC
>JAAYOY010000184.1 GCA_012520035.1 Bacillota bacterium
TATTATGACCAAGAAAATCGGGCGAAACGATCCTTGCCCCTGTGGAAGCGGAAAAAAATACAAAAAATGCTGCCTGGGTAAAAACAGTCCGGTGGGGTTATTTGCCGGGGCGCCACGTGAAAACAAGGAATTAATTGAGCTCAATAATTTGCTGAAGCGTGGATATGAACTGGTGGAAAAAGGTGATGCCCCGGCCGGCTGCGATACCTGGCTCACTTTCTGGCAGATCTTAAAAACCTACCATATACCGGCGATGAGATCAATTGAGGATACACAGAAGATCTATGAATTCGATCAATTTCTTTCTAACTGGTGTCAGGATTTAATGATGGCCCTTGAAGATGCGGCAAGGGATGAAGGCAAGTACTATGAAAAGCTGATCACCTACTGCGAGGAGTTTTGCAAACTTTTCCCGGATACAGATAAACATATTATGGAAAATATAAAAAGGTCGAAAGCAAAAGCATACTTTGGCCTGGGCAAGCCTGAAAGGGGCGAGGAGTTATTCAAAGCTTTGATTAGCGAATACCCCGATTCTGCCCGGGCATATATCGGTTGGGGGGATATGTATTATCTCTACAGGCTGAACGAAAACATTCCTGCAGATTACGATAAAGCTAAAAGCATCTACGAAAAAGCGCTGAAAAAGGATCTTGACGGTAAAGAAGAGGTACTCCGCAGGCTCGAAGATCTCAGGGCAAAAGCTGAAAAAAATAATTCATGAAAAAATGTTGATTCCACCGCGCAAGTTTGGGGACGGTTCTGTTTCTTGCCCTTTCCCCGCGAGGCAAGTTTGCAAGTTTGGGGACGGTTCTCTGTCACGCTTTCCGCCGTCCACCTGAGCAAGTTTGGAGACGTTTGGAGTTTCCACCTTACGGTATACACTTTGGGGATGGCTAAAATCCCCCACTTTTTTAAGCTTTTAATTCACAAGATTAGGGATGATTCTTTGACTTGCCTGGGCTAGTTCGGTAAACTTAAAAAAAAGAGATTTTCTCTTACCTCTTATAGTGAAAAGGAATTGAAGAAGCAAGAAAAAGAAACGTCCCCAAACTTGCTCCCCCGTAGTTATTTTTTTCTGATGCGGGCGAGGAAAAAACCGTCCAGGTTGTGTTTGTGAGGCCAGAGATATAGCATTCCTTCTCTTTTCTCCTCGCCTCTTAATTTTTCAGGTAAAAGCGGCGAAAGAGTAACCGGCTTGGCTGACGGTTCCGCAGCCAAAAACTTCTCTATCACCCCGGTTGTCTCCTCGGGTTCAGTTGTACACGCGCTGTACAGCAATACCCCTCCGCGACAGAGATATTTAAAAGCCCCTTTTAACAGCTGCAGCTGCAGCTCGGCAAGAGATAAGATATCTTCCGGCCTGCGCCGCCACTTGAGATCCCCCTTTCTCCGTATTACTCCCAGCCCGGAGCAGGGAACATCGACAAGGACGCGTTGAAAAGCTCCTTCCTTATCCGGGTTTACAGAACGGCCGTCCAGCTTTTCTATATTTATAATATCAATACCCTGCCGGCGCGCAGCATCCTGAACCAGCTTCAGCCGCTGCGGGTATAAGTCGGCAGCAACGATATTGCCCCGGTTTTGCATTAATATACCGAGATGCACGGTCTTCCCTCCGGGTGCGCTGCAGAGATCCAGAACAGACTCCCCCGGCTGGGGATTAAGCAGAGGCGCAACGAGCATCGATGATTCCCCCTGGACCTGGAAGAGCCCCTCCCTAAAAGACTCTAGTTCTACCAGCCTTTTATTGAGCTTTAGATGCAGCCCCTCCGGCGCATAAACAAGGTCTTCGGCGCCGACACCTTCAAGCTCCAATCTTTTTTTGAGCTCAGCTTTGGAAAGCTTTAAAGTGTTCGTTCGCACTGTCAGCGGCGGCACCTTATTGCCTGCGGCGCAAAACGCCTCCGCTTCCTCAAAACCCATGTTTTCCATCCACCTCTCGACCATCCATAAAGGATAGGAGTGGCGCAGGGATAAATATAGAGCAGGGTTCTCTTCCCTGGAAGGCCAGGGAAGAGAACCCTTTTCAGCGCTCACCTTTCTCAATACCGCGTTAACCAGGCCGGCAACTCCCCTGTGGCCATAGCGGTAGGCCAGCTTCACCGCTTCATCAACAGCCGCCGAATCCGGTATACGGGGAAGATAAAGCAGCTGGTACACTCCCATCCGGAGTATATTGCGAATCCAGATCGTCAGTTTCTCCATTGGGCGGTTTAAAAAAAGGGATAATACCCAGTCCAACGTATTGCGGCGCTGCATTACCCCGTAAGCAAGCTCTGTAAAAAGCGACCTCTCCGCGTCGGAAAGAGAAATACCGGAAAGAATGCGGTTAAGCACAAGATTAAGATATGCTTCCCTTTCCTCCACCTCTTTTAAAGCTTCCAGCGCTGCGCTCCTGGCATTTGTATCACCTTTTTCATCCCCTGCCGATGAATTATTTTTTTTAAAAGAAGGCATTAGTTCAACTCCTGCTCTGCTTAAAGAAAATTATATTTGCGAGTACGGATAAAATAACGTCCGGGCATAGAGCCAAAACCAAGAAAAAAAATCCTGTTATCATATTTCCTTTCTACGCCGACAATCTCCATCCCTTCCACATCTGCGGATGTGGTGATATATTTTTGCATAACCCACCCCAGGTGCGGACCTAAAAGCTGTGCTGCTATTAGCGCAAGCAGAATATAGAAAATGCCAAAATACCCAAAAGTCCACAGTAAAAAGATAATTAAAACAGAGCTGATTAGATTTGCTGCCAGCATACTGGTTCCGCAGCGCCGGTGTATGGCCAGATCCGTTTCTCCCCTCCTGAGACGCTCCAACCCGACCCTGGCGGCGCTTTCCAGCAGATAAGGGTCAACCGGCCCCTGCACTATAAACCCGTCATCCTGCCCCATCCCGGCAAGATTCAGGCAACCGAGACGCTCTTCAATAACGTTAATCGTTGCGTGCTCCAGGGCGTGATTGGCCCTCAGCCTTTTGTTAAAAGCAATTTTTATAAGCTGCAAGGGGATGGTGAATATATTAAAGATCGAATAAAAGGCAAAGTGGAAAGGTAAAAAAAACAGGCTGATAATTAAAAATAAAATAACCGGACCCAGAAAGAACAGCAACAAAAGACCCAGCATGGCAAATCTCCTTTATCTTCGATCCCTTAACAGCAGCAGCCGGAAAAGCTGGGCAAACGCCACAGCCAGGGCCGCAACATACGTTAACGCTGCCGCACTGAGAACTTGCTTGGCTCCATTTAGCTCCTGGGAGTTTAAATAACCCCCTCCTTCCAGTATAGCTATCGCCCTATTACTGGCGTTGAATTCCACAGGCAGGGTGATCGCTTGAAAGAGCACGGCAAATAGGAATACTGCTATGCCGATATCCATAAGAATCTCCAGCCCGCTCCCGCTGAAAATAAACCCGATAAAGAAAAGGGGAAAAGCTGCTCTCGATCCCAGGCTTGCCAGAGGAACAATGGAATTGCGGATACCCAGCGGCAGATAATCGGTATCATGCTGTATGGCATGCCCAACCTCATGTGCGGCTATACCCAGCGCAGCCAGGGAAGAATCACCATAAACCTGTGGGGAAAGCCGGACAACCTTCTGACGCGGATCGTAATGATCCGTTAGCTGTCCCTGTGTCTGGACTACCTTGACCTCTTCCAGTCCCGCCTGATTAAGAAGTGTTCGCGCCACCTGTGCCCCGGTCATGCTGCTGCTGCTGTGAACCCTGCTGTAGCGCCCGTAAGCGCTACGCACCTTGCTCTGAGCATACATGGCAAAAATCATGGCGGGTATAACAAAAATAATCATCCCGGTATCAAAAAACCACATACTTCCAGTTTGCCTCCTTAAAATATTCTTATAATATTTTTATAGGTTCCGTGGAATTCTTTGCAATAAAGTATACACTAAACACTAAGATGGAAGTGTATGCAACTGTATAGCAGGTTTATACTATAATTCTTGAATACTTCCGGTGCTAATCCCTGAGGTGATATTAAGATGATATATCATTTTTTGTTAAAAACAAATCCAGCGCTTCCTGTAATGCCCTTAAATCTACCCTTGTATTATAACAGGGGCCTTCCGGCCTTTCATTTAAAACACCGAGAACAGGCATTGGGAAGCTGTCAAGAACTCCGCTCGAAAGGTCTCTTTCGCAGGCAACGGCAACAACTGTTCGCGGGGCGTATTTTTTCACAGCACGGCGCGCCAGTGTGCCCCCGGTAACCACAATTGCAGGCACCTCCCTGGCGGATGCCAGTTCAAGAATCTGGGCTATCTGGCAGCGCCCGCACCGACGGCAGTTATTAATATCATGTGTAATTTTATAATTGCAGCTGTCGTTTTGAAGACAGTGCGGCAGGAGCAATAAAAGCTTGTTGCTTTTGACCTTTACCGCTCTGGATCTGACCAACTGGTTGTTAACCTCAATAAAAGAGCGTTGAATTTTTTCCTGGGTAATATGGGTTAAACGCCCGATCAGCAAAACTATGGGATAAAGCAAAAGCAGTGTTTTATCCATTACCCAGCACAGCGGCAGGAAAGCGCGTTTTTGTAAAATCGACAGTACTATGGCCAGAAGCCCGCATAAAAAAAGCAGGGTTAACAAGAAAGTGGAAATGGTTAGCCCCATAACAAAGCTGCGTGAAAAAAATGCCTGCGGATAGCGCACGAAAATTAAGAGATAAAAAGCCACCCCCAGAAGAAAAAGAAGGGCCGTGAGCAACAAACCTAAAAAAGTTCTCTTCTTAATAGTATTCTTTTCAGCAGTATTATTTACCCTGACAATCTCACTCAAAATAATCCCCAACTTTCAACTGATAACCCTTTAAAAAATCACCGGCGCTCATGCGCTTTTTGCCCTCCGGCTGCAACTCCAAAACCCGCAGAAAACCCCGGCCGGCGACAACCTCAAAACATTCCTTCGTAACAGAGCTGACTGTTCCGGGGGATAAAGGTGCATAATCCTCCTTCTGCCCGGGGGTACTTCCTTCATCAACGGCCGTATTCCATATTTTAAGACGTTTGTTACGAAAAAGCGTATAAGCCCCGGGGGCCGGATCCAGTGAACGCACCTGGTTATATATCAAGATGGCCGGGTTGTTCCAGTTTATTTTTTCGTCATCCCTTGTTAACGGGGGCGCATAAGTTGCCTTCTCTTCATCCTGGCGGATACGGGGGGCAACACCTTTTTCCAATAACTCCAGCGCCTGTAAAAGCTTAACCGCGCCCAGTTCCGCCAGCCGGTCGTGAAGAGAACCGTAGTTTTCCTGAAAGCCAATGCCGGTTTTTTCCTGCAGAATAATATCCCCGGCATCCAATTCGGGTGACATATATAAAACCGTGACCCCTGTATACTCCTCCCCGGACATCAGTGCCCTCTGAATCGGAGCCGCGCCGCGATAGGCGGGAAGCAGTGACGGGTGAAGGTTGATACACCCCAAAGGAGGATAATCGAGTACCGCCGGCGGCAAGAACATTCCGAAAGCTACGTTTATCAGGAGATCGGGATTTTTCTTTTCCAAAACATCTAACAACCCGGTACGCCCCTCCGGCTGGAACAGTGAAATATTATATTTTAACGCCTCGGCTTTAACCGGTGTCATAGAGCTCTTTTTACCTCTCCCTGCAGGGCGATCAGGCCTGGTTACTACCGTAAGCGAACGTAAACCGCTTTCGGCCAGTATTCTCAAAGAAGGAATGGCAAACGCGCTTGTTCCTAAAAAGAGTACATTTAAGTTCAAAATTACATCACCTTCTTAACAAGATCCGCAGCTGCACAGAAATTCAGGGTATTAATGCAACCGCTCCGGTTTAATAAACAGCTCTGGTTCAAATAAATACACATTGGGTACTAATTTTCCTTTTCGCTCATTTTCTTAATCTCCTCCGGGGTAAGCAACTTCAATGCCCGGTCAATAAATAAAACCCCCCGGAGGTGGTCAATCTCATGCTGAAAAACCCTGGAGAGAAACCCCTCAGCGCTGATTTTTATTTCTTTTTTATTTCTATCCAAACCCTTTACCTCTACGCGTGAAAAACGGGGAACTTCGCCATAAATACCGGGAAAGCTCAAACAGCCTTCAATATCAATAACCTCGCCTTCTCCGCTTAATATTTCAGGGTTTATAACTTCAAAGCTTTTGTCTTTATCCCTAACCACAATGATACTTTTTGAAATACCGACCTGCGGAGCAGCCAGGCCGACCCCTTCGGCATCCAGCATCGTCTCGATCATATCCTCGATCAATACGATTAATTGCGGCGTAAATTTAGAGACAGGGGCGGTCTTTTTCCTTAAAACCGGATCCCCTTCAGTGCGAATCAACCTTAAGGCCATTATGTTCCCTCCTTGGTATAATTATAACATCATGAGAGGGTTAAAATCTACCACAACCCGTATATCACCCCGTATTTCTTTTTTATAATTCCAGACTATACTTCGAATTATTTCACATTTTAAACCCAGGTTATCTCCTTTATAAAGAAGGTGATAACGGAAACGCCCGTTAATTTTTTTGATTGGTGCCGGGAAAGGCCCCAGGAGCTCTTCTTTGCCTGCACTTAAAGATGGCAGGTTTTTTATTAAACTTACCCTGAGCTTCCCCGCGGTTTCAGCCGCTTTTTTTTCCTGCGGGGAGCTGCAGCTGAAGAGGATAATTTCTGAAAAAGGAGGAAATGAAAGCGCCCGGCGTCTTTTTAATTCTTCTTCAATAAAACCGTGATAATTATGCTTCGCCGCTGCCTGGATACTGTAATGCCAGGGGGTAAAAGTCTGAATGATTACCTTCCCCTTTTTGTCACCCCTGCCTGCTCTTCCTGCCACCTGCGACAACAACTGGAAGGTCCGTTCCCCGGCCCGAAAATCGGGGAGATGCAGGCTTATATCTGCGGCGATAACCCCAACCAGGGTAACATCCGGGAAATCAAGGCCTTTGGCAATCATCTGCGTCCCAATAAGAATTGCAGCTTTCTGTTCCCTGAAAGCGCTTAGGATCTTTATATAAGCGCCCCTGCCAACGGCTGTATCGCTATCCATTCTCATCACGCAAGCATTCGGAAAGCTGCTTTTCGCCTCTTTTTCCACCCTCTGGGTTCCAAGACCAAAATTCCTGATATGCGGGCTCTTACACTTTGGGCAAAATTCAGGGGCGACCCTTTTGTAACCGCAATAATGGCATTCAAGGTGTTCCGGTGATGCGTGATAAGTTAAAGAAATATCACAGGAGGGGCAGCGCATAACGTATCCGCACTGACGGCAAAGCTGAAAGCTTGAAAAGCCGCGGCGGTTGAGAAAAAGAATAACCTGCTCCCCGCGTAAAAGCGTTTCATTAATCGCTTTCCACAGTTTGCGGCTAAAAATACCTTTATTCCTTTCCTTAAATTCCTGGCGCATATCGACAATCTCAATCGCCGGAAGAGGACGCCCCCCCACTCTCTCCGTCAGCTTAAGCAGCGGTATATTTCCATTTTTTGCCTCAGCATATGTCTCCAGAGAAGGGGTTGCGCTTCCCAGCAATAAAACAGAACCGTTATATGCAGCCCTCCATTTAGCCACTTCCCTGGCATGGTAACGGGGCGAATCGCTCTGTTTATATGTATTTTCATGCTCTTCATCCATGACAATCAGCCCGATGTTTTCCAGAGGGGCAAAAACGGCAGAGCGCGCACCGAGAACGACCCGCGCATCCCCCCTTTTTACCCGCCACCACTGCTCAAATCTCTCCCCTGCAGAAAGGTTGCTGTGCAATAATGCAAATTCGCCGGAAAACCGCCCCCGAAACTGCTCGATAATATGGGGAGTTAGCGCAATTTCAGGAACCAAAATTAAAACCGTGCGTCCCCGGCTTAAGGCTTCCTCAGCCGCCCGCAAGTAAAGCTCCGTTTTCCCGCTCCCGGTTACCCCGTAAATCAAAAGTTCCTGCGGTGCAGAGGAGAAACCTTTCCTGATCTCCTTCCATACGGCCTCCTGCTGCGGCGAAAATCGCAAATTCGTATTCCCCGGGGCACTTGCCGCGATGCCATCTGTAAAAACACGTTCTCCAGGAACCTTTTCTATTTTTACCAGACCCTTGTTTATTAAGGAGAGCAGGCTCTGGCGCCCCGCCCCGGTAATTTTCTTCAGATCGTTCCATGGCAGTCCTTCTTCACCCGCCTGCGCCAGGTGTTCCAGTATAAGAGACTGGCGTAGCGCTCTTTTCTTGATCTTTGTTTTCTCCTCCAGCAACTCCTTTGCGGAAAGCAGCGGCAAAATAAGTTCTACATATTTTGTTCTAACTTTATTATTTCCCGGGGGCAGACAAAGGTGTATTGCTTCAATCCACCTGCTGAAAAACCTCCTGGAAAGCCAGTAACTCAGCTCTACAAGCTCTTCCTGCAACGCCCCCTCGTCCTGCAAACTGCTGATTTCACGGAGGGTATCGACCTCCGGTTTTTTATCTAAACCTACCACATAGGCTGTAATTTCCCTGGAGCGGAAAGGAACGCGTACACTTGAGCCGATCTTTATTTTTTCTTGTAACCCCGGGGGAACCAGGTATTGAAAAGGCCTGTCCACTGCATCGCTGATAATATCCAGAATTACCCGGGCATATAGCTCTTCCTTCATTTCAGGCACCTCGATCTTCCATTAGCTCAAAGATTATAATATAATAATACAGTATGATACTAAACTGAAAAAGGAGTTAAAATGTTTATCAACCACAGGGTTAAACGTATTCTATATGAGAACCTGAACTGGATTGTGCTTTCTCTGCTTTTCTTTATTTTTGGGATTGTCGCCTCGCTATTAACTTTTGGGGGCGGGAACAATTTTATTCTGGAACTTACGGAAACCCAGCAAAAGCTCCTGGAAGAGATGGCCAGAATAATATTTTCCGGTTCGCCTGTAACAGGCATCTTCATTCTCTTTTTAAACAATTTTTTTGCCTCGCTCCAGATAGTTTTTTTTGGTATTATACTGGGCATCCCCACCCTGCTAAGCCTCTTCGCTAACGGGGCCATACTGGGGGGGGTAGCCGCCAATCTGGGGGAAGGAGGCGCCTCCGGCCTGGCCTTTCTGGCGATCGGCATTTTGCCCCACGGAATTTTTGAGCTGCCGGCATTTTTAACCAGCGCAGCTTTTGGACTGAAAATAGGGTTCCACCTTGTTTTTCCTCTTCCCCGAAAAAAACGCTGGGAAAGCCTGGGCATTATTTGGAAAGAGTTCTTTGCTATTTTCCCCCTTATTTTGCTCATGCTTGTTATTGCAGCAATCGTTGAAGTTCTGGTAACCCCCAGACTTATCCAGCTGATATTTAATAATATGCAAAATATACAGCTATACTAGTCGCACCGCCATTGCCTCCAGGGGATTGAATTAATAAAAATTTATACAAAAAAAGGGTTATAAAAACCCATGATTGATTGGAAATTATCAATAAAATACCGGGGAAGTCATCCTGCTTGCCCAAGCGGAACTGTTTATACCTTACCTTTATTCTCTTTAATACGATCAAGTATTAAGTGCGCAAGTTCATACTTGGACATAAGCGGCAGCCTTTCCTCTCTTCCATCCCGGTATAAAAGATGTACTATATTTGTTTCCGTATTAAAACCGGCACCCTCCAGTGTAAGGTCATTGACCACAATCATATCCAAATTTTTATCGGCAATTTTCTTTTTACCGTGAGCCAAAATGTTTTCGGTCTCTGCCGCAAACCCTACAACAAAAATGTTTCCCTTTCTTTTCCCTATTTCCTTTAATATATCGGGATTGCGGACAAGTTTAAGGGTCATCTCTCCGCCTTTTTTTATTTTTTGAGCGGATATACCCTTCGGCCTGTAATCGGCTACAGCAGCTGATTTGATTACAATATCTACAGTAGGAAGTTTGTCCATGACAGTTTCATACATCTCCTGCGCTGATACCACCGGATAAAAATCAGCACCCGGAGGAGTTTCCAGAGCGGTTGGCCCACTGATTAATATTACGTGTGCGCCCCTTTCTACAGCCGCTTGCGCCAGGGCGTAACCCATACGCCCACTGGAGTGGTTGCTTAAAAAGCGAACAGGATCCAGCGCCTCCCTGGTCGGGCCGGCAGTGACGAGCACGGTAAGACCTTTAAAATCCACTGCCTGCTGAAATTTACGCTTAATAATTTCCAACAATCCGGAGGGCTCGATCATGCGTCCTTCTCCCACTTCGCCGCAGGCGAGGAAGCCATCCAGAGGATCCGCCATATTGTAGCCCCTTCTGCGCAAAACGGCGATATTATCCCTTACCGCCGGATTATGAAGCATGGAGGTATTCATCGAAGGCGCAAGGATAACCGGACACTCTGCTGTGTTAACGGCCATTAAAACAGTGGAGAGCAGGTCATCCGCAATGCCGGCAGCCAGCTTCCCCAGGATGTTCGCAGTTGCGGGAGCAACGACCACCATCTGCGGTTCACGGGCAAGATCTATATGAACCGTGGCAGAAAAATGCCCCGGGGCATCCGGATTATAGAGGGCACTATACACTGGACGTCCTGTTAGAGTTTTCATCGTAAGCGGCGTAATAAAAGCCTCTGCATTTTCGGTCATGACCACCTGGACAACTGCCCCTTCCTTGATAAGAAGCCTTGCCAGCTCAGCACTTTTATAAGCCGCTATACCCCCGGTAATACCCAGGAGAATCAATTTGTTTTTTAGCATCGATCCACGCTCACAATATTTTTTGGAAACCGCAATATAGACCAGAAGTAATTCTTAACATCTTTATCCGCCTAATAGTGAAGTACAGCTTCATGGGTACCTAAGGATAACCTTAGTATCATACAGGTGAAAAAGCCGGTTTGCAGGGTCACCAAGTAAATGTTATTTTATACCGTTTTTCGTTCTTTCAAAGGTTATTTTGCCGGAAGCAATTTCTTCCAGGGCAGAGGTGACCTCCTTAAACAATCCTGATTCTCCTTTTGCTATATGTTTGTCACGAAGCTGGCGCGCTCTCTTGGCCGCCAGAATCGCCAGGGAATACCTGCTGTCAACCGTTTTTAGCATCTCGTCAATCGAGGGATAGATCAAGTTTACCACCTTTCCTCGGATAGCTTTCCAGTAACTCTTTATTTCTCTCCACACGACATTTTTCTGCGGAAATAATAGCCCTGATTTTTTCAACTGCATCATCTACATTATTATTAAAAACCACATAATCATAGTACCAAATTTCCTTTAATTCGCCGTAAGCAGCCGAGAATCTCTCCTTCATCACTTCAGGCTCCTCGGTCCCCCGCCCCTTTATACGGTTCCATAGCTCTTCCAAAGATGGAGGCAACAAAAATATTAAAATCGCTTCCTTCATATGCTCGCGTATTTGTTTTGCTCCCTGTGTATCAATCTCCAAGATAACATCCAGACCCTGCGACCTTTTTTCCTCAACCTGCCTCAGCGGAGTGCCGTAATAATTACCGTAAACCCTGGCCCATTCCAGCAATGAATCTTCTTCTATCAATTTCTTAAACTGGGCTTCGGGTAAAAAATAATAATGTACTCCGTCCTTTTCCCCCTGCCGGGGAGAGCGGGAAGTCACAGAGATGGAGCTGCACAGGTTTAAATGTTGCCGGCATAGTTTTTCGCATACGGTGCCCTTGCCTGTTCCCGAAGGTCCCGATAAGACCAGTAACAACCCCTTGTCCATAGTATCCTCCATACTCTAGAAAATAATATATCCCGGGGTTTATTCTTCTGTTACAGGTTCCTTTACCTGCAAGCGGTGCTTAACTGTCTCAGGTTGTACGGCAGAAAGAATCACATGTCCACTATCCATAATAATAACGGCACGTGTCCTCCTTCCGTACGTTGCATCCACCAGCATACCTCTATCCCTGGCCTCTCCGATAATACGTTTAATAGGAGCGGATTCCGGACTGACAATAGCTATAATTCTATTTGCTGATACAATATTACCAAATCCAATATTGATTAGTTTAATGTTCATTAATATGCGGTTTAAACCCGGTCTTTCAAGGCTGAAGATAAAAACCGCTTCCTCCTTTCATGTTTTAAGCTGGTTGAGGAATAAAGCTGCGCTTTTGGCAAACAGCAAACATACTTCCATAACAAAACAAAGGGAACCAGAAGCAATGCTTAATCAAGTTATAGATCCTTCACCTCCGTCATCTGCCCATTCTTATTCTATATTTTGCACCTGTTCCCTTATTTTTTCAATTTCGCTTTTAGCCTCCACCACCAGACGTGAAATATCGAGATCATTGCTTTTGGAAGCTATGGTATTTACTTCCCTGTTCATCTCCTGCAATAGAAAATCAAGCTTGCGCCCGATGACATCATCTTTTATCAGTTCATTGCCGAATGTCTGTAAATGACTCTCCAGACGGACCAATTCCTCATCTATATTACATTTTTCTGCAAAAAAGGCGATCTCCGTAAAAAAGCGCTGTTTATCGTATTCCATACCCTTATGTAACTCTTCAAGGCGGGCGCTGAGTTTCTGCTGATAGGCTTCCAGGGACAGCGGGCACCTCTCGCGGACAATTTTAATAAAATCGCTCAAAATGTTCAGCCTTTGCTGAATGTCGTTGGCCAACCTCCGGCCTTCTTCCAGTCTGTGCTGAAATAACTGAGAAACAGCCATTTTTACGGAAGTTTCAAGAAGGGGGGCAAAATAATCAAGATCAAGCTCGTTCTCCTCCACGCGTAAGACCGCGGGGAACTGTGACAGTTCAAGGGCGGTAAGTTCTCCCTGGGGTAAATTAAAAGCACCGCTCAGCCTTTGTAGGGAATGAACATAAGATGCAGCAAGCTCCTCATCGACAACAACGATTTTTCTCTTATTCTGCACTGTTTCCAGGGTTATATATACCTCAACCCTTCCCCTGGAAATTTGTTCCTGCAAAATTCGCCTGACCTTATCTTCCAGGGATAACAACTCTCTTGGCCCCCTGATAACCGCATCAAAATGACGGTGGTTAACAGCTCTTATCTCTACTACTATGCGGTAAATACCCTCCAGAACCTCTCCCCTTCCATATCCGGTCATACTTCTGGCCAAAATAATTCCCCTTTTTGAATTCTTTATAGTATGGCTTGCTTGATGTTTACCCCTATTTTACCATAAATGAAAGCATAATCAAGTGAAAAAGGGTGGATCTTATATTTTATGGATAAATATCTCTATAATTCATTATAATTCATTTAAGAATATTTTCCACTTAACCACTTCAAATTAACCGGTTAATTTACCGCTCCACCACATAATAAGGCTGAAAAAGTACGGAACGGATGAAGCAGAAAAAATTAAAATCCATTCTTTTACCCCGAGGGGATAGGTCTGGAAGATTTCCCTGAGAAAAGGAAGATAAATAATTGCGAGCAGGAGTAAAAAAGAAAAGATTACCGCCCCTAAAAGCATAAGATTGCCTGTAAACCCTGTTTCCCATACCGCCAAATATTCTGAACGGCATTCAAAAACATGCAAAAGCTGAGTCAGGATAAGGGTGGAAAGCGCCATGGTCTGAGCATAAATAAGGTCGGATGAATTATTATAAGCAAGGGCAAAAATTGTAATTGTAGTAATACCGATCACACTCCCCCTGGATACTATTTTCTTCCAGAGGCCCCTGCTAAAGATGCTTTCATTCGGCAAGCGCGGCGGCCTGGACATAACATTCTTTTCTGCGGGGTCTACCCCCAGGGCCATCGCCGGCAATCCATCCGTTACCAGATTTACCCAGAGAATCTGAATCGGCCTTAGAGGCAGGGGCAATCCCCAAAACATCGCCAGAAACATGGTCAGGATCTCTCCAAGATTGCAACCCAGAAGAAATCTAATAAATTTGCGAATATTATCGTAAATATTCCGCCCCTCTTCCACCGCCGCAACGATTGTTCTAAAATTATCATCGGCCAGAACCAGGGATGCGGCTTCTTTAGTAACCTCCGTTCCGGCCATTCCCATAGCGATTCCAATATCCGCTTCCTTTACGGCAGGTGCATCGTTTACACCGTCCCCTGTCATGGCGACAATATGCCCCCCGGCCTTTAAACAGCGAACAATGCGCAATTTGTGTTCCGGATTAACCCTGGCAAAAACATTAATTTTTTCTATTCGCCGGGAAAGCTCCTTATCGCTCATCTGGTCCAGTTCTGTTCCTGTTACTACTTCCGCACCGTAGTTGAAAATACCGATCTGCTTGGCTATTGCTACCGCCGTATTGCGGTGATCCCCGGTAATCATCGCAACGCGGACTCCCGCCTTCTGGCACTTCTGAATTGCCTTAAAAACTGCCGGACGCGGGGGGTCGATCATTCCAAAAACACCCACAAAAATAAGGTCTTTTTCAAGCTCATCCGCATTTGATGTTGCAGAATAGCTTTGCAAAGGCCTGTAGGCTACCGCCAGCGTCCTCAATGCACCGGAAGCCATCAGCTCCACCTGTTTGGCTATTCTATTGCGGTCGCTTAACTGCAGCGGTTTTACTTTCCCGTCTTCATAAATATAGGCAGAGTTTGCCAGAATACGTTCCGGCGCCCCTTTAACAAAAACACTCAGCCCGTCACCTCCCTGGCAGACGACCGACATGCATTTTCTCGAAGAGCTGAAGGGGTGCTCTTTTATTCTGGAGTACTTTTTTTCCAGGACATCCTTCCATATATTTGCCTGCGCAGCGCATTCCAGAAGTGCCGCCTCAGTGGGATTTCCCTGAATCCTCCTCTCTGCCTCCTTTCTGTTCATTCTATTGCTTCTGCCATTATGCGGATAAGGAGCTGCATTATTGCATAGAACTCCGATAAGAAGCGTCTTGTAGAGATGCGGATCTATGGTGGAGACAGCATCTTTCTTCCCCCTGTTTAATAAAATCTTTTTATCATGACCCTCACCGCCGGTCTCCCAGTAACTGCCGTTGGCATAAATACTTTTTACAGCCATTTTATTCTGCGTAATAGTGCCTGTTTTATCGGAACAGATAACCGTCGTGCAACCCAGTGTCTCCACCGCGGGTAAACGGCGGACAATAGCCCTTTGCCTGACCATCCGCTGAACTCCCAGAGCAAGCGATATGGTTACAATGGCGGGAAGGCCTTCGGGAATAGCGGCGACCGCCAGCGATATTCCCGCCATCAGCATTCTGTATAGCTCCTCCCCTCTCCATAGACCGAGAACCACCACAATCAAACAGAAAAACAGGCAGCTGGTAACCAGAATTTTTCCCAGCCTGGCCAGCCTTCTTTGTAAGGGGGTGCTGCTTACTTCCGTTTCCTGCATGAGCGAGGCAATACGCCCCATTTCCGTTTCCATTCCGGTTGCAACGGCTATCCCCCGTCCCGAACCATTGAGAACCAGTGTGCCGCTAAAAACCATGTTGCCGGCATCTCCGGGAGAGGAGGGAATTTGATTTAACAAGACCGGTTCTTTTTCCACCGCCACCGATTCGCCCGTAAGAGGTGATTCGTCAACCATCAGGGCATCCGCGCCGACCAGGCGCAGATCAGCGCAAATACGATCTCCTGCCTGAATATAGACGATATCACCGGGCACTACTTCCTCAGCAGGTATCTCCTTGATCACTTTCCCTCTCAGAACCTTCCCCTGTGGGGCCGTTAGACTTTTCAAGGCTGCAAAGGAGCGTTCAGCCCTGTACTCCTGTACAAAACCCAAAATCGCATTTAAGAAAACAATAATAAGAATAGTTAAGGCATCACTGTACTCTTTCAGCATCCCGGAGATAAAGGTAGCACCCAGCAGAACAAGCACCATAAAATCCCTGAATTGATCCAGAAAGATCTCTGCCATACCCTTCTGTTTTTTTTCCTGAATGGTATTGTATCCCCATTTATTTAACCGTCTGCCCGCTTCTTCTTCTGTCAGCCCAAATTCAGGGTCTACCCGGAACTGTCTGTAAATTTCCTGCAAAGGGGGAAGGGACCATAGCCTGGAGCTCTTCATAATGATAACCACCTCGCTATTAATTTTTTATTCCGGGCGCTTTAAAAAAAGAACCCCCGCCCCCTGCGCGCCGTTCCCTAGTTTTAGATGATTGCATTTTCCTCAGGCAACATATATACTTATAAATACTTTACTGCCAATTTACGCAGACGGATATTGCAGAAATTCTTGGATATAAAATAATAAATACCCGACTAACCCTGAATTTAAGTGCAGGGATAATAAACCTTTTGTGAGGGAAAGAAATATGGCTTTTGATGCCTTTGTACTTGGGGCAGTATCTACAGAAATCGAAAAAAAACTAATCGGGCCGGGAGCTGCGGTAAGCAAAATATATCAGTTAAACCCTACTGACTTGTTGATCTATTTTAAAGGAACTAAACAGAAAGGGCCTTTATTCCTCTCCATACATGCGCAAAAGGGAAGGATTAACTTCACTGAACGCCACTATGATCATCCGGCATCCCCACCCGCCTTCTGCATGCTGCTGCGAAAGCATCTGGTTAACGGGATTATCGTCTCTCTGGAACAACCTCCTCTGGAAAGGGTCCTTTATTTAAACTTTTCTGTTATAAACGAAAACGGTAAAGAAGTGCAAAAAACTCTGGCAGTGGAGATAATGGGGCGTCATAGTAACCTTCTCCTGCTCAACAATCCTGACGCGGAAGGGAAACAAGCCATCCTCGGGACAATCAAACCCGTACCGCCGTCAATAAACCGTTTTCGGACGCTCATGCCCCACCATACTTATTTTCCTCCGCCGCCCCAGGAGAAGCTGCACCCCTTCGCGCTGAACTACGGGACTTTTCAACAAGAGCTAAGGATGTCAGTGGGCAAACCCACGGGCAGGTTTCTCCTGGAAAACATCCAGGGGCTGAGCCCTTCTCTGGCACAAGAAATAGCCGCAAGGGCAAAAAAACCGCTCCTGGAAAACCTGACTGAGAGCTCGGCCCGGTTATTGTGGGAAAAAATGCAGGAACTCTTTCAAATCTACGTTGAAAAGAAATGGGCACCCACGTTACTCCTGGACGATCAGGGCCGCCCTCTGGATTACTCAGTTATTAACCCTGCGGAAACAGCAGCAAAATACAAACGGAGTTATAGCTCCATCAGCGAACTTCTGGATGATTATTATGATTACAGGGAGAAAGCCGAAGCAAAAGAAAGGCTGTATTCTTTACTCTTCCGGCAGGTGGAACAATCATTAAAAAAATGCCGTAGCAAGGAAAAAAAGCAGCTTTTGGAGTTGAAAAAAGCAAAAGAAGCGGATTACTACCGCAAATGCGGAGAGCTTATTCTCATGAATTTAAAACATATTCCTCCAAAAGCCCGCGAGATATATCCGGTGGATATCTACAGCGGGAAAGACGAAAAAATTAAAATTGAACTGGATCCCCGTATTTCTCCGTCTCAAAACGCACAGCGTTATTTTAAAAAATACCGCAAGGCCCGGCAGGGAGAGAAAAAAATATCCGGCACCCTGGAAGGAACTCAAAATGAGATTGCTTACCTGGAAAGCGTGCTCTATTTCCTGGATAAAAATAACCTGCAGGCTCTTCTTGAAATAAAGGAAGAACTGGAGGAAGCAGGTTACCTGCCTCCGGAAAATAAGCCTTATCCGAGGGGAAAAGCCGTATCCTTTAACCCGATCATCATAACGGCTTCCAGCGGGGAAGAAATCTACATCGGTCGAAATAACCGTCAGAACGCCTACCTCATTGGGCATTTTGCCTCAAAAACCGACCTGTGGCTGCACGTCAAGGATATGCCCGGAGCCCATGTTATTGTCAGATCAGCCAATCCACATGCAGACTTAATAAAAGAAGCCGCCCTCCTGGCAGCCCATTTCAGCCGCGGTGCCCACTCTTCAAATGTCCCCGTAGATTATACAACGGTAAAAAACATCCGGAAAATTCCGGGCGCAAAACCGGGAATGGTTACTTATAAAAATTATAGGACCATCTATGTCACCCCGGATGAAAAAATCCTTTCCCCCTTATTAAAAAAACAACGCCGGTTATAACCCGGCGTAAAGACATTTTTTATACATTATGACAACTATATTATCAGCCGTTTGGGGAACACTGCAGAAAAATACATATGCAACGATTCGTTTTAAAAAAACAGGGTATTTGAATAATCAGGGTATTTATAGCCGATGGAGATATTAGCCCCCCCCACGGTGGTAAGTCTCCTGTTTCCCATTTTCAACGATCAAAACCTCATCCTTTGCATCAATCTCCGCCAAACATACAGCGATTTTCTCACTTCTGCTGGTAGGGACGTTTTTCCCAACAAAATCAGGTCTGATGGGCAGCTCCCTGTGCCCGCGGTCAATTAACACCGCAAGCTGGATTAGTTGAGGCCTCCCCCTGTCCATCAGGGCCTCCATTGCCGCCCTTACTGAGCGGCCGGTATAAAGAACATCATCTACGAGGACAATCGTTTTTCCGGTAATAACCGGCGGGAGGGAAGCGGCCCCCTCCCTGGCACCCTGCAGATCACCATTTCGTATGTCATCACGGTAGGGAGTAATATCAAGCATCCCCACGGGGGGCCTGAGACCTTCAATCTCCTTAATGCCATCCGCCAGCCGGTGCGCCAGCGGCTCACCCCTGCTTTTAATTCCCACAATAACTAAATTTTCAGTACCTTTGTTCCGCTCAACTATTTCATGCGCAATGCGGGTCAAAGCCCGCCGGATACCGTTTGCATCCATAATTAATTTTAACCGCATTATCGTTTTCCCCCATATTTCAAAAGGTCTGAAAATTCCTTTCCCGGTTCGGCTGTAAATTCCATATACTCCTTATTCCGGGGGTGCTTAAAACCCAGAGTCCTGGCGTGTAAAAACTGCCCGTACTTATTATAAGGAGATCGTTTCGGCCCGTAAAGAGGATCACCCACAACCGGAGAGCCAATATATGAGAGATGTACCCGGATCTGATGCGTCCTCCCTGTCTCCAGCCTTAAAGAAAGCAGGTAAAAAGGGCCCTTCTTATCTAATACCTTAAAATGGGTTACCGCCCGGCGTCCTGTGCCGTTTTTCCTAACAGCTATTTTTTTACGATTATTCGGGTCCCTCCCTAACGGGAGATCAATCGTTCCCTCATCAACGGGAGGGAGGCGGTGAACAATAGCATAATACTCCCTTTTCATCTCCCTCGCCTTAATCTGCGCGGAAAGAACCCTGAACGAAGGCTCATTTTTTGCCACCACCAGCAGTCCGCTTGTATCCTTGTCCAGGCGATGAACAATGCCCGGCCTGATACGATCACCCAGGGCAAAGAGAACATCGCAGTGAGAAAGCAGGGCATTGACCAGAGTGCCACGGTGATGACCGGGGGCGGGATGAACCACCATCCCTTTTGGTTTATTCACTACCAGCAGGTCGTTATCTTCATAGATAATTTCCAGGGGCAGATCTTCAGGTTGGGCGGCAATTATCTCCGGCGGCGGTATACAAACTTCAACCTTCTGGTTTTCTCTAACCCGGTAACCGCTTTTTAACTGTTGTTTGCCGTTGACCAAAACATTTCCCTCAGCGCAAAGCTTTTGCAAATACGATCGTGATAAGCAGGGCTCCCTGGCAGATAAAAAACGATCAAGGCGCATGCCTTCCTCGGTATTATTTACTATATGAACCTTCTTCTCCATAAAAGCCTTTCAACTGTTTATCCTTTTTTTGAGCAATTACGCTCCGCCATTTTTCTCGAAAAAATAAGTATTGTGGTAAATCATGCTGATAATTAACAGGGCAATCCCCATCACCAGGGCGATATCAGCCAGATTAAAAACCGGCCAGAAACGAAAATCAATAAAATCTATTACTGAACCCGTTCGAAGGCGATCACTGAGGTTTCCCAATGCCCCCCCCAGCTGCAAGGCAAGGGACAAACGGATTAAAAAGTAACGCCCGGATAAAAAGCGCCCTCCCAGAATAATGATTATGATCATTAGCAAAGAAACAGCGATAAAAACAGGGGTATGGTGGGCAAATATTCCAAAGGCAGCTCCGGGATTACGCACATAGGTTATATGAAAAA
>JAAYOY010000185.1 GCA_012520035.1 Bacillota bacterium
TGCATACTTTTGCCACGTCTATTTCATCGCCGTAATCCCAGTTCAAATCCAGGATCGGATCGGCAAAAGGCCCCGGATCGGCTTCATAAGCCTTGCGGACCGCTTTATAAAGCTTATCGACAATCCAGAGATCGGATTTGCAATCTCCGGGAGGATCATAAGCTTTGTTTCTCCACTGAATCCAGCGCCCGCTGTTTGCGATACTACCATCACGCTCAATATGGAGCGCTGCCGGTAAAAGGAACACTTCTGTGGCGATCTCTGCCGGGTTTACCCCCGGCTCTTTCCAGAAGGTGGCGGTTTCATTTTCAAAAAAGTCGACGACAACCTGCCATTCAAGCTGAGCGCTGTATTTTCGTTTACCTGAAGCACTGGGACCGCTAACTGCCGGATTATCCGCCCAGCAGATCATCCCTTTTACTTCCCCTTCGCCCATATATTTATACATCCCGATATGGGAACGATCCCTATTATCCAGTTTCGGATAATAGTCATAACAGAAATCATTTTCCGGAGTAGCCTTATCGCCCCAGAAAGCTTTAAGCATACTGATGACGAACTTTGGCTTATTGCTCCAGTATCCGCTGGCCGGGGTTTCTTTTTCAATATAATCCTTTAGCGTCGGATGCAGAGCAGCTTTGGGATGGCCTATATAACCGGGCATTATATGATATAGAATTGCCATATCTGTAGAGCCCTGCACGTTTGCCTGGCCGCGCTGAGCATTTACGCCTCCGCCCGGAATACCCATGTTGCCCAGTAACAGCTGCAGTATGGCTATTGCGCGAACATTTTCAGCGCCGTGTGTAAACTGGGTTACTCCCATAGCGTACATAATATTACCGGCTTTACCGGGCTGTCCGGTACTGCAGTAAAGCTCCGCAACTTCTAGAAATTTTTCTTTTGGGGTACCTGTGATATTGCAAACCGTGTCCACATCGTAACGGGAGTAATGTTTTTTCAAAAGCTGGAAAGCACAGTTTGGGTCTTGCAGGGTGTAATCCTTGAGAATATTTCCATCCGCATCTGTCTGATAAGTCCAGGTAGACTTATCATATACAACCTTACCATCTACTTCATTTGCTCCTGAAAAAAGCCCATCGTTAAAACTGAATTCAGGGTTGACCAGGTAGGAAGCATTTGTGTAATTTTTCACATACTCTTCATGATAAAGATTATTTTCCAGGGCATAGTTAATAAGACCGCCCAAAAAGGCAATATTTGTTCCCGGCCGTAGGGGTGCATATACATCTGCCACTGCCGCAGTTCTGGTAAAGCGCGGATCTACCACAATTAATTTGCCACCATTATCGCGGGCTTTTTGGATCCATTTCATGGAAATAGGGTGGTTTTCGGCGGTATTTCCACCAAAGTTCATTAAAACGTCGGCATTTTTGTAGTCTATCCAGTGGTTGGTCATTGCTCCCCTGCCAAATGTGTTGCCGAGACCGGCAACGGTTGAGGAGTGTCAAAGGCGGGCGCAGTGATCAATATTGATAATACCCAAAGATTTGGCGAACTTATGGAAGAGATAATTTTCCTCATTATTGCACATGGCACTGCCCAGCCAGGCGAGGCCAGTTGATCGGTTTACCGTTACTCCATTGCTATCGGTTGTTTCAAAAGTAGCATCCCTGGTTTGTTTAATTCTATCTGCAATAGTTTCCAGGGCCCAGTCCCAGTCTTTTACTTCCCAGTCGGAAGCGTAAGGCGCTCTGTATAGTACCTGCGTTATACGCTGCGGGTTGGGTTGAATTTCCCCGTTTTCATCATAAACAAAGGCCATGTTAAACAGCGCGGAACCCTTACTGCAAAGGGACCCTTCGTTAATGGGACTGTCGGGGTCGCCTTCGGTGCCTACCAGTTGTCCATCTTCTACGTAACATAGAATGCTGCACCCCACACCGCAGAAAGGACAGATCGTAGTTGATGTTTCAGCATACTTTACTTTTAGATCTATTGGTCCAACAGCAACTCCAGTCGCTTCTTCCGAAGAAAAACCCAGCTTGACCGCCAGACTTGCAGTAATCGCTGCACCGGAAATCCATAAAAAATTCCTCCGAGAAACTTTCATGAAAAAACCTCACCTCACTTCTGTTATTTAAGCCTTAAGTTCTGTAATATAAAATACATTGAACCCCTCGTAAACTTATACAAATACAAAAAATATAAAAATCCTAAAAAGACAGTAGAGTTAAAATACTCGTTTATTCTGTATAAGATCTCATATCAAGTGCTTATGTTTTATTAATGTTACCAGTTAAATTTAGTTTAGCAAGGCTGCTTCATCGGGTGCGCGATAACCTTCCCTTTCCGCTACAATGTCCAGATAGCCGGTAGCAATAGCTTCAACATCCAAGTGAACATCTTTTTGTGTAATTTTCATATCTATAGTTTTGAGATATTTTTTACATTTTTCACAGACGTGAACCTGCCGCGATTTGTCTCCTGGTACATAGAAAAACCGGAGTTGCTTTTGATCTTTGTTTTCACAATAAGGACATACAAGTCGAGGATATACCCACTCGGCATGGCAGAGCCAGCAATGTAAAACCCTTGCCCCGTCTTCACTTCTATGCTTGGCAATTACAGCAGTTTGACCGCATACAGGACAATAACCGCGCCGCCAGAGTGAAAAATCTACTATTTTTCTTACTTCTTTCATAAACAGGCTGTAAAAAGGACTCAGTGCAGAGAAAAATACAAAAACAATTATTTCACCGTCCACACCCGTTTTCTTGTCCATCTCTCTATTCTTGATGAAGTCCTCCAACTTCTGTTTGCTGAACAACTTAATTTTATCCAACAATTCCTTTAAATTATCGGTTTCGAATTCTTCAGCATCACATAATTGCTGCAGGGAATCCGGGGCTCCAGGACTAGCTTTTTTAATTGCTTTACACAGGGAGAGGAATATATTTTTGAATAGGTCAACGTCTACATCAAACTTCTGTTTTGACATCAAGTACTGCCCATTTCTGAAGCAATTTTTTATTTCTTCTTCAGAAAGATTGACAGATACATGTATTTCATTCAGATAATCCAGCTGAGCGTTTAATACCTTCTTATATAATTCAAATAACTGAGCCAGATCCTTATTTTTATGAATATGTGCTTCGATTTCCCTGTTTATCTTCTCCATAGACGGTGGGTAATGGCATTCCATCGCTTCACCTCCTTGAACGTAATATCCAAATGCAATTTCGTATCCGCTTTTTACCGGCTAACCAATTTGCATTTTTTGTTTGTCTTTTTCATCCCTCCTACAAAAAATCAAATATGTATATACCAGCAAATACCAGTGAAATTGCCAAAGATTAAAATCTATCCCGGTTGCAGAGCTTTCTGCACAAAAAGGGTAAAAAGAAAGAATTTCAGATTAATATTAAGTTTATAAAAAACTAAAGCTACTCAATTAATAGTAATAACAATTTAATTTAAGTTATTACTCCATTTACATATTGCCATAAATAATCCCCTTTTACTATCAGGAAAAATAACTAAAAATAAGTTATAAATAGGGATAATAACCCTAAGAATAAGGGTTAAACCCTGTGTATACTTCAATTGCAATAGTCGTAATAGTAATGCAATTTAATTTACACTCCTTTATACCCTGAATATACTATCCGTTTACCCAGGTATCTAGATCTTTTCTGTAAGTTATTAGCTCCTTTTCTGAAAAGAAAAGTGATATTTCTCTGCGGGCGCTCTCAGGGGAATCAGAGCCATGAACGACGTTATTACCGGTAAAGAGGGCATAATCTCCCCGAATAGTTCCGGGCGCAGCCTCCAGCGGGTCAGTGTTTCCCATCATTTTACGGATTACTTTTACAGCATCTATTCCTTCCCAAACCATGGCCATTACCGGACCTGAAGTTATAAAAGCTACCAGATCATCATAAAAAGGTTTTCCTATATGCTCGCCATAGTGTTTTTCCGCTACTTCTTTATTGATGATCATCATTTTGGCTGCTACCAGTTTTAGGCCTTTCCTTTCCAGCCTGCTGATAATTTCACCAATTAAATTTCTCTGTACAGCATCAGGTTTAAGCATTACAAATGTTCTTTCCATGCAGCAAGTCCTCCATCATTATTTTATAAGAATATTAGAATATTAATTAAATAAAAGAGCTTCTTTCTTATTATTAAGAGTAGAAGCTCTTTTATTCCAAATTAGTAAGTAAAAAGCGGTTTATCGTCTTCAATAATACGCTTTTCCCTGGAACGTCTATCCCTTATATCCTTGGTTAATGTAAACATATTAATATGGGTTAGATTATCGTAAAATAATAAATTATTGATATTTCTTTGTGCTAGTTCGAAATCAATTTTTTCAGGAGCGGTATTCAGGGCGCTGAGCTCATTGGAAGCAAAGATAAAGCCCCATATGGTATCGTAAGAGGGAATAAAAGCACCATATGATTCAACATTTTTAAAAACTAAATTGAGCGTATTATAAATTGCCCCATGACATTCAAACAACGCAGAATTCAAATTACCTGCCTGCAAAGCTACAGCACCATTTTTCTTCAATCTTTTCGTAACCAGCTGGTAAAATTCTTTGGTGAAAAGTTTGTAAGAAGGGCTATCATCCAGCGGCTCAGTAATATCGATAAAAATAATATCCCATTGAAAATCCGTAATCTCCAGGTATTTCCTGGCATCCATAAAGTGGACTTTAACTCTAGGGTCTTCAAAAGAACCGTCGCTCCACTCAGGCAGAAAACGCTGGCAGAGTTCTACTACCTCTTTATCGATATCAACCATGACAAGCTTTTGGACCTGGGGGTGTTTGAGTATTTCTCTTAGAACGGCTCCCTCCCCCCCGCCTACAACAAGTACTTCCTTTGGATTAGGATGCACTATCATAGCAGGATGAATTAACCCTTCATGATAGATATATTCGTCAAATTGGGCAGATTGAATCTTACCATCTAAAACCAGGCAGCGCCCAAAAAAAAAGGTATCTATAATTTCAACAACTTGAAATTGAGTTTTTCCACTATAGATATACCTTTTTACACCATGCATATGAGCTTGGGTAGGATGAGTATATTCAATAAACCATTTCCATGGAGGAAAGACTGGAGAAACCAAGAAAAGGGCCCCCTTTATTTTTAAACAGCAGATTTTTGTTGAGCCTGGCTTGCATTAATATCTGACTCATCGAGCTCGAAAATGCCTCGCTTGATTTCTTTAGCCGCCATGCGCTCGGATACTAAATGCTTTTTTAGATAGTAGCATGATACCCAGGGATCAACAGTTGATCCGCAAGTAAAAACATCAACAGCAGCATATCCGAATTCCGGCCATGTGTGTACAGCAAGATGCGATTCGGATATAACCACAACGCCACTTACACCTTGAGGACTAAACTGGTGAAAAATAACTTCCTTTACTTCAGCTCCTGCCTCCAGAGCTGCGTCTACCATCATTTTTTCAATTTTTTCTGTGTCGTTTAGTACCTCAGGAGAACACCCGTAAAATTCAGCTAGAACGTGACGGCCCAAAGCGCGCATTTTCTAAGCCCCCTTTTTAAAATTTTTGTATAAAGGTCAAGTTCAATTTTAACAAATTAAGTTAAAAAGTCAATGTTCACAAGTACTTTTTTTCAAAAACAATAATAACCAACTATAAAGGAAAGTAGCGGCTAATAATCATTACTATACGGAAAGCTGCTCTTTCAGGCTATACCCGGGCTATTTATAGACTATGAATCTTTATTTAATAGGTGACATTTTAAACTATGATAATTAAGAAGGATGGCATTGCTCCAGATTAATCATAACATACCCGGTTGATTTGTTTTTGTATTAACACCTTGCCTCTATATAGTGACATTTTGCTATATAATTAACAAGATGACATTATCGCAGATTAAACACACATCAAAGAACATCAAAGATGCAAACTTGACATGATGCAAACTTGACATCAAAGATGCAAATTGTTATAATTAGAAAAGATTACGGGGCGTGGCGCAGCTTGGTAGCGCGCTTGACTGGGGGTCAAGAGGTCGCAGGTTCAA
>JAAYOY010000186.1 GCA_012520035.1 Bacillota bacterium
ATGGCTGAGATAATACCAAAGTAGAAGATAAACAAATGCGCCGCCATCGGCTCGACCCCGGCCTTGACTATAGCCGGCGCAGCCATTACCGCCAGTATCAGGTAACAGGCAACAGGCGGCAGCCCCATCCCCAGGATAATACAAACGATTGCACATAAGAGTAACAACGCCAAGAGATTGCCCTGAGTCAAGGTGACAATGATGCTGGACATCCTTAACCCCAGCCCGCTGAGGTCAATTACGCCGATAACAATACCAGAACAGGCAGTTGCTGTAATCACTACCAGGCTTGTTTTGGCCCCGGCCACCATCGCGTCGATAATTTTTTGCAGATTCATACGTGTAGCGGAAGAAAAAGCAGCTAGAACCGGTATAGATACTGTAGCCCAAAAGGCCGCCCTGCTGGGTGTTGAACGCACAAAAACCAGGAAGATAATCAGAATAAAGATCGGGATCAGCAAATGCCACCTTCCCCTGAGCACTTCTTTCAGTGAAGGCATTTTCTCCTTAATCCGCAACCCCCCCTGCTTGGCAGCCCGCAGGTCAACTACAATAAAACAAGCAAGATAATACAATATGGCAGGCAAAATCGCCGCCCTGAGCACATCATAGTAGGAAACTCCCAGGATCTCGGGGATAATAAAGGCGACCGCACCCATTACAGGGGGCATAATCTGCCCACCTGTAGAGGCAACAGCCTCCACCGCAGCAGCAAAAGTCCGAGAATACCCACCTTTGATCATCATTGGGATGGTCATAGTCCCGGTAGTAACCACATTGGCCACGTGACTGCCTGAAACCATTCCCATCAGGCTGCTGGCAATAATAGCTACCTTGGCCGCCCCACCGCGCATCTTACCGCATAGAGCCAGCGCCAGGTCAATTAACAATTGTCCGGCGCCGGATTTTTCCAGAAACGCTCCGAAGATAATAAAATTGGCGATAACCGTAGCGCAGACGCCAAGAGGGGTCCCCAATACCCCTTCTGTCCCTAAATACATATGTTCTGCGGCTCGCTTCAAGCTGTAACCTGCATGCCCGAATAGTACCGGCAGATACTTGCCGAACCAGACATACAACAGAAAAAATACCCCTAATACAGGAAGCGGCAAGCCACTCACGCGCCTGGTCGATTCCACAACCAGGATCACACCCACCACGGCCACAAAAACATCCAGATCAGTTGGCGAACCGCGGCGCATGGCGATATCCATATAATTGATGTAGATATATATCCCCACAAAAGCCGACAACGCTACACACAACAGATCAAATGCCTTCCCTGCCTTCTGCAAGAGTTTGGACTTATATTTTTCTTCATTGATCAGCGAATGCAATAAAAATACCAGCATAAGCCCCATGCTTAAATGCACTGAACGGTGCTGCATCGCAGGGAGGGGCCGGTAGCCGGCGGCATATAACTGAAACAAACTAAATATAATACCGATACACACTATGGCAATACGCCGCAACTTCAACGAAATACCCCCCAGCTTAATTTTTCCGGGTTCCGGCAAAACCGGAACCCGGATATATTCTGGTTTCCTGAATTACTTTATCACGCCTTTTTCTTTGAAGAACTTTTCAGCTCCCGGATGCAGGGGAATACTGATTGTTTTAGTAGCATCCTCCAGGGTCATCTGCTCGGTAATCGGATGGATTTCCAGCAGTTCTTGTTTATGATCATAAATCGCCGTTAAAAAGTCATAGATAAAGTCTTCGCTCATCTCCTCCGGAGCTACTGTAACCACCCCGTAACCCATGGTCAATACGTCTTCATCAACGCCCTTGTATGTTCCCCCGGGGATTACGGCTTCGTAGTAATAAGGCCTTTCGCCAACTGTTTTTTTCACAACCTCAGGGTCAAGAGAAATAATACGTATATCTGTTGAGGTACTTAGTTCGGTTATGGCAGGCACAGGGACCGATGCACCGATAAATCCTCCGTCAATACTGCCGTCCTGAATACCGGAGACAATCTCCGTTGAGCTTAACCACAGGGCATCAAAGTCATCAACTGTCATACCGTGAGCATTAACGATCTCCTCACTGATGATCGCTACTCCGCTGCCCGGCGCGTTCAGGGAAATGCGGTGACCTTTAATATCGTATATTGACTGTATCGGGGAATTCGCAGGGACAACCAGGTTTATTTCGGAGCCATATACAAAGTTCACGCCCCGCAGGTTTGGAGCCTTTATATCTTCAAAAGGTGGATCCCCGTTATAAGCCTGGGCCGCATTGATCGAAGGAAGGGCGGTCATAGCGCCTTTCCCCTGCGCAACCTGTTCGTTAATAAACGTAATTGAAGGAATGCTGCCGCCCGAAGCTTCTGCGTTCATCGAGAAACCGGGCACATTCTTGGTAATAATATCCGCTATACCGGCGCCTACAATATACATCGTTCCACCGGCAGAAGGTGTGTAAAAGGGAATTATTTGGGTTCCCTGGGCCTTCCCGGAGCCTTCGTCAGCTTCCCCGCCGCCATTGGCAGCACCGTTTGTGTCACCGCTGCCTCCTCCGCCGCAACCAAAAGTGCCTGTTACTACACCGGTTAACAACATCAGCAAAATTAACATAGTTGCCATTTTTTTCAATTTAAGTACCCTCATTTTGTTACCCCCTGTTTTTAATTATAAAGCGATACTGCTAATTTCGCGGCCGGTTTATTACTTTAATTCTCCCTTTCAACCTTTCTCATAAAAGGTTCTAATTTTTCGGCAACAGAAACCAGCCTTTTTTTATCTTCTTCGGAAAGCGCCTCTTCTATTACTCTGAGAACTCCCTTACGGTTAACCTCAGCAAGCACACCGATACTTAAGTTTTTCAAGCCAAATTCACCATCCAGGATTGCGGAACACGGGATCCTTGCCGGCGTGTCAGAATCAAGAGCGCCGACCATCCTCGCTATACCCTGGGCGGTTGTCCATCCGATTGTTCTACCAACACCTAAAGCGCGGTATTCTACAAAAAAATTATCCATCCTTTTCTTGATATTGCATATCTCACCTCCATTCAGCATACCTTTTTCTTTGATCCTTATATTAGAAAATAAGGGTAGTTGTTGTTCTCCATGTTCCCCTACACTGAGAGCATGCTCTACATCTTCTAATGGAACACCGGTTTCCATAGCTGTATAATATTGCAGCCTCACAGTATCATTCCAGCTATAGCCCATGATCCGCTCACGCGGCCACTTGCTTTTGTAATAAACCGCATAGTTTAAAACATCCGCTGGATTGCTGGCTGTAATGATCATCCCTTCATAATTAAGATCGGTTAGGTTTGATATAATATCTTCAATAATCAACCCGTTAACCTTAAGATAATCAAGCCTGCTTTTTACAGAGGAGGAAAACGGGGATACGGATGCACAGATAATGATCAGATCGCTGTCCTTCATCTCCGCATAACTCCCCTCACGAACGCTGCAATTCGTATGAAATACCCTGCTGAATTGTAAATCCATAACATGGCTTTTCAGCGCACTTGTATTCGCATCGCTTAAAACCAGCTCTTCTGCCAGCGAACGTTCTAAAAGCGTATAGGCAACTGCAGAACCAACTACTCCTGCCGCACCGATTATTCCAATCTTATGCAAAATTTTCATCCCTTTCAGGAAACCTGATAATTTTTATTGCTATCAGGCGGTCTCAAACTGCTTATCCACTCTTTCCTGGATAGCCGCAATTTCCTCGTCCGTTAACCTGGCAAAGCGCTTCTGCCTTCTCAGGTATTCGGTGACAGGCTTGCGCTCTTTTATGTTGCGCGTTATCCTTTTTTCGCCATATTTTATTTCATAAAGGCTCCACAAGCCTGTTTCTACCGCCAGCCGGGCAACAGTGATCATGTCTTTGGTCTTGAAACCCCAGCCGGCATTGCAGGGCGCATGGACATGGATAAAGCATGTCCCG
Organism: Bacillota bacterium; assembly: GCA_012520035.1. GTDB lineage: Bacteria > Bacillota > Dethiobacteria > DTU022 > UBA8154 > DUQX01. The sequence goes on from JAAYOY010000186.1 coordinate 3,915, forward strand.
TCTATTGTCATCGCTGTTTCTACTTTTTTGACCAGGTCCGGAATGTAGCCGG
>JAAYOY010000187.1 GCA_012520035.1 Bacillota bacterium
GGATCCTTTTACCTTTACTGGTCTCTTCTGCAGGTATTATCGCCTCTATCATAGGCTTTTTCTTTGTTCGGGCTAAAGAGGGAGTCCGCCTGGGGGCTGCCCTGGAGCGTTCTACCCTGGTGGCTGCTGCAATCGTTATTATCGCCTCGTATTTTCTTTCCACAGCCTTATTGGGGAAAATCGGCCCATTCATGGCCATTATCGCCGGCCTTCTGGCTGGAGTGGCAATCGGAAAGTTGACCGATTATTATACCTCTTACCACTATAGGCCGGTTCAGGAACTGGCCAGAGCATCGCAGACAGGCTCTGCAACTACCATAATTAACGGAATTGCACTGGGAATGGGCAGCACCGCCCTGCCCCTGCTTACGATTGTTGCGGCAATTATTATTGCATACCTGTCCTCAGATATTTACGGCATTGCCATTGCTGCTGTGGGTATGCTCTCTACCGTTGGGAATACAGTATCCGTAGATGCATACGGGCCTGTAGCGGATAATGCCGGTGGTATAGCGGAGATGTCTGAACTGGATCACCATGTAAGGGAAATTACCGATGAGCTTGATGCTGTGGGCAATACTACGGCTGCTATCGGAAAAGGATTTGCTATCGGATCCGCAGCACTGACAGCACTGGCTCTTTTCACTGCCTACACCCAGGCCGCACAGATCAATGTAATTGATATCACCCAGGCCAATGTTATCGCCGGTATCTTTATTGGTGGCGTCATAATCTTTTTTACTACGTCGCATACTATGAATGCTGTAGGCAGAGCAGCATTTAACCTTATAGAGGAGATCAGACGTCAGTTTAGTGAAATACCCGGGTTAATAGATGGAAAGACAAAACCAGAGTATGCGCGCTGCGTGGATATCAGTACCTACGCTGCACTGAAGGAAATGATTGTCCCCGGTCTTGCAGCTATAATTGTTCCCATTATTGTCGGTTTTATTCCCTTTCTCGGCAAAGAGGCGCTGGGGGGGCTCCTGGCAGGAGCGCTGGTTACCGGTGTGCTAATGGCTATCTTTATGGCTAACGCGGGAGGAGCATGGGATAATGCTAAAAAATGGATCGAAACTGGTCAGTTCGGTGGTAAAGGAAGCGATACTCACAAAGCTGCCGTGGTGGGGGATACTGTAGGAGACCCCTTTAAAGACACTGCCGGCCCCGCGATTAACATTCTGATAAAATTGATGAGCATTGTGGCCCTGGTTTTTGCGCCCCTGTTTTTCTAAGAGTAACAGGGGGAGGAATAAGAACTTAGGACGTTTGAAGAAAGTAGACCTGTCGCATATTAGGTAAACTTTCTTTTATTTTTTCTCCGACAGGGTATAATAAGAAGGCAACATTTGGAAATTAAGAGGAATTAGTCATCTAATAACCTGAGTTTACGGAGTAAAACTAATATGAGTGTGAAAAAAAAGAGGATCTTACAATACCTTTTCAATCCGGACTATAAACCCGCCACGCTTGAGGATCTTCAAAGAGCGCTGAATGTTACAGGGGATGAGGATATAAAAGAGCTGTACCGTCTTCTGGAATCCATGGAGAAAGAAGGTTCTCTGATAAAAACATTGCAGGGAAGATACACTCCGCTTCGCGGTTTGGGTCTTTATGTGGGAGAACTGCAGGGCCATTCGCAGGGATATGCCTTTTTAATTCCCGATGCTCCCGGAGAACAGGATGTTTTTATTTCAAGGGATAATTTGGGCGGAGCGATGCATAAGGATCGGGTTCTCGTCCGCCTGCTTAAAAAATCACATGATGGAAAAAGACGGGAAGGTGAGGTTATCCGTATTCTCAAGCGCAGCAATCTTAAAATTGTGGCCACCTACCGGGGGAACCGTCGCAGCGGAACAGCGCTCCCGGACGATCGCCGCTTTTTTAGTGAAATTTTAATTCCCGGGGGAAGCCACGGGGCAAAGCCGGGGGATAAAATAGTTGTTGGGATTACCCGCCGGCCGGATCGCTTTAATCTGCCCGAGGGGGAAATAATTGAAGTAATCGGTCCTGAAAATGAGCCCGGGGTGGATATAACTTCTATCCAGAAAAAGTATGGGCTTCCTTCTGTTTTTCCGGCAAAGGTGCTCAAAGAGGTTGAAAAACTTGACGAGCAGCACATCCTCGAGGCTCTCGAGGTTGAGGGAAGAAAAGACCTGCGCTCGTTGCCTGTGATAACGATCGATGATGCCGATGCCAAGGATTTGGACGATGCCATATCCCTTGAAAGAATAGAGCATGGGCACGGCTACAGGCTGGGGGTACATATAGCGGATGTAAGTTATTATGTTCAAGAGGGCAGCGCTGTGGACAGGGAAGCGGCTAAAAGAGCCACCAGCGTTTACCTGCCCGACAGGGTAATACCAATGCTGCCTCCGGTCCTCTCCAACATGATTTGCAGCTTGAATCCAGGCTCTCCGCGTCTGGCAATCAGTGTGTTAATGGACCTGGACAGCAAGGGGAAGCTTGAAAAATACTCTTTTTTCCCCAGTATTATCTCCAGCGATCGGCGATTTACATATCACGAAGTAAACCAGATTATCGATGGAAATAAAAACTTGAGAGAGCGTCATGAAAGACATCTCCAAACTCTGCTGGATATGGACTTGCTTGCAAAGTTATTGAAGGAAAACAGGATAAGGGGCGGTGCCCTGGATTTTAATTTTCCGGAGGCGAAGATCAGGCTGGATGAGAACGGCCGCCCGCTGGAAATTCAGATCAAAAGAGGCAGTCATGCAGAATCCATTATCGAGGAATTTATGCTTTTTTGTAACCAAGTAATTGCTGCCCATTTCTTTCGTTTAAAAACTCCCTTTGTCTATCGCGTGCATGAGCGGCCGGATGGAGATAAGCTTTATATCCTGCGAGATTTTTTGAGCATATTTAATATAAAATTGAAAGGGGATTTAAATAAGATTACTCCCCGGCAGTTTCAAAAAATTATGAAGGAGGTCAAAGGAACCCCCATAGAAAAGGTCGTCAACTATGTTCTGTTGCGTTCTTTGCCGCAGGCCCGTTACAGCGAGGTACCTTCCTTTCATTTTGGACTTTCCGCGCCCATTTATACGCATTTTACTTCACCTATTCGCCGCTATCCCGATCTGCTTGTACACCGTATCCTGCGCAACAGCATCAATGGGACCCTGACGAGGGCAAAATCCCGTAAACTTTATGCCCTTCTTCCCCAACTGGCACGGCATTCATCCGAACAGGAGCGCGTCGCCCTTGAAGCGGAAAGGGAGTGTGTGGACCTGAAAAAAATTGAGTTTATGGAAGGAAAGGAAGGCAGCGAGTACGTGGGGACGATCAGCGGGGTAACCTCCTTTGGTTTATTTGTGGAGTTGGAGAATACAGTGGAAGGTTTGGTCCATGTCACAAAGATGGAGGACGATTATTATTACTTTGATGAGAAAAAGTATTCCCTGGTAGGCGAGCACAGTGGAAAAGTTTATCGTCTTGGGGATTCCATAAAGGTCCGACTGGAAAAAGTGGATAAAGAAGCAAGAACGGTATACTTTACGATTGCAACCCCAGGGGAGTTTAATATGCTAAAAATCAACCATAGCTCTTGAAAATGAGGGCAATAGTGTGTTATAATTAATGCAGCGCATAATAATACAGAATTAACCTGCTTATAATTGATATTTTTACAACAAACAGATCAGGCGATACAGTTATAGTAAAAAGCCCTACCTTTTGGCTCAATAACGGCGGTAGGGTTAAATTATCGCTGAGGGGGATACCGTAATACCGGGGAAAGCTGCTTATAAACAAGGAGTTAAAATCCTTGCTCAAAACCGCAAGGCAAGACACCAGTACTTTATTGAGGAGACCTTTGAGGCGGGGATTGCCCTGCAGGGAACCGAGGTAAAGTCAATACGGGGAGGAAAAGCGAACCTTAAAGACAGTTATGCCCGGGTTGAAAACGGGGAGCTTTTTCTCTATAATATGCATATAAGCCCGTATGAAGGAGGCAATCGGTTTAACCACGAACCTTTACGCACTCGCAAGCTGCTCGTGCACCGCCGCGAGATCAAAAGGTTGATCGGGTACCTGCATGAAAAGGGCTATACTCTTGTGCCGTTGAGCATTTATCTGAAAAACGGCAGGGTGAAGGTAGAGCTTGCCCTGGCCAAGGGGAAAAGAGCGTATGATAAGCGCCATGCCATTGCAGAAAGGGATGCCAAAAGGGAAATGGAGAGAGGCTTTAAGGAAAGGCAGCTTGGGAGATAAAACCACGAGAAATAAGGCCCCGGGTGATAATGGTAAGGTTCGGCTAAAAGGATATCATTGGTTGTAGAATAAAGGATCCTAAAGAAGCCTTGTTAAGGTATAATATCTTATTAAAAAATGACTTAAGAAGAAAAGTGTATGGGGGTGAAATGGTTTCGACGGGGGCAAAAGAGGCAGAAGAAGCGGGTTCGGGACCATGGCCCGGTAAAAACATGGAACGGCTATAACTGCCAACGATAATTTAGCATTAGCTGCTTAATATAA
>JAAYOY010000188.1 GCA_012520035.1 Bacillota bacterium
GGAAGCCTTTGAGAAGGTTAAAAATGATGATAGCTTCGGTTGGACGAAAAAATACGGCAGCATGATAGCCTCCACGCCTTACAATAAGATAGGCGCACTGGCAGGGCACAATTTTACCAGAGGCTCACTGGAGCGCTGGGAGGAAACCAGAGGGAGGAAAATTTTTATCGAAAGGTACAAAGAAAAAAGCATGGCCTGCTACTCCTGCCCCATCGCCTGTTCACACTGGTCAAGGGTAAAAGAGGGACCCTTTAAAAATTATGAGACTAAAGGGCTTGAAGTTACCTTTGTGCTGGAGTTCGGTGCTAAACTGGATATCGCCTCCATCCCGGAGATATTCAAGTGTGTGGAACTCTGCAACCGCCTGGGGATGGATGTTATCTCCAGCGCTTCTGTGATCGCTTTTCTCGTGGAATGCTGTGAGAAAAACGTCATTAAAAGCGGTGATATCGGTTTTGCACCGACCTGGAATGACTACAAAAGCACCTTGAAATTGCTGCACCTCATAGCATATAAAGAAGGGATCGGGGAAATACTTTCCGGGGGCGTCAAACGTGCTGCAGAAAAAATTCCAGGAAGCGAATACTATGCTATGCATATTAAAGGCGTGGAGATCCCCGTCCGGGATCCGCGGGCCAAATGCGATATCTGGTCCCTGGGCTATTTAACAAATACAAGAGGAGGTGACCACCTGCGTGCACGCTCCCCGGTAGAGATACTCGCCACCGGATTTATCGATCATGAAAACGAAGAGCTCGGCCTGACCCCGGAGCAAATTGACACACTGGATATGCCTGCAGCCTTAAAGGAAAAAATCTTCGGAACCCCGCCCTCCCGCGTGAATATACCGTGGATGATCAGGTATGCGGAAGATCTGATTACTATAATCAACTCCATCGGTTTTTGCATCCGCCCCCCTGTCCTCAGAAGCCTGGGACCGGACTTCTACGCCCGCGCCTTAAACGCTGTAACGGGAAGTGATTATACGGCTGATTCAGTGCTGACGGCCGCAGGGGAAATCTGGAAGCTCCAGCACCGCTTCAATCAACGGGAGGGAGAAACCATATCCGAATACAGATTCCCGGAAAGATTTTACCGTGAATCCCTCCCCCGCCTGGAAGGCACACCGCATCCTCCGCTTTCGAAGGAAAACGTGCGGAATATAATCGACGCTTATTTAAGAATCAGAAAAGAAGAGACCTAGCGCTGCTCATGCGCGACTCCGGTATATTGTTCCGGTTACATCAAAATTTTTTAAAGAGGTGGTTCAGCGATGAAGTTTTGTATAAGCCAAGAAATCTTTAATAATTTCCCTAACTTTTGCGTGGCGGTAATTGTTGGAGAAGGTATCGACAACACCGCCCCCGTTCCGGAGACGGAGAAAATTCTGGCTACCGTTGTAGCAGAGATTCACAATCTCCTCAAAGATACCAACGTCAGAGAACGAAAAGAGGTAGCAGTCTGGAGGGAAGCCTTTCAGCTCCTTGGAATCAACCCCAACAAGTATCCTTCTTCGATCGAAGCGCTACTGAAACGCATTGCAAAAAAGCCTCAATTCCCGGGTATTAATAGCGTGGTAAATCTTGTTAACTCCGTGGGGATAAAAAACATGGTTCCCATAGGCGCACACGACATGGATAAAATGCAAGGCGATATTCAAATACGCTTCAGCCGGGAAGGCGATCTCTTCACTCCCTTTGGCAGCGCCGAACAGGAGGAAGTTCCGCCGGGGGAACCGGTCTATGCGGATGATTTGGAAGTAAGAACGAGGATGTGGGTTTGGAGACAGGGAGAAAAGAATAAAATAACACCTGCTTCGTCAAGAATCTTTTTCCCAATTGACGGATTTAATGATGCAACAAAGCAAAACATTTTATCTGCCGGTGACGAACTGGCACATTACCTGAACCAATTCTTCCAGTGCAGCATCAGGAGATACTGGGTGGACAAAGATTCCCCGCAAGCAGACCTGGAGGAATAAAATGAAACTGATTACACTGGACTTTGAGGGAACGCTGGTCAACTTTCAATGGAATTTGGAGAAAGCCCGGGAAGAAGTTTTGGGCACTCTTGTCGAAAAAGGTATTGCCCGGGAAATATTTTGTAATGCAAATTATGCTGCAATATACAACCTGGTCAGGGAAAAAAGTACAGAGTGGGGTTTTAACGGCGATCACCTCATTTCCCTGATCGACCGGATATACGATTTTTATGACATGGATGCCGCGTCCCGCTGGCAGCCGGCGGCAGGGGTTTACGAGGTGCTGCAACAGTTAGGAGAATACAAAATAGCGCTGGTAACAAATGTGGGGAAAAAGGGATTAACAAAGGCACTGGCACAACTCGGTCTTGAAAACAGTTTCGACCTGATCATTACCAGGAACGATACGCGCTTGCTCAAACCGGCAAGCGACGCCCTGCTTCAAGCTATGGATTGGGCAGGGGTAAAAAGGGAGGATGCCATACATATCGGTGACAGCCTCGCTGATTACTATGCGGCAAGAAGCGCCGGGATTAAAATCGGAATTGTCCTGGGGGGAGAAAACGAGCCTGAAATCCTGCTCCGCGAAAAGCCGGATATTATCATGCATCAATTAAGCGAACTCCCTTCCGCCTTAAAAAAATATACTTTTAACCGAAGAAACCCGGGAGAATATTTTTAGATTTCAATATCCCCGGGACAATTTTAATAAGAAACCACTCTAATAAATACCGCGGCAATCCCCCAGAATATGGCAACAAAACCCAGGTTCCAGCGGACTCCAACCCTGTAGGGACTATTTCCGGAAATCGTCGAAACCAGAAGTATAGTGGCAGCAAACGGAGATACCATATAAGACATGACTCCGCCGCTTAAAAGGGCCGCAGCCAAACCCAGCGGATTAAAATTCAACGCTGAAACAAAGAGGGTTTTTCCGATAATAATGCTTGAAGCCAAGGGATGTAGCCCTATAAATGCCAGGGCTAAAATAACTACGGGTACCAGGCACAAAATTGCGGCCATGCCAATTTTCCCGGAAATCCCCGCAATAAAATCTCCGACCAAAGTTAAGTAGCCGCTGCTTTCCATGGAATGGGTAAAAAAGCCTGCCGAAAGAAAAAGAATAATCTGATCTGATATCCTGAGGATATCCTGCTTAAAGAAGTTAGCGGAGCGGTTAAGCACTTCGGGAAGGCGCCGGCAATATATCCCCCAGGCCAGAATAGCCAGAAGACAAGCGATAGAAATGCTGTTCATTGATGGAAAGTGCAAAACGTTACCCAGAAAAAAAATCGAGCTGATAATCACGAAAAATATGATCATAAAAGGGGCATACCTTTCCAAGGAAAACCCTGCCAGGGGTTGCCCGCTTCCCTGAGAATTAAGAACATCAATCTCTTCGGAAAGCTTAAAAGAACGGATGCTCGCTTTACTGCGCCAGCTCGGTTCAAACAAAAAAGCCGCCGCTAGACCGGCAGTGCTCAGGGCAAAAACCGGCGCAGCCAAATCCAGCCAGGAGAGGCCGGAATACTGCAAGGCAATCCCAACGGTGGATGCTGCCGGGCTGACTAACATAGCCATGGCAAAACCGCGAATGACAGAGGTCGTATCAAAACGGCCGTTTCTTTCCAGCCCTATTTTATTGAGATTTTCATTGACAAGATAATAAGAAGAAGTCACCGAGCCAAGTGTGGCCAGCAATGCCAGGGAGTAGGAGATAATCAGCGAGACAATATAGGTCTGATATAGATGCCTTGCCCTGGAATAAAAACCCTGGAACAGTTCGGCATACTCCCCTAAACCCAGCGGGATCCCCAAAAGGGAAACGGCTGCAATGAGCGCTATCAGGGGAGTCATCTCTTTGAATCCCTCTATAATGACATCGGGGTTAAGCATCCATGAAGTGATGAGAGCTGCCATTCCGGCAAAGCAGAGGGAAAAAGCTATAAGGCGGGTATAAATTGCGGTGAAAGGCAGAGTAGCCAGAAAAGTAAGAAGAGCAACGGCACCACCGAAATAAACCAAAAAGTGAAACCTTCCATGCAAAAATTCAACCAGCCCAATCAAAACAACAACCGAGCATAAAAAAGATCTGAATCTCGCCGACTTAAGCAATAACCCCAACCACCCCGAGAAGAACTAATTTTCTTACTGCAATTTGGTTTTCATTATTTTTTATTATACCACTTATCGCACTTTTTGTAGACTGTCATTTCTCCTGAATGGTATTTTGTTTGGCCGGCACCAGGATATCCATCCCGATGCCGGCAACCAGATTTACTTCCAGCTTGAAGTCTTCAACACTTCCGGATCAATCTTCCTCTTAACAAATTCACCGTAGCCCCTCTGTCCGACAAACTCGCCGTTCTTGACAATTATTTTGCCTCTAAGAATTGTCATCTCGGGCCAGCCTTTAAACTTTAGACCTTCATATGGTGTATGGTCGCAATGCATATGCAGTACCTCCGGGCCTGTTATTTCAACCTCACGGCCAGAATCAACTATAACGATATCAGCATCGGCACCCTCGATAATTTCACCTTTTTTCGGATACATGCCAAAAATCCTGGCAGCTGCATAGCTATTGACAAATACCAGGTCTTCCCATGTAATTCGGCCTTCGCTTACACCATTTATTAGTGTGGGCAGTTTTAGTTCAATACCCGGCGCTCCATTGGCAACGGCTGTAAAATCAGGGATTAATTTTCCATTAGCATCTTTTTTTAGGCGCATTTCTTTTTCAGCCCGAGTAAACGGAGCATGATCTGATCCTGTAGTATAAATTGCCCGTTTTTTGATAGCCTCCCAAAGTTTTTCCTGATCAGCTTTCTTTCTCAAAGGTGGACTTATTAGAAATAAATATCCATCTTCTCTATCGTAAACATCATCTGTTAGCCTTAAATAATGTGCACAGGTCTCAGCATACACCGGTTTGCCGTCTTCTTTTGCTTTCATTAAAATTTCTGCGCCTTCTTTGGTAGACATATGGAATATCTGTATACCTGTGCCTAGCTCGCTTGCGAGCAATGCTGCCCTGTTTATAGCCTCATATTCTACAACATTTGGCTTACAAAGGGCATGGATATTCCAATCCCGTTTGCCTTCTGCCAGGTATTTTTCTACCCTGTATTCCGCAATGTCCGCGTTTTCCGCATGAACACCGACAAGTCCTCCGTGTTTGGTTGCCTCTTCCAATAATGCCATCAGTTCACCGTCATTAAGCATCTGCCCTTCTTTTCGATAAATCATAAATACCTTAAAGGATGCAAGGCCCAGATCGATAACTGCCTTTATATCCCTGAGGATATCTTCGTTTACCTGGGTCAGGCAGCAATGGAAACTGAAGTCAATGGCTATCCCCCTGTCCAGTGCCTTTTTTATTCTGCTCTTGGCGAACTCAAAAGGCATTTCATCGTGGGGAGTTATGGAAAAATCCATCATCGTTGTAGTACCGCCACAAGCTGCTGCCACCGAACCCGTATAAAAATCATCTCCCCCCACGCAGCCCTGGAAAGCATTTTCATGGTGGGTATGGGTATCAATTCCACCGGGGATTACAATTTTTCCTTTGGCATCGATCTCGGTCTTTGCAGTGACATTCCCAATATCACCTACCGCAACAATTTTCCCATCCTTAACCGCAATATCACCTTCAGTTCTACCAAGATGTGATACAATTAAGCCATTCCGGATAATAAGATCCATTTATTTTACCTCCTATAAGCTAAAATATGGCTTTTATTATTTATAAATACACTTATTACCATTTGAAAGGATTAGCTGTTTGATAGGCAGCCCGACTTTTTACAGTAACCCTAATGTAACTATTCTTTGTATCCCAATATCCGCATTGCTAATAGGGCATAAATTTTTGCACATTCTAAGACATCATTCACATTGATTGATTCATCAGGCGTATGGGCTTCCGATGCAATACCCGGGCCAAGCACTACTGTAGGAATCCCCCTATTTGAAAAATACCTTCCATCACAGGATTGTTGATAACCAACAGGATTTGTATTTCTTCCAAACTCTGATACAACTTCAAGCGATTTTTTAACCAGCAGCTCATCAGGACTGGTTTTCAAAGAAGGTGAATAATTAATCACTTCAAAAGAAATATCCGCATTTGGTTCATCCCTCATAAATTGATCAACCATATCCTGAAGCTCGTCCACATTATCCTGCAAAGTTTCATCCGGAAGAATTCTTCTGTCAAGAATCACAGTACAGCTATCGGCAACAACATTGGCTTTTACGCCGCCCTCAATCGCTCCAATATTATATGTTGCTGAAGATGTTAATGGATCGGTGCGTTTTGGCAGTTCTATTTCATAATACCGTTCCAACCTGTTTAGAAATTTAATCATTTTACTTATGGCATTGACTCCATCCCATGGACTGCTGGCATGGGCAGTTTTACCTTTGGAAACGATTTTAAACCAAATTAGGCCTTTATGCGCAATAGCGACATTGTTTTCAGTAATTTCACCAACAACAACCATATCAGGATTTATATAATTGTTATCAAGTAGATACTTTACACCGTTTTCTCCTCCTGTTTCTTCATCAGCAACAGGATTAATTGTCATCCGTCCGTTAAGCTCTATACCACAACTTTTTAGCGCACAAATTGCCATGACCATCGCAGCGACCCCGCCTTTATCGTCCGCACTGCCTCTTCCATAAAGAATATCTCCATGTAAAGGTTCATTAAAGGGATCAACAGTCCATTTATTTAAATCCCCAATAGGAACAGTGTCCATATGAGCATTAAATAATAGATTCTTTCCTCCCTCACCGATAGTCGATATAATACTCTTGTGAATATCTTTCACAACAATTTCCTTGTAGGGAATTTGATAGCTATCAAGCTTTTCTGCTATTACATCCGCTACAGCTGTAGTATCCCCCGGCGGGTTAACACTTTTCTGTGAAACCATCATTTGAAGCAGTTCAATAATTTCGCTGCTTCTTTCTTCAAGGTATTCGCATACCTCTCTTTCTTTGCTGTTCACACACTCACCTCCTCATTTATGGATGAGCGACAACTGATTAAGGCGATTTAAAATTCTAACATATTTAAAACCCAGCAAATATATTATCGTTTAGCTTTTTTTTGGTTCACGCGGCTCACCGCCATCTCAATTGCCGCTTGTTGCGTTGTGATTCCCTTCTCCCGGGCAATTCTGTCAATCTCATACACGTTATCACGTACGATATCAATTTTCTTAAACGCCTCATCATATGTTAAACCATAAATCTCGGCAGTCCCTATTGTCACGCCCCCACAGTTGACAATAAAGTCCGGTACATAGTAGATATCTCTTTTTTGAAGCAGATCTGCATCTGAATCCTTTAGAAGCTGGTTATTAGCCGCTCCGACAACAAGTTTGCATTTAAGTCTGGGTATGGTATTTTCATTAATTGTTCCACCCAATCCTGCTGGTGAAAAAACATCACAATCAACATCATAAATATCTTCCGGATCCACAGCTTTAACACTGTACTTTTTCTGAATACTATCAAGACTATTTTGGTTTATATCCGAAACAATGATTTCTGCTCCATCTTTAGTCAACAATTCCACCAGACGTGACCCAACGTGACCGACGCCCTGTACAGCTACTTTTACACCGGAAAGGTCTTTAATCCCAAGCTTAATCTCTACACCGGTTTTAATGCCAAGGTATGTGCCGTAAGCAGTTGCCATGTTAGAATCCCCCAAAGATTCGGAACCCCGGTCACTGCCCAGCACATACTTTGTAAATTTAAAAATGTGGTTCAAATCAGCAACAGATATCCCCACATCTTCTGCTGTATAGTACGTTCCACCCAGAGAATCAACTGCAAGTGCAAAGGCTTCTAACAATTCAGGAGTTTTTTCGGTTAATGGATCAGCGATAATGACGCTTTTCCCACCACCGGCACCTAAATTTGCAGCAGCATTTTTAAGAGTCATGTTTTTGGATAGCCTCATAACATCAAACAAGGCGTCCTCATCGCGATCATATTTTCTCATCCTGCATCCGCCAACAGCAGGCCCCAGCACTGTGCTATGTATAGCGATAATCGCCTTTAAACCAACATCGCCTTCATAACAATAAATAATTTTTTCATGCCCATATTGGGCTATTGTTTTAAACATTTTTTACTACCCTTTCCTTCGCATAATTATTATGAATAGAAAACTTTTATTATATATTGTTAAAGAGATTATTAAAACCTTTAAATTCTTTTTTCCTCGGCCTGCTAAATGCTTTCACTTTAGAATGAGTCACACCATAATCTACTAATGTTTCTGCCATTTTTACCGCACAGGCTACGCCATCCAAAACAGGAACGCCTAATTTTTCACTCATAGGCTTGTCTATACCGGCCATTCCTGCACAGCCCAAGCAAATTACTTCAGCGCCATCATTTTCCACAGCATCTTTTGCCGCTTCAGTCAACACTTTTAATACGTCATCTGATTGCTTTTCAAAGTCTGTTGGTGAAAATGCAGTTGTTTTAATGGAGGCACATCTAGATTCCAACCCATTTTTTTTGATCAATTCTTCGAGCATTGGCCTGGTGCTTTCGATAATCGTTACAATGGAAAATTTGTATCCTAGCAGCGAGGCTATATGCATCGAACACTCTGCAACCCCTAAAACAGGAATATCTGAAATTTCCCTTGCAGCGTACAAATGAGGATCCCCATAACAGGCAATAATAATAGCATCGTAATCATTTTGGTTGCCTTCGATTATCCTTTCAAATAAAGGCTCCGCTATTATTGCCTCCTCAAATTGAGATTCAATTGAAACCGGGCCTTTTCTTGAATGAACCGTAACAATTTCCGTTTCTTTTCTGGCATATTTCTTTGCTATGCTATCAATATTGCTTGTCATTTCATCAGAAGTGTTGGGATTTATTATCAATAGTTTCATATTAAACCTCCTAAATTTACATAATTAAATTTGGTAAAAAAGTAACAATTTGGGGGAAAGCTACTAAAAGAAGCATACATACAGTAAGGGCCCAGAAAAATGGCCAGATACCTCGGAATATAGCTTCCAACGGCACATCAGGGACAACCCCTTTGATTACATAAACATTTATACCAACGGGAGGGGTAATACAGCCCATAGAAAGAGCTAAAACGATAATTGCCCCAAACCATATGGGATCATACCCTAGAGTATTGACTACTATAGGATAAAATATTGGAATTGTTAACAGCACCATGGCCAATGCATCCATAAATAATCCCAGTATAAAGTAAATGAACAAAATCAATACCATTACTAAAAACGGTGGAAGCGATACTTTTGCTACTAAGGAACCCAGCTCAAACGGCAGCCTGCTAATTGCCATAAATCGGCCAAAAATTATTGCCCCGGCTAATAAAAGCATAATCATTGCAGTAGTTTTAGTGGTATCGCCAAGTGCTTTTTTTAACCCATCCCAATTTAACAGTTTTCTTAAAAGCGTTAGAACAATAACTCCAAAAGCACCTACCGCTCCTGATTCTGTAGGAGTAAACCATCCTAAAAACAGCCCTCCAAGAGATAAAATAAATATTAAAAAAACCTCCCACAAACCCCCATCTTTTGCAGCATCAATCCTTTCCTTCCAGCTTGCTTTAGGGCCAGGGGGGCCCAAAGCGGGGTTTTTTTGTGTTAGATAGTAAACAGCAATCATATTAAGCAATGTAAGCAGGATTCCAGGCATGATCCCTGCTAAAAAAAGTGCCCCGATAGATGTTTGGGTTGCTATACCATATATAATAAAATTTACGCTGGGAGGAATAAGTGTGCCCAATGAACCACCTGCGGCCACACTTCCTGTAGCAAGGCTAATATCGTAATTATATTTTTTCATTTCCGGTATTGATATCGACCCGATAGTAGCGGCTGTAGCCGTGTTAGAGCCACATACTGCGCCAAATATCGCGCATGTCGGTTGGGTAGCTATGGCTAGTCCTCCTGGGAAATGTCCGATCAATTTGTAGGCAAACGAATATAATTTGCTTCCGAGACCGGCATGGTAAGCAGCAAATCCCATTAGAATAAATAAAGGTATTTCACTTAGTGTATAATTGGTAAAATTACTGAATATTTCGCTGGAAAGAACCTTTAATGCTGAAGCCGGTGAATTTAAATATGCAAAACCTACAAAGCCTGTAATAGCCATAGCGAAACCAATTGGCATTCTAAATATCAGCAATATGAAAAACGCTACTATGCCTAAAAGTCCTATCATCAAACCGCTCATTAAACGGTACCTCCTTTACCAATAACCTTTACTCCATTTTTGGGGAACATCTTTGATAAACACTACTAATTTAATTAATAAATCAATGCAAAATATAGCGAACCCCGCGGCGATAATAAAAACAAAATAATAAAAGTGAATTTTTGCTGAAGGAGATACTTCACCGACATTTTTTAAATAAATACCGTAGTTCCAAATTGCCCAAGTTGCAATGGTAAAAAAAACTAAAGCAGCTATCTTAAGGATTATCTCCGTAACAATTTGTAATTTTAAGGGAAAACGTTCAGCCAGAAATTCAACCTTAATATGACCATCTTGGAAAGAACAATAACCTATCGCCAAACTAATAACGATCGCAAACAAAAAACCTGTTATTTCATAAGTACCTAAAATGGGGCTTCCAAAAACAACTCTTAAAACAATATTTACCACAACTAAGAGCATTAAAATTATTAAAGCAAATTGCGCGAACCTATCAAGCAATTTACTTATTTTGCCAACTATATGCACAGTTTTTTCCATGCTTTTTCTTATGCCTCCTTCCTTTGCCAGATATGGGGCTTGTGGGTAACCCTTCCTGGGTTACCCACAAGTTCGCACCGCTTATAGGTTATAAGTATTTAATAAGGAGTTGGCTCATGTTGACTGTTATATTTTTCTGCTAATTCTTTTGCTAATTCCAAAGCTTCTTTTCTAGGCAACCCGTCATCCGTTGATAAATAGTCTTCTTGAATGGGCAGCAATCTTTCTATCCATCTTTCAGCTTCACTATCTGACAATATAGAAAATTCAACGCCATTTTCTAATGAATACTCGTAAGCTTGTTTATTCATCACATCAAAAATCCCGGCAAGAGTACTTTTATGAAATTCATCAGAAGTTTTTTCAATAATGGTTTGAATTTCAGGGGGCAGACTTTCCCACTTTTGCTTATTCATCGTGACATAATATAGTCCTGAATAGATAAATTTAGTAATAGTCACATAATCAATTTCATCTGCAAGCTTGAATCCTTCTAAAGCCTCAACCGGGCCTATAGAACCTTTAATTACTCCCCGGGATAAGGCTTCATATGTTTCTGACATGGGCATGGCAACGGGAATCGCACCCAGGGCTTCAGCAGCCATAGCAGATATTCCGGTAGTCTGTAATTCTAATCCTTTCATATCTTCGAGTGTTTTTACTTGAGTTCCCTTAGTAAGAGCATGTACAGGTCCTGAAGTGCCAACCATCAAAAGTTTTGTATCCTTTAGCTCCTCAGGGTCCATTATTTGTGCAAATTCCATACCGGCCAGTGCTGCGACAGTAGCATTGTTGTATTGAATTCCGGGTAGCTCCACTGCTTCCATAAGTGGAAACCGCCCTCTGTTATAAGAAAAAAAGGAAAGACCGATATCGGCAACTCCCTCAACTACTCCTTCATAAGTTTTATCTGCTTTTAACAAGGTCTCCCCCGGATAATTTGTAACAGTAACCAACCCATCTGTAGCTTCTTCAATCGCTTTCCCCCAGCCATCTACAATTTCTTGTGACATAATGTGAACATCTGGAAAAAAATGAGCAAAACTCAAATTGATCGGTTGGGGGGTTTCCGGCGTTTTGCCATTTTCCACTCCGGTTTTTTCCCCTGTTGCACAGCCAACTACTAGAGTTAACAAAAAAGTAATTAAAATTAATGTAATAAAAAACCCCTTCTTAAAAGTACTGAATTTCATACAAAACCCTCCTCGTAAAGTTTAAACACTTTCTGCGCAAAATGTAGAACCTCTAAATCCTTCAGTATTGAAATATTGAAAATATGTAATTTTTTACTATCCCCTCCTTTCCAAATTGAAAGTTGAATTACCGGTTAATACAAAGGATTGTTCTATATAATATAATATTTTTATGTATTGCATAATTAAAATATTTATTTTGTTTAGTAGTATTATATTGCAATATTGATTTTTTGTAAAGCGGTTTTAATAAGTTATTTTGCCCTTTATATAAACATTGCCTCACTGAATAAAAATAATGCCGGTCATTAAGCCGGCTCAACTTCATAAAAATTTTCCTTAGTATACTTAGTATGATTTGAGGTTTATTAATAACAAGTTTCATATTGTTGACTTTTACCCTTTATAATAATAAAATGATTATAACCCGTATTTAGTATTTTTAAAAAATGAGCATTATTGGAGATTAATAATGAAAGGAAACCAGAAAGTGGAAAGAAGGAACAAAAAAACCTCAGGAAACAGCAAATACTTGATTAAATCAGTAATTAAAGCATTTCAAATTATCGAAGCAATGTCTGTACATAATGATGAAATCAGGGTAAAAGATTTAAGCAAAAAAATGAATATGGAACAAAGCACTGTACATCGTTTTTTATTGACCCTGGAGTACCTGGGGTATGTTAAACAAACAGAGAAACATGGAAAATACTGTTTGAGTTTAAAACTCTTTGAGTTGGGAAACAACTTGATACAAACGCTGGATCTTCATTCCCAATCCCTCCCTGTTCTTCAAGCGCTAAATAAAAAGCTCGAGGAAACAGTTCATCTGGTAGTGCTGGATAAAGGGGAGGCGGTATTTGTAAACAAGTTGGCGGTATATCCTACAGTCGTAACTTATTCATATATCGGGAAGCGCACACACGCCCATTGTTTAGCATCCGGGAAAGTATTGCTGGCTTATCTATCACAGGGGGAACTGCATGAGATCATCAATAATAAAGGCCTCCCCAGGTATACGGATAACACTATTACAGATGAAGAGGAATTAAAAAACCATCTCGCAGAAATAAGGAAGGAAGGATTGGCTTACTCTTTCGGGGAATTTGAACCTATCGTAAACTGTGTCGCTGCACCTATTTATAACCATATGGGACAGGTGTTAGCCGCAGTCAGCGTGTCCGGGCCGGCAAACCGGTTAAACGGTGAGCGGTTAAAAGAAATCGGCGCCGAAGTAAAAAAAGCGGCAAGTGATATATCTAAAAAATTCGGCTATAAAGAACCTCATCAAGATAACCTTATGATCATTTAACCCAATTAATCCAAGGAATAAAGTAATCCTTAATCCTGGTAATTCAAGAAACCCGGCATCCCAAATATCCAAGTAACCCAAATAACCCTAGTAAAGTAACCTTAGTTTTTCAAACACATAAAAAGGACGAGGAGGTTATTACCGCCCCGTCCTTTATTCTGAAATATTCCTGCTTCACTACGCTTTTTACCAGTTTTCAGCGAGCAGCTCAAAATAATCCTGCGGGTGCGCGCAGGCCGGGCAGGTCTCCGGCGCTTCTTTCCCTTCGTGCACATAACCGCAATTGCGGCACTGCCAGAGGACGCTCTCTCCCTTCCTGAAAACAGTACCGTCTTTTATGTTTGATAGTAGCTTCTTAAAACGTTTCTCATGCTGCTTTTCAGCAACGGCAATCGCATCAAAAATCTCCGCGATCTCGTCAAAACCCTCTTCCCGGGCCACCTTTGCAAAGGAGGGGTACATCTCCTCCCACTCTTCATTCTCCCCATCCACAGCCGCTTGAAGGTTTTCTACCGTAGTACCGATTACCCCGGCTGGAAAGGATCCCTGCACTTCTACCGCACCGCCCTCAAGCAACTTAAATAACCGCTTGGCATGTTCCTTTTCTTGATTGGCTGTCTCCTCGAAAATCGCACTAATCTGCACAAACCCATCTTTCTTTGCTTGACTGGAAAAATAAGAATAACGGTTTCGGGCCTGCGACTCCCCGACAAAAGCTGTTAAAATGTTTTTTTCTGTTTTTGATCCTTTTAGCGACATACTGATTATCACCCTCCATTTAGTAGTATTTAATACATATTAATAATTAATATTAATTATTTATTAATATATATTCCATGCTCCCTGGGAAATTCCTTCCTGTTTTTTATTCTTTGCCAATAATTTTTTTTGCTGAATACCTGCGATATGAATACCTGCAATGTAAAATCACAATTCCCACACGCATAATATTCCCTTAAAGCACTATTTAGTTGCTAACCGCCGGCTTTATCACGCAAACTTTATTTAGTTGCATTACAAATGCATTTCACATTACTGCTATAAGGGTTTTTTATATTCCCTTTCATAATTCCGTACCACACTCGATTGCTTCAAGGAGCGGATAATAGCTTCACACCGTACGCTCCCCGTACAATTCAAACAGCCTTCCCCATTTGGATTCGTTCATCCACTTTCTGACAATTTTATTCCCCTGCAGGGGATACCAGAGCCTGTCGTGATAAATAGACGACCCAAAGACAAAAAGGTACAGCAGCGGCGTCTGGAAAAAGAGCTTTTGAAAGCGCCTCATCGGCCCAAACCAGAGCAGATCCCCCACCCTGCTGGCCGCATTTGCGCCGACGCTGAAACCATAGTTTATTTCGCTTATATCTTCTCCCACGACTTCGATTTCATCCAGCCTGCCGGTTCCAAGCCCCTCCTCGTGCGCAAGCCGGATATAGCCTATCTCCATGGGATCAAATCCCATCATCTTTGCTGCCACGGCATCTATGGCAACGCTGTCGCCGCCGGCAAGAATAAAATCCTTTTCCACCGGTATCATCGTGCGCGGGCCGGGGCCGTTTCCTGCAGTTGTCCCGTCCATTACTGTAAATATTCCGGAATGTATTTCCTTCTGGATCCGCAAAAGATCAACCAGCGTTTCATGAATATAGGTATGGCAGTAATGGCGCTTTGTGCCCAGCAGGCCGCCAAAAGCGTTTTTCATGGATCCCGTCGTGGTCGTGTAGATATGGCATTTTGTCGTCGGCAGGTGCACGATGTTTTTATTAAAGAAATAATCCGGGATCCTGATCCCCTCGGGGAATACCCTCTCCAGCGCATACATCTTCCCCCGCGGCTGATACTCAATCCATTTCATATCGCTCTCTTTGAAGTTATACTTTACGGGGATTTTATATTTTTTAAAGACCGGAAGGTAATTATTCAGCCGCTCACCTTTAAAAGCGTTCGTAACTACTGTCTTATTCTGTACGCAGACCAGATCCGTGAAACCTGCACCCTTCAAACCGATGATCGTTCCTTCAAGCTGCCAGGGGGTCGTATTGGCCCCGGGGTAAGGAAAATGCCAGGAAATATTATTCTTCAAGATGGTAATCCTTTTCTTATCCAAATAATCGTCACACCCGGCCAGTTCTATAAGTCTTCCGTAATCCTCCAGCACAGTCTCAGGTGTGGTTTTTAAAACAGCAACCTTACTTTTCATTCCTTCTATTCTCCTTTTGCCATTGACAAATTGAAATTTTTTCAATAAATTCACAGACTCACAATCCGCACTTTTTTCTTACCTTATATTTGGCAGGGGAGGATGGAAACCTTGGTTTAATTTTTTTATCTTCTATTTTCCCTTTTGTTTTTGCAAACGGCAGCAGCGCCAAAACCACCTTTAAAGAGCTCCCTCTGCACCAGGTAAAGCCCTATAAAGCCGATCAGCACACCCAGCCACAGCGTTGAGAATCTCGTCACCAGCGTTGTAGCCGCTGCCATCTCCCTGCCCAGGCCGGCCAGGAGCAATAGAGCCATGATACTCCCTTCGGCAACCACGAGCCCCCCCGGGATGACGGATAAAGCCCCCACCAGGGATGAAAAAGATACGACAAATACAGAACTCAACACTGAGATATCCCCGCCAAAACCCCTGACGGTAAAAAAGATTACCAGGCCTTCAAAACCCCAGGATACAACACCGATAACTACAGCAAAAAACAATCCCTTCAAGGTAAAAAGCCTTTTAGCATTTTGCTGAAACCGGAAAAGAAAAGTGGAAAACCTCCTTAAAAAACCAATCATCCCCAATAAACTGCAAAATAAATTAAAAAGACCGTCGTACTGGAAAAGAATAACTATTGATACCAATATAACGGTCACAGCAACCAGAACATAGCCGCCATAGGCATAAGACAGGCATCCGAAGGAGGCGAGGATAACCATGGCTAAACCGTCTGTAAGCCTTTCCGCCATAACAATGGAGGACGTCGTGCTGACAGGCGCCCCCATATGCTCCTTGAGAAGATAGCATTTTAATAGCTCCCCGATTTTTCCGGGGGTTATAGTCATCGCCAGCCCGCTTATAAAGATCAGCCTGTTCATTTTCGGCTCCACCTGCAAACCGGTCAGCTTAAGGTAATAGTTCCACTTAATGTAGCGAAAAAAATAGTTCAGCGGAGCTAAAAAAAGTATAGGCGCAAGATACCGGAGCTTAATATCGAGAACCGTTCTAAAAACACCCTGTATATCACCTGCTACAAGCAGCGCAACAGCAACCGCCAGCCCGATGATTGTGCCACTGAAAAGAGGTTTTTTATATTTACCGAGTACGTCAACCATTTTCCCCCAGCTTAGACCTCCAGGTACAGTATAACCACACAAACAAGCACCCAGAGACAGATATTGACAATAAAGGGCCTGTCCTTTAACAGCACATCTTCAGGACTGCCGCCCATATCTCTTTTGTGCACCAAAAAGAGATAACGAAAAATCCCATAGATAACAAAAGGGATGGAAAGCATAAAATATTCCGTGCGGCCAGCCGTAAAGGTATAGAGAGAATAGGCCATGATTGTAGAGGCAGTTACAATCGAGATCAGCTGGTCCAGATAACTCAGGGAATAATCAGCGAGTACCCTGCGGTGTTCAGTTCCGTTATTCCCCAGGGCTACATACTCGTGCCGCCGCTTGATTAAAGCAAGGAACAACGCCAGCAGCAGCGTGCATATTAAAAGCCAGGGAGATATGCGCACCCCGATAACCACCCCTCCGGCAACCGCCCGCAAAAGAAACCCGGAAGCAACGGCAAAGACATCGATTATCACCAGATGTTTGAGCCATAGCGAATAGCCGGTAACAAGCAGAAAATAGAGAAGGCCCATCGCCAAAAAAGCATTTCCCAGTAAAAAGGCCGCAGTAAGAGATGCCGCCAGGACAATGGAAAAGACACAGACAGCCTTCCTAACGCTGATCCGACCCGAAGCCAGAGGCCTGTTGCGCTTGATGTAATGTTTCCTATCCTCATCAACATCTATAATATCATTGATAATATATGCGGATCCGGAAAGCAGACAGAATACTATAAAAGCAAGCAGGACCCTTAAGAACAGCGAAGGATTAAACAGGTTTTGCGAAAAAACCAGCCCGGCAAACAAAAAGAGATTTTTTGTCCACTGCCTGGGGCGCAAAATCCCTAATACTGCAAATACTTCTTGCAGCAACCTTGCCTGGCTTTCAGTTTTATTTTCCAGCTTAATTTTTAAAATCCGGGCCACCTCTTTCATGGGTCAGGCTTGCATTATTGCCATTTTTACAAGTGACCGATCATTCGCTCCATTAAAACCGGATAATTTTAGATTTGCACAAAGGCATAAAAAGAGTAAATGGCAATACCGGGCCAATCCCTTGCTCTTGCACCTGGCACAACCTGCCTCAAATTAGAAGATTTTGTAAATAAATTGCAAAGAGTAACCAATGTTTTTAGAAGAATAATGCAGTAATGCAAGCCTGAACCCGGTATTTAATTACCGGTATTTAATTCTTGGAAGTTTCCCAGTAGTGCAGGAAAAAGACCAGAAAACAACTTGCCATGAGCCCAAGGACCCCAGCTACAGCTATATTAAGCTTTTTACGGGGTTCAACAGGGCTTTGCGGCGCATATGCAGGGGATACTACGTTAAAGCTTTCCCCTTCTTCCCTCAGGGAAACGATCTTCTGTATCTCCTGGTAGTGGTTTTTCAGCGTATCTAGCGTAGTTTTATAATAATCCAATTCCTCCTCATGCTCCTTCTTCCTGGAGGATTTTTCTAAACACTTAACTTGCAGCTCTCCATGCTCCTGCTGCAGCTTATCCAGGGATGCACTTATGCCGGCGATTCTTTCCTTAATAGACTCAATCTCAACAGTTTTGTTTTTTAAGCCGCTTAGCAGTTCACAGTAAACGGGATTGGGCTCTTCGTTTACCAACTGCAAACCGGCAAACTCCCCCATACCCGGCTCTTCACCCGGCCCCTCCATTTCCTCATAAGTCTTTAATAAAAGGGAATCATCAGTTATCGTCCTTCTGGTAACGATGAGTGCATCAGTATTGCCTATTTCCTTCTCCAGCGCTTCCCTTTCGGCCTGGGCTACGGCAAGGCTTATCTGCAGGTATTCCAGTTCCAGCTTACTTTCTGTAATCGCCGTTACCTTAGCCTCAAGCTCTGCTTGCAGTTCCTCGGCACTGCCCGGTTCCTCCAAAAACGACCTGAATTCTTCCATGAAAAACTCAAGCTCTGCTTCTTTTTCCCGGATCTGATTTTCCAGGTAAGATGAAGCAAGGGTTATTTGCTCATGATTCAGATGTTCGATTTGCTCAATAAAAAGGTTCCCCACCTCATTGGCTATCCCGGCAGCCAGATGGGGATCCCCGTAACGGACGATAATTTTAATCAAGTCCGTGTTTGGGATTTGTTCTATATTTATAGCCTTCTGGAGGGACAAAGACGTGACCCCTTCTTGCTCCAGCCCCATTTTATCAATAACACTTTCCAAAAATGAGCTGCTCGATAACAGGTGCCTGTAAGTATCAATACTGGCTGGGGGGAGGCGCTTTAGCTGCTCAAGCAGCATATCCAGGCCCGGATCCGTAACATCAGCAGCGCCAAGGTTATCCCCTCCGCGGATGCTGAGAACTACTTCAGCTTCATAAACCGGCTTTAAAACAAAAAAACTAAATATAGCGCTGATTATAATTGCCAGAGATGTTACTCCAACGATGATCCATTTTCTCTTCAATAATACTTCAATAATTTCCCTTAAACTTATTTCTTCCATTGGTACAAGATCAACTCCGGTTTCGGATTCTTTTTATGAATTGTTTCTACATATACTGCAGATCTTCCTGCCGCAACCGGCAGATTGAGCTAAACAATAATCGTTATTGACATGTAATAATTAAATAATAGACAATATTGCAACCACTTGACGGAAATGATAGCCTGTATGATATAATTAGATTGATTCTAAAAATAAATAATGAGGTGTAAGATTTGCATGATAAACAACAAACAGAAGAAAGCAATAATAAACAAGAAAAGTATTTGATCAAATCTGTAATCAAAGCCCTCGATATTCTGGAAGAAATGGCTGAACAAAATGGGGAGGTCAGGGTTAAGGATTTAAGTGAAAAGCTTCACATTGGGAAGAGTACACTGCATCGTTTTCTTTCTACTTTAGCGTACAAAGGGTATATCAAGCAGGTGGAAGAAAAGGGGAAATACTTCATTACTTTAAAACTATTTGAAATCGGCAATCATATTCTTCAATCACAGGATTTACATTCGCGTTCCATGCAGGTTCTGCAAGAACTGCATAAAAAAACAGGCGAAACGGTTCATCTGGTCGTTTTGGATAAAGGTGATGCGGTTTTTGTCAATAAATTAGACAGGTATAAATCGCTGGTTACCTATTCCGCTATCGGCAAGCGAGCCCCGGCATACTGCCTGGCATCGGGAAAGGTATTGCTCTCCTATCTCGCCCAGGACGAGCTCGAAAACATATTAAAGAATAAAGAGATGAGGCAGTTTACTAAGAACACCATTACCGATATCAATCAATTAAAAGAACAGTTGTCTGAAATCAGAAAGCGGGGCATCGCCTTTGATTTTGAAGAGCTGGAACCGGGTATTAACTGCGTGGCGGCACCGATCAGAAATTATACGGGACAGGTAGTAGCGGCGGTAAGCATTTCCGGTAGAATAACAAATCTGACCAACGAAAGGTTAAAAACACTTGCCCGGGAAGTCTCTGAAGCAGCACAGAAAATTTCTGAAAACATGGGTTACAGGAGCAAAAACCGTACAGTGGATGATAATTATATAAAGCTTTTTAAAAAAAATTAGTATAAGTTAGTACAAAGAAGCGAAATTTGACCGGTTATCCTATCAATCAAAACATATTTTTTTATTATACCTTTCATAAACCGTACATCGTAATCGTAAACCAATCGTAAACCTGTAAAAAAGCGCCGCCTGAAGAAACACAAGCGGCGCTTTTTCTCAAATTATTTCCGCCCTGTTATATAGTTAAGCTGCATTGGAAAAATATTTGTTGATCGTTTCCTCGGACGGAAGTTTGGTAAAGTAAGAGACCACTACTAACACGACAGTTGTAAGAATTAATGCAGGAATAACCGCGTCAAAACCCATCCACCAGGATTTGGGGAATATTCCTGCAAAGGACCCCAGAGCAAGCGTTTCGCCTAAAATTACGGACCATATCACCCCGGCAGCTGTGGCTCTTTTCCAGTAAAGTGCGGCAAGGGTCGGCACACAAAGAACCGCGATACCCGTGAAGGCACTGTTCGCAAAAAAGCCTATTAATTCCGGAGGCTTGAAAGCAACCAGATATCCGGCTATTCCCAACAAAACAATAAACCACTTTCCTACTTTTAATTGTTTTTCGGTAGAGGCCTTCTGATTGACAAACGGAACGTAAAAATCACGCGTTAACATCGACGACAAAACGTGAAACTGTGAATCCGCAGTGGATTTAATAGCGGACAAAAGACCTACGAAAATTAATATCGCCAGCCATAAGGGCGCATAATCGATAATCAGGGTTGCCGATATCTCATCGGGAACAGCCATATCGGGATACAGTATTTTCCCATAGGCACCGATAAATACCGTAGGTGCCCAGCAGGCCACGATCAATAAGGGCCATAATACAAAGAGCCATTTAATAGCTTTCATGTTTTGGGCGGCAAAAAACCGTATAAATACCGGAGGCTGGCAGGAAATACTGAAAAATGTAATGCACATCCAGCTAAAAGCTGCCTTCCAACCCCAGGCCCCTACAGGACCCGTTCTTTCAAAGATATCCGGCACCGTGGCTTTCACCGCTTCGGATGCGGCGCTCATTCCTCCAAGCTGCCCGGCAGCAACAAATACAAGCACCCACAGGAATACGAGCATTGCGGATCCCTGGATCACATCGGTCCAGGCGACTGCGCGAAGGCCGCCAAAATAAACATAGACAATAATTGTGACCACAATTATTAAAGAACCCACAGCATAGGGAATTGCACCTTTTGTTAACCCAGAGAGCGCCATACCGCCGGCTATAGGCTGCAAGGCAATGTAGGGGATAACAAATGCAAGCATCGCAATGAGCATTACTATTTGTGTGCCCGGGCTTTCAAAGCGATCTCTAAAAAACTCTCCCGGAGTAATAAACCTGTATTTGTTCCCTATCTCCCACAAGCGCCTTCCGACAATGTAAAACATGAGCGCCGCCAAACAGGTCCCCATGGTTAAACCGCTAAAGAAACCTGCCCCGGTCGCATAGACAATACCCGGACCACCGACAAAGACCAGCCCGCTTAATATCGTGGCCATCTGGGTGAAGGCGAGCACAACTATTCCCAGGGAGCGGCCTGCAAGAAAGTAATCATCGACAGTGTTACTGCTAACTTTATTTGCATAATAACTAATAATAACAGCAAGAGCTAGAAAAAATATAAGTACTGTAATTCCGATAATTAACTCGTTACTCATTTTACTCATCCTCACTTTCTTTCCAAAAAGTAACCATAAAGAAGTAATTTAAGACAAATAGAGCAACGCATAATATAATTTGATACAAAAACCAGGCCGGGATAATCCCCCAAATGAGCGTACTGTTACTGCCGACTACCCAGTAATCTTGCATTAATAGAATCAACACCAGATAAATAGCAAACCACCAGTAACCTTTCATCTTAATAAATACCTCCTTTTCAATAGTTTTTGCTGCAAATGTTGAACGTTTTACAAGCTTGCACAATATCATGTTTAACGTTCAACTTTAACGTTCAGCAAAAGAACTGCCCAGTAGATCGGCCGCTTTAATAGCATTAAAAACCAACCCGGGGCTCACTTCATAGTTCAGGTTTTTCATTATCGCTCTTCCGCAAGCCCGCTCAGCAACTTTATACAGGTCTTCATCTGTAACATTGTGCAGGCCGAGATCCTTTAATGAAACCGGTAAACCTACAGATTTGCAAAATGCGAGAACTTCATTGATTTCGGTTAATTCCTTGCCTTCTAAAACCAGCAGCACCAAAGTACCGAAAGCCACTTCTTCCCCATGGAAAACGTCAAAATCATATTTTGGGTCATTGTGCAAAATACTGAACCCGCCTACTATTCCATGAGCTCCGGAGATACCTCCGCTTTCAAAGCCGATACCGCTCAACAAGATATTTGCCTCGACAACTTTTTCAAAAGAAGGGACAACAGCTTTTTTCTCCACCGCCATTTTAGCCGCAAAGCCATATTTAAGCAGAGTATCATAACAAAGCCTGGCGATAGCAAGAGCGGCACCGGTAGACCTCCCTCCCGCAAGGTTTGACGCCCTTCCCGACGCCATGCACGAGGAGGCTTCAAACCATGTTGCCAGCGCATCCCCCATTCCGGCTACAAACTGGCGGACAGGGGAATTAACGATAATTTCAGTATCAACCAGTACCAGCTGCGGGTTTTGCCTCATATTCAGCACTTTGGAGACTGCTCCATCCGCAGAATAGACCACCGAAGACGAACTGCACGGTGAATCGTTGGAAGCGGTTGTGGGAACAATCACTACGGGACTGCCGGTATAATAAGCCACCCCTTTTGCGGTATCAAGCGCTTTCCCGCCTCCAACCCCGAGGATTAAATTTATTTCTTTTTCTTCGGCTATTTTTGTCAAACGGTCAATATCTTCCTGCGTTACCTCACCCCGTTTGATCTCAACGGCGTTTATGGTAATGCCGTTTTCTTTAAAACTCTTTTCAATGAATTCGCCGGAGACAGACAGCGCGGTTTTTCCGCCAATGATCATGGCATTGTCCCCGCAATATTTTGCATAATCTCCTATGCCTTTGATAGCTCCGACACCCTGCACATATCTTCCTGGGGAGATATAAATAGAATTCACCCACAAACCCTCCTGCTTTACATTTACTATTACAACTACCGCTTAAGCTGCCGGAATTAGATCTTTTTCCTGGTTAAATTCACAGTTAAGATAAAGACACACCCTTTTGGGAATGGACCTGATTCTTGCTACGCTATGATGCTGTTGATGATGTTGCAATTACAATCCTTAAAAATAAAGCTTTTCCTGCTGCAAACGCTACAGTATTGGTTGCTGTTAATGATGTTGCAATGCAATCCTCAAAAAGGTGTGTCTCCTTAACTAATAACGTTAACCTGGAGCTAAACAGTAACATCAGCCGGTAGAAGTGTGATTAACTAGCCCAATCAGGTAAATCTAACAGTTTTATTCTTTTTATTCCTTTGCAATAATTCTTTGATAAATATCGATGATATCCTGACGTTCGGCTCTTCTGGGATTTAACCAGTAAACAGGGGCATCCATCGTATCCTGGGTCATCTTTTCTATATCGCTGTACTGCGCTTCCGGCAAGACTAATTTTGAAGGGATCTTGAGAAATTTGTTCATTTCTTTAATCATTTCTATCGCCTGATAAGCACATTCCATCGGCGGCTTGCCGGCAAGGTTTTCATCCATTGCCTTTGCAATATCGGCATATTTATCTACACAGCCGATTAAATTAAGCTCCATAATGTGAGGCAATAAAACGGCATTGCCGATACCGTGCGGGACACCGAACATCCCTCCTAGAGGGTGTGCCATGGAATGGCCTATACCCAGAGCACTGCTTGAAAAAGCCATCCCTGCCATCGTGCTTGCAAGGGCCATCTGTGAAGCTGCGGTAATATTTCCGGGATTTGCATAGAACTTGGTAAGATTTTCATAGATTATTTTGCATGCCGACAGCGCCAAAGCTTCAGTAAACGGCTCAGCATTCAAAGAAGTATAGGCCTCAATAGCGTGAGTAAAGGCATCCATCCCGGTACTGGCGATAACTTTCAGCGGGGCCGTAGTGTAAAGCGTTGGGTCAATTAAGGCAATTTTGGGGGCAAGCAGAGAGCTCTTAATCACCATTTTGAATTTATTTTGAGTATCGATTATCGCGGCAACGAAAGAGACTTCGCTGCCAGTTCCGGCGGTAGTCGGAAGGACAATTAGAGGAGGTATTTCATTTTTTACTTTCTCGACGCCCTGGTAGTTTGTAATTGGTCCGGGGTTGTTGGCCAGCAGACCGATTCCTTTGGCCATATCGATACTGCTGCCGCCACCTACAGCAAGCAAAGAATCGCAGCCTTCAGTTTTATAGATCTGTACTGCCTTTTCAATCGTCAGATCTTTTGGATCGGGCTCAACTTCATCATAGAGATAATAAGCAAAACCCTGCTGCTCCAATGTTTGTTTAATCTTGTCCACTATCCCGGTGGAAGCAATACCTTTATCGGTTACAAGCATAATTTTACTGGCTTTAAAACCGCTTAAAAAGTCCCCAAGTTTATTACTGATACCAACACCAAAATGAACATCGGTTTTTACAGAAAATTTAAATTCCAACTCTTATACCCCCTAATTTTTTTTGCTCCATATAAGGTCAATTGCTTCATCCGGCACGTCCCAAACACTATTAGAAGGAGACAACGGTTCGGATCTCATAAACTCGGGAAGACGGTCATCTTTAGGCTGAAAGCCGGCACGGCGGTTAAATTCCAGTTCGCCGGCGATTACTTCCTCCCCAATTATCTGCAGCAGATCATCAAATGTATAACTGGTGCCATATCTGGCATTAAATAATTTGGCAAACAGATCGGGAGAGGTTTTAACTGCAGCGTTTACAAAGAGGCAGAAACCTAAAGTGTCGATAACCGTAAATAACTTTTGCGCCCTCCGGGATGCTTCTATCTTGCCGTCAGGGTCCGTATGTTCGATTTTATCCAGGAATGTGTTGCCACAGGTGTGATCTGCGCCCATAGGTGATGTGGCATAAAGAACTCCATTCCCTTTAAAATAGCGGGGATCATAACCTGCCATTGCCTGTCCTTTTACAACCGGCACCCTTTTTGCTCCCAGGACCTTCCCGGTTACAGCCGTTCCCTGGCCTAACATCCTGCCCGTAACCGTACCTTCTTTTATTTCCAGCAAATATGCACGTGCCTGCTCAAAATCACCGAATTCAAAGAGGCCTGCATCCGCAGCCACTCCCAGCGCCGCTCCAATCTCAATTGTATCCACGCCAAGATCGTTGCAGATATAATTCAGTTCAGCGATCTGATCTAAATCGCCAATACCCAGGTTGGCCCCCAATAGCGCTATAGATTCATACTCCAGAGGTTCGCAGATAATTTTCCCGTTAGCATCGGGGTAACGGTTGGAGCATCTAACCGTACAGCCCGGCATGCAATTATGCGTGGGTGTACCTTCTCCGCCACGCTCCGTAATAACCTGTAACAGTTTTTCCCCGTTAATCTTTTCAACTTCTTCAAATTGACCCTGTGAAAAGTTTCTTGTGGGCAGGCCTCCCACTTGATTAATAAAATCCATGCCGGAGTTCGTTCCATATATTGGCATAACCTTGGAAGTGGGGGGCAAAGTATTAAGCAACTGATGATAATCCCTAACCGATTCCTTCCAGAGCGTTTCGTCAGCCGCATCCTGTTTAAATGGCTTGTCCGCCGGTAATACAACAAGTGCCTTTAAGCCTTTTGATCCCATGACTGCTCCCAGCCCTCCGCGACCGCAATAACGGGTGGGGCTACCATCCTTATCCGCGTTGGCTATCCCTGCCGAGCAATATTCCCGTTCTCCGGCAGGGCCAATTATTGCCAGTCCGGCTTTTTTACCCCATTTTGCCTGCAATGCATTAGCAGTATCAAAAACACCTAACCCCTTTAATTCATCCGCGGAATGCAGTTCTGCCTTATCTTCTCCCAGGACTAAATAAAATAATTTATCCGCCGGGGCTTTCCCTTCAATAATAACAGCCCGCAGGCCCAGTCGGGCTAACCGCAGCGCAGTAACCCCTCCGCCGTTTGTTTCTTTAATACCGCCTGTCAGGGGGCTTTTCCCTCCAATGGAAATGCGGTCGGCGCTGGAGATATTGGCTCCTCCCATCAAGCCTACGGCAAAGATCAATTTGTTTTCTTCCCCCAGGGGATCGCATGCCGGCGGCACTTCGTCCAGGAGTATACGTGAACTAAGCCCTCTGCCTCCCAGCAACTTATACTCTTCCGGCAAAGGTTGGCGAATAACACCTCCAGTGTTCATATTTACCCGCAGGATCTCTTGCATTTTATTACCTCCTTTCCTGTGTGTTAATTCATTCGTAATACACGGAAATATTTTTTTCGCTTCTCCTTCTCACCTCCATTTGGGAAAGAAAAGATATTAAAGTATTAAAACTGAAGAGACCTTTATTTGTATAGAAACAAAACATTGAATAATATTGTTCACTGTAAAAAGTGCTGTTGGAAGTTTTTTTTAATTAAGCTTAATGATAGTTAACAGAAGGTAGTCAAAGAGGATTTGCTTTATTATTTTTATCCTATCTATTTTTAAATGAGTTCTTTTATTAAAATGAGTTCTTGCATTATTAATTAGCGTTCTGTTTAAGATTATTTAATTTCCATAATGAATATTTATATTCTAGATTGCAATAATTATACTAATATTTTAAAATAACGTCAAGTAACATAAGCAGCAGTTTGATTCTAAATTTATTCTCTAATATAAAACAAAAATCTCATAGAACCGTTTTTTTGATTATATTGGCTCGAAGTCTCTAAACGTTTCAAAAACCTCACCACAATAAACAACAGCAACCTGACTGCAACCGCTGCGCACCTTATCTTAAACTGAAAAATATTGAAAAAAGGGACAATACCATAAGGCACTGCCCCCTCTTTCTAAGGCCCTCTTATATAACGATATTAACCGGCTTCTCGCCGTTTTTTACCCTGAGTATATTTGCCCAGGACTCGGTAAACATTTTTTGAAAAGACTGCACTGTTGTTCCTGCTATATGCGGCGTCAGGATCAGCCTCCCCTTTGTCTTGCGGGAAACGGTCCTCAAAGGATGATCAAAGGGGAGAAGCTCCCTGACAAAACTATCAACAGCCGCGCCGGCAATTATTTTTTCTTCGATTGCCCTGCACAAGGCCTCTTCATCAACTATGCCTCCGCGGCTGCCATTAATCAGGAATGCCGTCCGCTTCATTTTCTTTAATTCATCCCAGCCGATAATCCCCTGTGTAAATTTGTTTAAGGGTACGTGGATTGATAATACATCGGAGGATTCGAGCAGTTCATCGAATTCAACCCGGGTAGCACCAAGCTGTTTTTCCAGTTCGGGCGGCAGGGTAATAATATCGTGATAGATTATTTTCATCCCAAAAAGATGAGCTATTTTTGCCAGCTCAAGGCCAATTTTGCCGATTCCGTAGATACCAAGGACCCTATCTTTATATTCGCAAGGTCTGGCGCTCACAAGCATTTGTCTAAGCTGACTGAAATCCGCACCATTCGACATCTCCAATGCAGCGATCGAAAAATGCCGCATCAACATTCCCATCATCGTAAAGGAATATTCCGCTACCGCCCTGGCATTCCCGCCGGGGACGTTGGCTACGATTACACCCTTTTCCCTGGCTGCCTCAAGATCTACAGTATTGAAACCGGCACCGGTAAGCTGGATTAATTTTAGATTTTCGCTGCTGCGAATCGTGTTCCCCGTAATCTGCGGAAATGGCGACGGTGCGAGAATTGCATCGGCATCTTTGCAGGCTAAGCAGATGGCTTCCTCCTCGTAATTTGTACAAAAACTGGCTTCTACCTCATCCGGTATATCAACATCATAATCACTGAAGTCGGTCTTCGGCCGAAGGCAGGTAACCTTAAACATCCCTACTTCCCCCTTCGCATAGTATAGAAGCATTGCAGCATATATATTCTAGAAGCGTATAAGGTTACAAATCTCTTTCACATTATGCTTTAAAATCCTAAAATCTTTTGAATTAACCCTGTGAACCAGGCGGCTAGATAATCTCCGCCTGGTTCACAAAGTAATTAACGAAATTGATTAGCGTAAAACTGATGCATGATAGTGATAATCATGTCTTCTGAACTAAACAGCCTGGCTAACCGTTCCCTTTTTTCCCCGTACGACAATTAGAACCACTGACGCTATGGCAGCTATTCCAATAACATCCGTTAATAAACCAGGAAGGATCAGGAATAAAGAAAAACATCCCAGTAACAAGCGAACAGGCAGCGTAACTATATGCCCCAGCACATACCCTTCCAGGCCCATCGCCAGGGTGTAAATACCGATAGTTGCAGTAATGATACTAAGAATTATGCTGCCGGTATCACCAGATAGGATAAGTTCCGGGCAGTAAGCGAACATAAAGGGCACAATAAAACCCGCCAGTCCAAGCTTCACGGCCTCCAAGCCGGTTCTCATTGCATTGGATTCAGCGATCGCCGCCGCTGCAAAAACCGACATGGCGACCGGCGGTGTAATGGCTGAGATAATACCAAAGTAGAAGATAAACAAATGCGCCGCCATCGGCTCGACCCCGGCCTTGACTATAGCCGGCGCAGCCATTACCGCCAGTATCAGGTAACAGGCAACAGGCGGCAGCCCCA
>JAAYOY010000189.1 GCA_012520035.1 Bacillota bacterium
CTAGAGTTTAATGGATTAAAGGTTTATTAAATTTAACTGCTTTTAACCGCTTATGTTTACTTTTGCTCTTTAAAAGTTGAAGAAAATTATAATTCAGGAAGGAATCCTTGCAAAAAAAACTAAATATTTTATAGCAGCAGAAAAGATTTGGCCG
Organism: Bacillota bacterium; assembly: GCA_012520035.1. GTDB lineage: Bacteria > Bacillota > Dethiobacteria > DTU022 > UBA8154 > DUQX01. The sequence goes on from JAAYOY010000189.1 coordinate 155, forward strand.
TGCCCGGCCGTTTTTGTTATTATTTGTTTATACATTATGCATATGGCTCGACGATTTATTTTTTCTAAGATAAGAAAGGAGGCAAATCCTGTAAAAGAGCGGGGTTTATTATGAGGTTTAGAACCTTTTTTATTGTTTTATTATTTATTCTGCTGGGGCTTTTACTCTGGTCTGCAGGGCTCTATACTGATTACCTATGGTTTAATCATCTAAATTATGCTTCCGTGTTTTTCACCGTATTTTTATCTGAATGGGCTGTACGCCTTGCGGCCTGTCTGGTTTTTTTTCTCTTCCTCTTTATCAATCTCCTGTTCATGCGCGGTGTACTGTTAAATGTACCCAACCTGGAGTTAAGGGAGCGGATTATTGGAACCGCCCTCGGCAGGATGTTAACTCCACGGAAAATTACCCTTTTTTTTCTTGTTTCCAGCCTTGCCGTCTCCTTTCTTCTCTCGTCCTATACGGGAGGCCTCTGGCTGGAGGTGCAGCAGTTTTTCCGCGGGGCCAGGTTTGGGATAACCGATCCTGTATTTAATTTGGACGCTTCTTTTTATATCTTCCGGCTTCCTTTCTGGCGCCTGCTTTACACTTATTTGCAAACCATGGTTATACTGACGATTCTGGTTGCAGGGTTTATCTATTTTTTAACCGATCCGCCGGTCCAGGTAGGCAGGAAAGTTATTTTCTTTCCCTCCCGGGGGCAGGGGCACCTTTCTCTTTTGCTCACGTTTGCATTTCTATTAAAAGCCTGGGATTATCGCTTGAAAATGTTCGAGTTGCTGCTTTCGCCCCGGGGTGCTACTTTTGGCCCCGGTTATACGGATTTGAACGCCAATCTTCCCGCTTTGTGGATTCTTTTTTTTCTAACCCTGGGTATCTGTGTAGTGCTTATTTATAATATTTATCGGCGCCAGCCGCGGCTGATCTTTTTAAGTGTCGCTATTCTGATCGGAGCTTCCCTTGTTGTTGGAAGCATTTATCCTTCCCTGGTGCAGCAGTTCAGGGTAGAGCCCAATGAATTTGCCTACGAGCGTCCTTTTCTCGAACACAATATTAATTATACCCTGAAAGCTTATGGGCTGGATGATGTGAGAATAGAGAATTATCCGGCCAGAGAGGAGCTTGAATGGGAAGATCTGGAAAAGGGTGCGGATACATTGCAAAACGTGCGTCTCTGGGATTATCGCCCGCTGCTGGATACCTATAAACAGCTGCAGGGAATACGTCCCTATTATGATTTTGCAAGTGTTGATACAGATCGTTATTTCCTGGATGGGGAGTACAGGCAGGTAATGCTATCGGTACGGGAGATGGATCAGACACAGCTTGCGGAGCAGGCCAGGACATGGGTTAATACGCGTCTGCAGTATACTCACGGTTACGGACTGACGATGAGCCCCGTTGCGCTGGTATCCTCCCAGGGTTTGCCGAAATTTACGATCGGGGATATCCCCCCGGTTGTTGAGGGGGGAGTGGAGCTAACAAGGCCGGAGATTTATTATGGGGAGCTCAGCAGTAATTATGTTATTGTAAATAGCAATACCCGTGAATTCGATTATCCCATGGGCGATACCAACGTCTATACAAGGTATGAGGGTACTGGTGGCATCCCGCTGAGCAACCTGGGAAGGAAGCTGCTTTATGCACTTAAATTTTCCGATTACCGGATCCTAATCTCCAGTGAGATAACGGATGGGAGCAGGATCATGCATAACCGTCCCGTCAGGGAGAGGGCTTCCCGGATAGCGCCGTTTTTAGCGTATGATGCCGACCCCTACCCGGTAATAGCCGGCGGGGGGATTTATTGGATTCTGGATGCTTATACCACAACAAATAATTTTCCTTATTCCGAGCCTTTCGGTGGAATTAATTACATGCGCAATTCA
>JAAYOY010000025.1 GCA_012520035.1 Bacillota bacterium
ACCCAAAAGCGGAAGTTTCCAACCTTTGCTTACCTTGCCATGCGGCATGGTAAGTTTATTCAGTATTAGCAGCCCTTTCGAGCTGTTATCCTGATCTTTTGGACAGGTTACCCACGTGTTACTCACCCGTTCGCCGCTATCCTTATCTTCATAGCGAACTAAGAAAATAAGGACCGCTCGACTTGCATGTGTTAGGCACGCCGCCAGCGTTCATCCTGAGCCAGGATCAAACTCTCCAGTTAAACTTATATGTGCTCTCCTGCATGAAGGCAGGATACACATTGTTCCACTTTTAAGTTTCCTAGCAATTTTACTCTTAAGGCCAGCCCAACCTCATGTTAATAACAAAGTCAGGCTGATTTGAGTCCTTGACAGGGACTCCTTTTATCCTTGTTTAGTTTTCAAAGAACTGTGCAGCACCTTTAAGTTTATCATATTCATTTTCTCTTGTCAAGGTGCTTCAAACTTTTTTAATTTCCTTCATCTATGTGACGCCTGGTTTTTAAGTTTGCCCTGCGTCACAGATTTTAATTCTACCACATTCATTTTAATCTGTCAAGATTTTTTTTCTTTCTTTTAGACTTCTCAGGTTGAAACACTTCTACCGCTGTTTTTCAGCTTGATTGCGGTAATTGTGCATCACAGTTTCATACTATACCATGATTTATGTAAGGACACAAGAGGCCCTATTCGCATTTAATATTGATACGATACGTTCTTATGGCATTTTTCGTTTTTATAATAAATATTTCTAACTAAATCTAATTCTTTCGCTACAGGACATTTTTAAATATCAGGGAATAAGCTTCAAATTTTCTTTAAGGCTTAAAGCTCCGATATTCAAGTTGATCAGCGTTTCCGGCACCTCACCGGGATATACAGTATCCGCAATGGGTACTGTAGTATGAACTTCAACATTTGTAGAAATCAGGGGAACAACCACCCTTACTTCAGAGAACACTTCCAAATATATTTTATGGCGCACCTGGTTAAAACCCGCGTCTTCGAACGTGTCATTAAGATAGGTATTAACTTTGCCGACAGGAATTAATTTTATTGGTATCTCAGGACCATAAGTCGCCAGGAGATAACTATCCAATACCTCGCCAAGAGGAATTTTTAAGGGCTCCTTTTCAATAGCCTTCAGCGCATCTTGTGTTGCCAGAGTCGTCTCCGCCATCAAACGGTTTATCTCCATAGTATTAATCTGCGCCATAATTATTTTACCGTTTTCGTCCTGGTTGATAGAGATTAAATCCTGATATAATATCCCCTGCGCTACTTCTTCCAGAATTGCTCTGTTTACGGCTTCGGTAGCCAGAATATCAGCTTTAACTTCAGCGATGGAGAGAATGGCAGGACGTAAATTCTTTTCCAATACCCAGAAGCCCCGGTAAAGCAGGAACAGGGCAAGGCACAGCAGAATAAACGAAATCACGCTGACGTTATATATATGGTCTTTTAAAAACCGTTGGAGAAATCTTTTGCGCCTGATAAACATAAAAAAGCCCCCTTCTATATTTATGCCGAAGGAGGCTTTTTGAAAACTAAAACTCAAGACAGCCATTTAACAAGGAAATAATTCTTTTTTCCCCTGCGGATAACCGTATATCTTTCACGCAGCCGGTCGTTTAACCCGAGCATTTTGTTGATATCTGTAACGCACTGGTCATTAATATAGATTGCCCTGTTTTTTAGGTCTTCCCTGGCTTGTCTTCTTGAAGGTGATATCCCGGCAGTAACCAGCAGATCAACAATACCGATTTCTTTCCCCTCTATTGTTACAGAAGGAACATCCATTAATCCTTCCTCTATTTCATCCTCCATCAGGTCCTTTACATTACCGTAGAACAGTGCCTGGGATATCTTTTCCGCCCTTGAAAGAGCATCCTTGCCGTGAACAAGCGCGGTTACTTCCCGTGCGAGAACGCGCTGAGCCTCTCTTTTTCCGGGGTTTTCGTCAACCTCTTTTTCCAGATCGATGATTTCATCCCGGGAGAGAAAAGTAAAATACTTTATAAATTTGATGACATCACGGTCATCAGTGTTGATCCAAAACTGGAAAAACCGGTACGGGGTTGTTTTGGCCGGATCAAGCCAGATTGTGCCCGATTCGGTTTTACCGAATTTTGTTCCATCACTCTTTGTAACCAAGGGGAATGTTAAGCCATATGCTTTTCTATTGGATACTCTACGGATCAGATCGATTCCCGCGGTAATATTCCCCCACTGGTCGCTCCCCCCTGCCTGCATTTCACAGCCGTAATCTTCATTTAGCCGCAAAAAATCATAAGACTGCAAGATCATATAGCTGAATTCCGTATAAGAAATACCTGTTGAAAGCCTTGATTTAACCGCATCCTTGGAGAGCATATAGCCGATGGGGAAATACTTGCCGATATCGCGAAGAAAAGTTATTACTTGTTGTTTTCCCAGCCAATCATAATTATTGGCTATACGGGCCGGGTTTTGTGGTGAATTAAAATCAAGGAATCGCTCAAGCTGTGCCCTGATTTTAACTGTCCACTCATCAACCACTTCTTCGGGATTCAACCCCCTTTCCGAAGATTTTCCGCTTGGATCGCCAATAAGGCCGGTGCCGCCACCAACAAGGGCAATAGGTTTATGCCCTGCCAGCTGGAACCGCCTGAGGCCCAATATGGGAAGGAGGCTTCCAACATGCAAGCTGTCAGCGGTGGGGTCGAAACCTATATATAGAGTTACCGGCCCCGAGTTCAGCCTTTGCCTGAGTTCATCATAGTCGGTTATCTGATATAACATTCCTCTGAACTCTAAATCTTGCAGGATATCCATTCTTAAAACTCCTTTGCACTTACTATCTATGTATTTTTATTGTTGCAACTATCCAAGGCAAATTATATATGAAAAGTAAATGATAATCAACAAAGAAACTTTTTTTTTGTTTTTGAGTCTATTATATAGAGATTTTCCCACATCCGGTCTTGTGATATAATATGTTCAATGAGGGGGGCGCTTATGCCGAGGAAAAATAATGCCGGCGGGCAAAAGAAGTCTAATAAAAAGAAAAAAACAATAAAAAGGGTATTGTTTAAGCTATTCAAAATTGCAGTTCTGCTTGTCTTCATCGCTGCTGTACTGGTAGGAATGGGTTTGCTGGCGGTTGTATATTCTTACGTGAAAGATGCACCTGAGCTCGATGTGGACAATTTGAAGCCTCCGGTTACATCTTACATATATGATCGCGAGGGGAACGAAATAACCCAGCTCTACGACGAGCAAAACAGGAAAGAAATACCCCTGGAGATGATTCCTAAACATGTCCAGCAAGCTTTTATTGCGATTGAAGACGAAAGGTTTTATGAGCATTACGGGGTTGACCCCATGGCCATCCTGAGAGCTGTACTGGTTAACCTTCGCCAGAACAGCTTGACAGGGCAGGGGGGCAGCACAATCACTCAGCAGTTAATCAAAGATGCCTTCCTTACCCCGGAAAAGAAGCTTCGACGCAAAATCCAGGAAGCATGGCTGGCGCTGAAGCTGGAAAGGCAGTATTCTAAAAACGAGATCCTGGAAATGTACCTGAACCGCATCCCCTTTGCCCATGGAGCCTACGGCATTGAAGCTGCGGCAAATACCTATTTTAATAAAAGCGCCGGTGAACTTACCATAGCTGAGGCGGCCCTGCTGGCGGGAGTGCCGCGAGCGCCCAATTATTATTCCCCGTACAAAAATCTGGATCAATCGCTACAAAGGCAATCACTGGTGCTCAACAAAATGTATGAGCTCGGCTATATCACCCACAGGGAACTAACAGAGGCCAAAGAAGAGGAAATAGTGCTGGAGGAGCTTCCCAGCAGAGAATACCCGTACCCTTATTTTATAGATTATGTCCTGCACCACGAGCTTGTGGATATTCTCTTAACCCTCCCGGAATATGATAGCCGCGAGGAAGCCTACGAGGCTATCTACAATATGGGGCTAAAGATTTACACTACGCTGGATACAGATGCCCAAACAACGGTAACAAATATTTTGAGCGACGAGAGCCTCTGTTCGCGGAATATTAGGGTCGATATGACCAAATTAAAACAGATGCTGGAAACCCAGGATTTAAAGGGTTACCCGGAAGAAGTAATCTCTGAGGATGGAATCCTTCAACCGCAGGCAGCAGCGGTAGTCGCCAACCCGGTCACCGGGGAAGTCCTGGCTTTGGTCGGGGGAAGAGATTACGGGAAAAACAATCAGGACCTGCGCTTTATCAGCCGCAGGCAGCCGGGATCTGCCATGAAACCGCTGGTAACTTATGCACCGGCCGTGGAAGAAGGCCTTTTAGCACCGGGTTCAATTATTGATGATTCCCCTTTTATCCGGGGCACCTGGGCTCCGGAAAACTTTGACCGCGCCTTCAGGGGGCTAATTACGGTACGCGAAGCTCTGGTACGCTCATGGAATGTTCCTGCCGTAAGAGCTTTTGAAATGGTAACGCCGCAGATCGGGCTTGAATACGCAAAAAGGATGGGACTTTCCACCATTCATGAAAATGATTATAACCTGGCCACAACACTGGGAGGATTAACATACGGAGTAACGGCTTTTGACATGGCACAAGCTTACGCTGTTCTGGCAAATCAGGGTGTAAAGGTAAATTTTTTTACTGTAGAAAGAATTGAGGATCGCGATGGTCATATCTTATATGAACATCACGCTAAGCCGGAGGCCGTCCTTTCCCCGCAAACCGCTTATCTGATAACGGATATCCTTAAGGACGTCGTGCGCAGGGGAACTGCTGGAGCCCTGAGGGTAGGGCGTACTGTTGCTGCAAAAACAGGAACCACCAATGAGGACCGGGATGCCTACCTGGTGGCATATACCCCGGATATAGTTGTTTCATTCTGGATCGGGCATGATATACAAAAATTGGGAACTGTTCCGGGAGGGAGCAGAACTCCGGTTGATTACATGAACAAAATACTTCCGCCAATTCTTGAAGATATACCTCCATCGGACTTTGAGCGACCTTCGGGAATTACCGGACCGATCAGTATATGCAATAAATCAGGGCTAAGACCGGGGCCTCACTGTCCCGATGGGGCAATTGTCAGTGAAATATTCCCAGCCGGAATGGTGCCCCAGGAGACGTGTGATCTCCATGTTGAAATGGAAGTCTGCAGTGCCAGCGGGCTCCTTCCCGGCGATTTCTGCCCGGAAGAAGAAATTGAAACGCGCATATTCCTCAACAGGCCTGAATTTCAACTTACCGATGAACGCTGGAGAGGAGCCTCCGGAAGGGGACCACAGGATGCCGCACAGATGCCTCCGGAAGAACAATGTGATATTCACACCGTCCCTGCAACTGCACCATCAGGGTTTGACGGATATATTTTGCAAAACCCCCCGAGAGTACTGCTGCAGTGGAATGCTCAGCGCGATATTATTGAATACAGAATCTACAGGAAGGTCTCCGATAAAATCGGCGGAAATAATAATGAAGAAGAAAACACAGGCGAGGAAAATGAGGGAGCAGGAATTAATGAAGAGTTGCTACTGCAAACGCTGCCCGGCAACGTCACCCAGTATCTGGACAGCTGGGTGGAGCCTGGAACAGAATATAGCTATTCCCTGGTAGCGATAAATACAGAAGGGGTAAAATCCGCCCCCCTGGAAAGAGTGCTTTTTATCCCGCAGTATAACAGTCCGGGTGATCAAAACGGCAATGGTAATAACAATGACGGCAACGATAACGAAGGCGGCAGCGGCGATGCTCACGATCATCATCGGGATGACGATGATGGCAATGAAAGGCCTCCGTTAAGGGATCCCGATCGTTGGCCCCCGGGAAACAATGATGAAAACAGGGGCCGCAGGGACCGCAGGGGATAATCAATCCCCTTACCCAAAAATTAAGCGCCTGCCCGGCAACAGTGCCGGCAGGCGCTAAGTTCTGCTCAAGCGTACTATGGTAACCCCGCTCCCCCCCTCACCTTCACCGCCCAGACAATAACCGCTGATCTCCTTCTTATCCTGCAGGTAAAGGTGCAGGCCGCTGCGCAGCTTACCGGTGCCTTTACCGTGAATTATTTCTACTGTATCCAGTCCTGCGAGGAGAGCATCATCGAGGTGTTTGTCAACGCGCAGGATCGCCTCCTCCAGATTTAGACCCCGCAGGTCCAGCCTGCGCTGGACAGCTGCGCTTTTCTCCCACAACAGGTTTGAATTTGCCGGAAGCTCTTTACCTTTCACTTCACTGTATTTGCCATTCTTTTTGTATTCGCAGAGGTCGTTTATTTCGGTATTAACCTTAAGCAAACCAACCCTGACCTGGATTTCCTTCCTGGAGGCAACCCTGATAACCTCGCCCGGGGAGCGCAGGCTTTTGACATAAACAAACTGGCCCTCCTTGAGCTCCTCGAATTCGATGGGTTTAAACTCTTCCTCCTCAAAGAACTGAACAGTGCGGTATTCATCCCGTATAGCCTTGATTTCTTTTCTGGCCGCTTCGCCCTGTGAAAGGGCTTCTTTCCCGCGCCCTTCACGTTCAATTTTATGCAGGTTTTTTATAATAGCATCGATTTTTCTCTGAGCAGAGCTAACGATTCCCGTTGCTTCTTCACGGGCTTTGCGCAGTATCTCTCTTCTTTTTTTCTGCAGTTCTTTTTTTTCTTCTTCCAGTTCTTTTAGCAGGCGCCCCAGCTCTGCTTTCATCTCCTCAATTTTTTCATTATCCCGGGAAAGCTTGCTCCTCTCCTCCACCAGCCCGGAGACAACCTTTTCCAGGTCGAGGAAATCCTTGCGCATATAGGAACGCGCCTTATTGATCATCCCCGCCGGCATACCCAGCCTCTCTGCAACAGTCAGCGCATTGCTTTGGCCCGGGACTCCGGTTAGCAAGCGAAAGGTGGGACTTAATGTCAGGGGGTCAAATTCCATGGAGGCGTTCTCCATGCCCTCGCTGATATGGGCAAATACTTTCAGCTCATTTATATGCGTTGTTGCCACCGTTCGCACTCCACGGGAATGCAGTTCATCAAGAACAGCCATGGCCAGGGCAGAACCCTCGGAAGGGTCGGTTCCCGAGCCAAGCTCATCCAGTAAAATTAGCGCCGGCGGGTACGCCTTGTGCAGAATTTCGATAATGCTTTTCATATGTCCGGAGAAGGTGCTCAAAGATTGCTCAATATCCTGTTCATCTCCAATATCGGCCAGAACATATTGAAAAACACCCAGCTCCGTCCCTGCTTTTGCAGGAACATGCAGCCCGCTCTGGGCCATTACTATTAATAAACCTATAGTCTTCAGTGTTACTGTTTTTCCGCCGGTATTGGGGCCTGTAATGACCAAAGTGTTAAAATCCTTGCCCAGCTGGACATCCACAGGAACAACACTATCCGGAGGCAGCAGGGGATGGCGGCCCCGTACGATAGAAATATACATTTTGTCATTAAACACCGGCTCCGTGCCCCTGTGTTTTATACTCAGTTTGCCGCGTGCCAGGATAAAGTCCAGCTCCCCATAGGCCTCGTAACTTAAGACGATCTCCGCATAATGGCTGCCCACAAGGCCGCTTAGCCTGCGCAAAATCAGCTCTATCTCTTCCTCGATCCGGCTTTTGACTTCCCGCAGGCGGTTATTCAGCTCCAGTACCGGGAGAGGTTCCATAAAAAGGGTAACGCCGCTTCCGGATTGGTCATGAACAACGCCGGGAAACTGACTGCGGAATTCCTGTTTAACCGGAAGAACATATCTATCATGCCTTACCGTCACAATATTCTCCTGCAGGTATTTCTGGTAATGTGGGTTTCGCAGGAAAGAATCCAGTGAGCGATGAATCTTCTCCTGCAGCCTTCTTTCTTCCACTCGCAGCGAGGAAAGAAGCGGCGAAGCATTATCCCTTATTTCCCCCTGAGGGTTCAGGCACTTTTCCATCTGGGAGACCAGGTGGGGAAATAACTGAAACCTCATAACAAGATCAAAAAGCCGGGGGAATCTGTCCCCAATTTCCTCTTCCCTGGAAAAAAAGTTCCGGACTGATTCCAGTGCTTTAAGAAAATTTTCTATTTCCAGCATTTCACCGGGGCTTAAGATCCCGCCCCGTTCGGCTCTTTGAAAAGAAGGCTTCAGTTCTTTTACACCTTTGAATATCAGATGGTGATGCAACAGCAATTGCACCGCTTCCGAAGTCTCTTGCTGCAAGGAAATTATTTTGTCCATATCGGCATAAGGGACAAGGGCAGAGGCTTTTTGCTCCCCAACGGCAGTCAATGTAAAGCTTCTTAATTGTTCTTTAATTTTATCAAACTCCAGAATACGCCTGGTTTTTTCCATTTATACTTCCCGCCTTGAAAGAAAAGAGTTACCCTTAATAAAAAACCTCCAGGGTTTATCCTGCCCCAGTTTAATGCCGATCCGGCCGGAAGATCCGATCAGCGAGGCGTCTATTTTGAACCCCTTCGTGATAAAAAGCGGAGGGCCCTGCAAAGAAATGGCATTATGCTCCCAGGTTATTCCCATAGCTATACATAATTTACCGGGACCGTTAGCTAGAGAAGCAGGTTTAAGGAGTTTGCCGCGCCGTTTTTGCATCAGCTCCAGACCTTCCAGAGGCTGCAGTGCGCGCACAAGAACGGCCTCTCCTACTCCCTCTATGTTGGTGACGACATTAAAACAATAATAATTGCCATAGATAAAATAAACATAGGCCCTTCCGGGAGGGCCGAACATTGCAGCATTTCGTTTAGTTTTTCCCCTGGCCGCATGGCAGGCAGGATCATCTTTACTCAGGTATGCTTCCGTTTCAACGATAATACCGGAAGTACAGCCCTCAGGAGATAAGTGAACCATAACCTTCCCGAGCAATGAGCGCGCTACTTGTACAGTATCGCCGGCATAATACTCCTCCGGAAGCACATTCCAAATCATGGGGAAGGTCCCAATGCTTCCTTTAACGCGGAACATGCCGGGAAACATGGGTACGGTTCTAACGCTTCCTCCGGGGGCGGTTTTAATGCTTTCAAGAAAAAATGTTTTACCACCCGTTTTCACTGATTGTTCATTAGACCTCCACTGTCTGGAAGGGAGATAAGCTCTCCTCATGGTTCTAGACCAGTCTGCCTGTAATATAGTCTACAATAAAGGAATATAACAATGGCATATAATGGCCAAAGAGGGCTACTACCACAGACGCATCCAAAGTATTTATCCAGTACCCGGTTGGAATTAACGATATCAGAGCTATGATCAGGAAAACAATGATAACACCTTTTACGGCGCCAAACAGGCCTCCCAAAAGGACATTGAGTGTACCGATTATAGGAATTCTGTTTAAATATTTCAGCTTACCGCAGAAAAAGGTAAGAATAAATGTTACCAGCGCAAACAACACCAAGAAAGAAATAATGTTTAGCAAGACTCCGGTCAGCCAGAGGGAAGTATCACCATTTGAGACTAAGACGGAGATTACTTCACCCAGTCTCAGGTTTTTTTCAAGAAATATCCTTAAATCGCCGCTCCAGAAAAGGGCCAGGTAAAGGGCTATAAAGAGGCTTGCCATCCCAACAATCTGGCGGACGAAACCATAACGTAATCCATTATAAAAATTTAAAATTAAAATAAAAATGAGCACGTAATCAAGCCAGTTCAATGCTTTTGTTCACCTTTTCTTTTTTTTCTCTTTTCTTAATGATAGGAGGTCGCTGGCCAGATTTAACGAGGCTAAAACTGCAATTTTGTGCAGGCTCATACGTGGATATTTATCGGATAGTTCTTTCATTAATGCGTTTACATATCGCTCGACCTCGAAAATATGCTTATGAGATGACGGGCTACGAATAATATACTTTTCTCCCAGAATATCTAATGTAACCCGTTTTTTCTCCTGCTCTTCCGTCATTTATTGCCCTCCCGGAAATCTTCGCTAAGCGTTAAGGTTTCCTGACCGTCAAAAACCAGATCTATCATGTGCACACAAGCATTTGATGCACCAAGCAGATGGGCGATCTCCTTCTTCTTTAAGCCGGCCAGTGTTTTTCCCTCCAGCTGTCTCATGAACCCCTCCGCCTCCTTGCAAACGGGATCAGGAATCCTTAAAAGGCTCCCCCGGGCGTTTTTTACGCAGCGGGTATCCTTTTCCAGCTCCAGATCAATGGCGATTCCATGAAAAGAATCGTTAAGGTGTCCGCTAAGGAAGTAAGAATTATCATGCAGGGTAAGAATCTGGCTCTTCATGCGGTTAAAAAGACTTCCACCGCGTGTACAGTAGCCGATATATTCGTACCAGCCAAGGCTTACCCGGTCAAGGTTACTGAAAAAACAGCAGGTATCCTTATAAAAATCTATCCAGAACTGCTCGTAGGATTCCGGTGTAAATCCCCTCTCGTTTAATAGAAAGGTTTCAGCCTGAATAATCGCCCGGACGGCCTCTGCAAAAAGCTCGCCGGCAAAAGAATCCTGCAGCGGTTGAAGAGCTTTGCGCAGGTTACCGCCACTGCCGAAATAGGCCTCTATACCCACCATCCCCGGTATATCCAAGGTTCTGAAGCCTGCCTCTTCGGGGGTGCGGTATACCTCCCAAACCGCTTTTTTTACAATAAATGTGTTTGGGTTAATAATTAACCGGGCACAAACCTCACGGTCTGTACCGCAGTAAGTAACCTCCGACAGCAGGCTTTGCTCATCTTCCATACGGACGAAAGAATGCCAGTTACGCTGGAAAATACACTGCAAATAAACCCCTCCCTCAAGAATGGCGCTTTATTTTTTATATATTATTCGCTAAGCTTTAATCCGACTCCTTCTTTTATATTTTCCTTAGAACCGCCTTATACTTCCGGGAGAGTTCTTTTTCTATTTTATCCAGTATTTCGTCTATCTCTTTATCCGTAAGGGTTCTCTCGCTGTGCCGGAAGGTAAGGGCAAAGGCAAGGCTTATCTGTCCTTCCGCCATCTGTTTTCCCCTGTAAACATCGAACAACCTGATATCCTCCAGCCAGGCACCGCTTAACCCCTTGATCTCCTGCAGGATATCCCCTGCCCTTGAAGTATCCGGTACAATAAATGCTATATCCCGAAAAACCGAAGGATAACGGGGAAGCGGCTTAAAAGAAGGTACCAGGGATGCAGTATTTAGAAAAACATCCAGTTCCAATTCGGCCAGGTAAATATCCTGTCTTAAATCTATATTCTCAGCTGCCGCAGGATGCAAGGCTCCCAGGAATCCAGCTTCTTGATTTTCCACAAACAGCCTTGCCCCTCTGCTTGGGTGCAGTAGCGGAAGTTTCGCCTCTTCCCAGCGGTAGTTAGCCACCCCGAGATTATCCAGCAGCGTTTCAAGGATACCTTTTAAATAGTAAAAATCAATTGCAACAGGAGGCACCTGCCAGTCATTTTGCGGTGCTTTGCCGCTGAGCGCAAGTGCAACCATCATCTTTTCAACGGGCAGCTTTGCTTTCCCAACGGGAGGATCAAATACTTTCCCCAGTTCAAACAGAAGCTGGTTGTCTATCTGCCGGTTAAAATTATACTGCATTACCTGCAACATGCCGGGAATCAGCGTGGTGCGCAATACCCCCTGTTCCTCGGTAAGGGGATTATGGATTTTTACCGCATTGCGCCGGGGATCATCCGCCGGCAGGTTGAGCTCATCAAAAAGCCGCGGGTTCATAAAAGAAAAGGTGATAATCTCCTGTAGACCGCAGGCAACCAGGGTATCTTTAACCTTGTCCATCACCCTTCTCGCTTTTGAAGGTCTCCCGGCAGTCAACACCCCCACCGGAAGCGTTGAAGGTATCTTATCAAAACCTTTTAAACGCGCTATTTCTTCAATAAGGTCCTCCTCTATTTTTAAATCCCTGCGGAATGAGGGAACATTAACTAGGAAAACAGCACCTGTTGAAGCCCCTTGCGCATCAGAACCGGCGTCTGAACCTGCATTTTCAGTGTAGGAGCTTACATCCAGGCTTAACCTTTCCAAAATATCCTTGATTTCTTCTTTATCAACACTGTAGCCGAGCACCTTTTCAACTTTGGATGTTCTTAACTTTATGCGCGGTATACTATACGGCTTAGGATAATTATCGATAATACCGCGGCAGATAACGCCCCCGGCCGTTTCCTGAATAAGGCGTACCGCCCTGTTCTGAACAAAAACCGCGGCGTCGGGATCTACGCCTTTCTCATAACGCTGGGATGCCTCTGAAGGCAAATTCATTTTACGGGCTGTCATACGGATGTTCATAGGATTAAAACAGGCCGCTTCCAGCAGCAGGCGTTTTGTCGATGTTGTGATCTCGGTATTCTCACCGCCCATGACACCTGCCAGCCCTACCGGCACCCGATCGTCCGCAATAACCAGCACCTCAGGGTCCAGTTTTCTTGTAACGCCATCCAATGTTACAATTTCCTCCCCGGGAGCGGCGCGGCGAACAATAATCCTGCCCTTCTCTAGCTTATCGTAATCAAAAGCATGCATGGGGAAACCCGTTTCCCACATGACATAATTGGTGACATCCACCAGGTTATATATCGAGCGGATTCCGGCAGAAAGCAAGCGTAACTGCATATTCACCGGCGACGGGGCTATTCTAAATCCTTCCATCATTCTTGCTGTATAGCGAGTGCATAGTTCAGATTCCAGAATTTTAACCTCCGCCAGTTCACGAATATCCCGGCCTGTTTCTTCTACCGAGCATTCAGGAAGTCTGATTTTTCCCCCTGTTTGTGCGGCAACCTCACGGGCAACACCAAGTAGTCCAAGACAGTCAGCCCGGTTGGGAGTAAGATCGAGTTCCAGAACAGGCTCGTTAACAAAGAGGATATCCGCAAGCCTCGTCCCCGGTGCGCACTCTTCGTCCAGAACAAGTATGCCCTTTTCGCCGTCGGTAAGATCAAGCCCCAGCTCAGCCGCGGAGCAGAGCATTCCTTCGGAAGATACACCTTTTATCTCGGAAACCCGGATTTCCATGCCTCCGGGCAAAACAGAACCGGGAAGCGCAAGGGCGACCAGGTCGCCTACTTTAATATTCCAGGCTCCACAGACAACCGACAGAAGAGCGTCTCCGGCATTTACCTTTACCAGTTGAAGTTTTTTGTTAGTGGGATGCAAAGATAGTTCTTCAATTTTTCCTGCCACGATTTTCTCATCCAGGGGGGCAAAAACCTGGATATCTCCGACTTCTACCCCTGCCATCGTCAGCCGGTTTGCCAGCTCTTCTGGAGAATAAGGGATTTCCACGTAATCCCGAAGCCAGTTATATGGTACTTTCATTTTGGCAATACCCCCTTATCTTTGACTTAACATGCGCAAATCGTTGGTATAAAATAACCGGATATCGTCAATTCCGTATTTGAGCATGGCAATTCGCTCCACACCCATACCAAAGGCGTATCCTGTCACTTCTTCCGGATCATAGCCGGATACTCTCAGAACATGCGGATGTGACATCCCCGAACCCAGTATCTCCAGCCACCCGGTCCCCCCGCAGACACGGCATCCTTTACCGTTGCAGACAATACAGGAAATATCTACTTCAGCGCTGGGTTCCGTAAAAGGGAAAAAACTGGGGCGCAGGCGTATTTCCCTATCCTTCCCGAACATCTCCCTGGCAAACATGAGAAGCGTTCCTTTTAGGTCGGCAAAGGTAATCCCCCTGTCCACCACCAGTCCCTCCACCTGATGAAACATGGGTGAATGGGTTACGTCGTCATCCCTGCGGTATACCTTCCCCGGAGAGATAATCCGAACGGGAAGTTCTGGGGCCTGGGCTTCCATAGTGCGCACTTCTACGGGAGAGGTATGCGTGCGCAAAAGGACCTCCGGGTTGATATAAAAGGAATCCTGCATATCCCTGGCCGGGTGTTCCGGCGGCATATTTAACGCTTCAAAGTTATAATAGTCCAGTTCCACATCAGGCCCTTCCGCAATTTTAAAACCCATACAGGTGAAAATTTCTTCGATTTCCTCCAAAACAAGTGTAATAGGGTGTTTGCGCCCGACGCTAAAAGACCTTCCGGGAAGTGTAACGTCTATACGCTCCCTTTCCCAGCGGTTGGCGGCATCTTTGCTTTCAAGCTCAGCTTTCCTGTTATCAAACAATCCTTCGGCGCTCTTCTTCAACTCGTTGAGCAATTTACCGAAAAATGGCCTTTCTTCGGCAGGAACCTCACCCATTTTGCGCATAAGTAAAGTTACTTCGCCTTTTTTGCCGAGGTAACGAACACGCATAGCCTCAAGTTCTTTCAAATCAGCGGCAGATTTCAGATCCTCAGCAAGTGTTTCTCTAAGCTTTTCTATCCTTTCATGCATCTTATGGCCCTCCATCTATTCCTGTTTTTTTGTCTCTTAAGCTAAAAAACTTTCGTCCTTCTTAATGGGACGAAAGTTTTCCGCGGTACCACCCAATATTCAACCCCAGTGGAGCCCTCATTATTATGATAACGGTAAAACCCGAAACAGCCTACCCGGCCATGCTCTGCTGGCTTTCAGCCGTCAACTCCAGGGCGAACTTCGGCCGGACATCCTCAGGAGGCTCACAGACAAAGACCTCCCTTTCTGTAGATTCCGTGCAGGCTTACTCTTCCCCTTCACAGTTTTTAATAGATATATTTAGGATAAAGCAAGAAGGCGTTTGTAAAGCAAATAAGCGGCAACTGAACCTGTATTTTCAAAAATCATCCAAAAAAACTCGGCGGTCATCATCTTCAGGGACCCCTTTCATCTATTTTTTTAAGGGACCATGATAAATTATAGCATAACCAAAAGTAAAAAACAATGTTCCCCTTAATGTGCTCAGCAAGAATTATACCATTTTTTCCAGCTGCCTGCAGTGTTCAAAAATAAAGACAGAAGCAGCCATAGCAGCGTTAAGAGCCGCTATTTTCCCCTTTAAAGGTATATAAGCCTTAATATCAGCACTATCCAGCAACAGATCACTTATTCCCCTGTTTTCGTTTCCGATAATAACCGCTTTTTTTTGCTTCAGATCCAGATCATAATAAGGTACAGTACCGCCGGGATCAGCAGCAATAAGCTGCATAGATTTTTTACTGATCATCCTCAAGCATTCTTCCGGCCCGGCAACCTCAAACACCGGAAGGCTAAAGGCTCCTCCCATTGATGCCCTGAGTACTTTAGGGTTATACAACTCTACCGTGCCCGGTAACAGGATAATGCCGGCCCCGCTTTCAAATGCCGCAGCAGCTGTACGGATGATGGTGCCCAGGTTGCCCGGGTCCTGAATCCCGTCAAGAATAAGCAAAAAATAAATGCTGCTGCTCAGCAAAAGTTCAGGACCGGGTTTTACCGGCTTACGCGCGATAGCGCCTATTCCCTGCGGGTTTTCCGTCTGGGCGATCGCTTTAAATGTTTTTTCCGGCACTTCAATCAACCGGGATCCGGTTCTTTTTAACCTGACCAGCAATTCCCGGCCAACAACGGCATTCTTAAACCCCGGGGTATAGAGAACGGTTTCCGGCACTAGACCGGCTTTAACAGCCTCGTCCAGAAGAAGGGAACCCTCTAAAATTATTTTTCCCAGCTTTTTTCTAAACTTGCGGCTCCCAAGTAAATTATATTCGCGAATTATTTTGTTAGTTAAGGAAGTGTTCCGGTGCATTCTAGTTCTGTTCCCTTATCAATTTTTCCATGACTTTATTTTCACCCAGGGCGATTAAAAGATCACCCTTTGAAATCATGTAATCTGCCAGCGGGGAAATATTAATCTTTTCGCCTGAACGGATGGCGATAACATTAATCCCGTATCTTGCCCGTAATCCCAGCTCCCCCAGGGATTTCCCCTCCATCTTTTTGGGAGCTATAAACTCGGTCACGGAATAATCAGGCGATAAATCTATACAATCCAGCACATTATAAGCCGCCAACTGCCTGGCAATGCGTATGCCCATATCTTTCTCGGGGAAAACTACACGGTCTACCCCGATTTTTTCCAGCACCTTTCCATGAAGGGCATTCTGAGCTTTGGCTATTATGTACTTTACACCCAGATCTTTTAATATCAGGGAAGTTAAGATGCTTGCCTGCAAATCAACACCGATGGCTACTACCACCACATCAAAATTAGTTATACCCAGGGTTTTGAGGGTCTCTTCGTTGGTGGAGTCGCCCTGGACGGCATGGGTAACCTGGTAAGAAAGTTCCTGAACCTTTTTTTCATCAGCATCAAAAACCAGAACATCGTGCCCCATCTCTGAAAGAGACAGGGCAAGGTTCTCGCCAAACCGCCCCGCACCGATTACTGCAAATGATTTTTTTTTCATATCTTTTATTCCTTTTAACCAATGAGTATTTTCTCTTCGGGATATCTCACGCCGGCCGGTTTGAGCCTTCTCGTCAGGGCATAAAGCATCGTTAAGGGACCAATACGCCCGACATACATGGTGAAAATTATAATTACCTTGCCGGTACTGCTCAAATCAGGGGTAATGCCCGTAGTTAAACCAACGGTGCCAAAAGCGGAGAAGACTTCAAAAACAAGATTTAAAAAAGGTTTATCTTCAATTATAGTCATAACAAAAACCATCAAAAATATCAAGCATACTGAAGAAAATACAATGGTCAGCGCCTTCAAAACCAAAGTAACCGGTATTCTCTTCTCCCAGAGGACCAGTTCTTCGGATCCCATGATCATAGCCCTGGAGCCGGCAGCCAAAAGCGCAAATGTTGTCGTTTTAACCCCTCCTCCCGTGGAAGCGGGAGAGGCACCAATAAACATCAAAATCATCAGTAATAATAGCGAAGCTACCGTCAATTTGCCCGGCGGCACAATGTTAAAACCACCGGATCGGGGAGCGGCCGCGATAAAGAAAGCTCTAAATAACTGAGAACCTGTACCTATACCCCCAATTGTTGAAGGGTTGTTATACTCCAGAAGGTAAACCAAGAGTGTTCCCGCCAGTAGAAGAAATAATGTAAAAATCAGAACGATTTTTGTATGCAGAGAATACAAGATAAATTTTTTCTTCTGCACGATTTCCAGAATAACAGTAAAACCAAGGCCGCCAATAATAAAGAGTACCAGAATGGTTCCGCTTACCAGGTAGTCATCAGCATATCCCGCAAGGCTCTGGTAATTGCCAAAAAGATCAAAACCGGCATTGCTAAAAGCAGAGATTGAATGGAAAAAGGAAAAAAAAATTCCCTTGCCCCAGCCCATTCGAGGAACAAAGCGCAAGCCCAGCATTATACTTCCCCCGAAAATGACAATAAAAAACATCCTGGCAATAGAGATTACCAGCCGGACCAAGCCTTGAATATTCTCGGTATTCAAGGCCTCTTTAATGATCAGCCGGTCTTTTAATGTTATTTTTTTACCCAGCAAGATAAAAATTAATGTTGCCGAAGTCATAAAGCCAAGGGCACCGCCAAGGATTAGAAGCATAATAATACACTGTCCGAAAACACTGTAAAAAGTGCCCGTATTGACTACCACCAGCCCTGTAACACAAACAGCGGATGCCGCCGTAAATAAAGCGTTAAGAAATGTGTTTTCCCCGGTTACCGTAGCTGACGGCAACAACAACAATAATGTCCCGGCGATAATCATTACGGCAAATCCTCCCGCAAGAAAACGGGCTGGTGAAAAATCGTTAAACCTTAATAAGCCCATAAAAAACAACAACTCCTTAAGGAGTATTATAAGCTTCATTTGGCAATTTATCAGTGTCAAAATATATGAAAAAAAATATATGAAAAAAAAAGACCTATTTTCTAGGTCTTTCCTCACTTAGCGCTTCTCCTGAGCAACTTTGACAAGTTCGCTGAAAGCAGCCGAATCGTTAATAGCCAGATCTGCCAGAAGCTTGCGGTTTATTTTCACTCCCGCCTTTTTTAACCCCCCCATAAATTTGCTGTATGAAAGGCCGTTATTTCTGGCAGCAGCATTAATTCTCGCTATCCACAGTTTACGAAAATCTCTTTTGCGGTTTTTGCGATCCCTGTATGCGTATGAAAGAGATTTCATCACTTGCTGGTTGGCAACCCTGAATAGTTTGCTCTTTGCTCCAAAGTACCCCCTGGCCAGTTTAAGGATTTTCTTCCTTCTCTTCCTGGTCACTACGCTATTTTTTACCCTGGGCATTTGTTAAAACCCCCTAATTTCTTCTGATGGTTTTGTTAAAAAGAAACGTTACTTATACGGTATTAATTCCCTTACTCTCCGCAGATCGCTATCAGAAACAGAAGCTGCACTTCTTAATCGGCGTTTCCTTTTGGGTGACTTTTTACCCAGAATGTGACTGTGAAAAGCACGGAATCGTTTAATCTTACCGCTCTTTGTTTTATTGAAGCGCTTAGCCGCTCCTCGATGTGTTTTCATTTTAGGCATATTTATTCCTCCTTTGCCAGGGAATCACAGTCTTACTATCTTTTATTTGGGAGCCAGGATCATTACCATGTTTCTTCCTTCGATACGCGGCTCTCTTTCAATAACACTGATATTATCAAGTTCTTTGGCCAGTTGCAAGCATAGTTGTTTCCCAAGCTCGGAGTGGGTGATCTCCCTGCCGCGGAAAATAACAGTAGCCTTTACTTTATCCCCATCCTGCAAAAAACGCTGGCTATTGCGAACCTTAACCATAAAATCATGGGTTTCAATATTGGGACGCATTTTAATCTCTTTAACTGTTATAATCCGCTGTTTTTTACGGGCTTCCTTATCCCTCTTCCTCTGCTCATACTTATACTTGCCAAAGTCCATTATCCTGCACACGGGTGGTTTTGCCTGGGGAGCTACGTTGACAAGATCCAGGTTTTTTTCTTGAGCGAGTTTTAACGCCTCTTCCAGCTTCATAATCCCCAGTTGCTCACCATCGATACCAACCACCCTGACCTCTCTGGCCTTAATCTTGTTATTAATCAGTAATTCTTTATTAATCTTAGATTCACCTCCGGTTTTTTAAACTGATTGAAATATAATATTAAAAAAGCAGGTAGAGTCCCTACCTGCCAAGAATACCGTAACTGTATCCATAGCATTTTCTTGATTAACCCTGGCAACAGCAACTAAATGCGTTTCAGGGTGAGAAGCAGGGGCTTCTACTTAATAGATAATAGTAAATATACCATAAAGGAAAATTATCGTCAAACATTATTTCTCAGCCAGAAAAGATAAACCGGCCCGTAATATAATCATTTATTTTCTTTGCTTTATTTCTTCAATAATATTATCTGCAAAAGCTTGAAGATCAACAGCACCCAGGTCTCCCTGTTCCCGTTGGCGCACCGCTACTGTGCGGCTGTTGACCTCCTTTTCACCGACTATCAGCATGTAGGGAACCTTTTGAACCTGGGCCTCCCGAATCTTATAGCCCACTTTTTCGCTGCGATCGTCAGTTTCGACCCTTACTTCTTTTTCCCAGAGCATTTCCTTCACCTCTGCCGCATATGCATGCTGCCTGTCCGTAATGGGGATAATTACCGCCTGAACCGGAGCTAGCCACAGAGGAAATGCTCCCCCATAATGCTCTATAAGCAGGGCAAAAAATCGCTCCATCGCACCATAAACCACCCTGTGGAGCATAACCGGCCTGTGTTTTTGCCCGTCTGCTCCTATATAACTCAAGCCATATTTCTCCGGCATCTGAAAATCAAGCTGGATCGTCCCGCACTGCCAGGTGCGCCCGAGGCTGTCCTGTAGATGAAAATCAATTTTTGGGCCATAAAAAGCTCCGTCACCTTCATTTACTATATAAGGTATATTTTTCCCCTCCAAAAAGGATTGCAGCGCAGAAGTTGCTTTTTCCCACATCTCATCGGACCCCATTGATTTCTCCGGACGGGTGCTCAGCTCTATAAAATAGTTAAAACCAAACACTTTATAAAACCTATCCACCATCTCCATAACACCGGCAACTTCATCATCGATCTGCTCAGGAAGCATGAAAATATGTGCATCATCCTGCGTAAAGCTGCGCACGCGCATCAGCCCGTGAAGGGTTCCGGATTTTTCGTGCCGGTGAACCAGTCCCATCTCAGCCATCCGTAAAGGCAAATCGCGGTAACTGTACATTCCGGTTTTGTAGATAAGTATCGCACCGGGGCAGTTCATCGGTTTAATTGCATAATCCTGGTCGTCTATTTTGGTAAAATACATGTTTTCCTGATAATGATCCCAGTGGCCGGATTGCTCCCAGAGCTGTTTGTTGAGAATGATCGGTGTTTCAATCTCCTGGTAACCCGCCTTACGATGCTCCTCACGCCAGAATTTTTCCAGTTCGCGCCTGATAATGATTCCTTTCGGATGGTAAAACGGAAACCCGGGGCCCTCTTCGTGAAAGCTGAATAGATCAAGCTCGCGTCCCAGTTTACGGTGATCCCTTTTGCGAGCCTCCTCCAGGAAATCCAGGTACTCGGTGAGCATCTTTTGCTTTGGAAAAGCTGTGCCGTAAATACGCTGCAGCATCGCATTTCGCTCGTCACCCCGCCAGTAAGCCCCGGCAAGGTTTAATAATTTAACCACCTTTAGCTTACCCGTCGAAGGGAGGTGGGGGCCTGCGCATAAATCTATAAAATCACCCTGCCTGTAACAAGTAATCTTTGCATCTTCATCAAGATCGTTAATCAGTTCTACCTTGTAAACTTCGCCCTTTTCTTTAAACATCTGCAGCGCTTGCTCACGGCTAATCTCCAGTCGCTCCAGAGGCAGGTCTTCTTTAATGATTTGTGCCATCTCTTTCTCAATTTTCTCAAGGTCTTCAGTTTTTATCGGATTACCTTCAAAATCAAAATCATAATAAAATCCGTTACTGATCGACGGCCCTATTCCAAGGCGGACTTTCTCATAAATCCTTTTCACTGCCTGAGCAAGCACGTGGCTGGCAGTATGGCGGTAAACCGCAGCTCCTTCAGGATCTTCAAAGGTTACCATTTCCAAAGAACAATCCGTTTGAAGCGGGGTAATAAGCTCAACAATTTTACCGTTAATTCTGGCCGCCAGGGCTTCTTTTAGCAGTTTCCCGCCGACATCTCCCAGGATTTCCAAAACAGTCGTTCCCGGAGCCACTTCCCTTGAACCCCAGTTTTTTATCTGGATAACAATTTTTTCTTTATCGCGACTTTGGTTTGCGTCCATCTCTTCCTTTACCCCCTCTGCGAGCCCTACCGACCCTAAAACACATTCAAAACGGGAAACAGGGCCTCATGATCTTGTACTTGCTTTATCTTTATAAATCATAATTGTTCTGCTACATCATGTCAAGTTGGAATCAAAAAAACCCCTGCATAAATAGGGGTTTTTGGATGTTTGCGTTATGGTGGGTCCTGTGTGGATCGAACACACGGCCTCTTCCGCGTCAAGGAAGCGCTCTCCCACTGAGCTAAGGACCCCAAACTAACTTGCAAACTAATTTTAACAAATAACAGAATAAAAAGCAAGGAAAAAAGAAAAATTGTTGGAGATATATATTCGACAATCTAGGAAAGGTTATATTCTTCCAGAATCCACTTTTTAATTTCTTCTTTACTGGGGAACCTGCCAAAAGCCTTAACTTTATTATTAATAACTAGTCCCGGCGTTTTTTCAACATTAAATTTCATTATTTTATCCATATCCTGGATCTTTTCCACTTCAGAACAAATGGGTACTCCGGTAAGTGCACGGATCGCTTCCATAAGCAACGCCTCGCATTTTTTGTTATCAGGTTCCAATACTTTTACATTAATTCTGCTCATTTTATAAAACCTCCCTTGTTTAAATAAAGGCATTGAATAGCCAATAAATTCCAAAGGATTTTAGTAATACAACATAAATTGAATTAATGATAGCTGTTAGCCGTCGCTCAGGAACAATTATTTATTTTTCAAAAACCAATATTCCAAGAAAGAAAACCGATTCTTTTCCAGATTATAAAGGGAATTCTTATATTTTTTAATGCTTGCTTTTCTTCCGGTTCTGTATGCATAGCCATTTATTAATATACAAGATACATGCACATTTACTTATAAAATTACTTTTATCCATTACCCGGCCAAGAAAAAACTACACACTTAATTAAAGTTTATCATAAGAAGAACCCTTTATCAAGGGTTTATTTTCGTTTTGTATAAGGGTTATGATTATTGGGGAAAAATTTCTGAGAAAGGGGGAAAATTCCTGACAAAGTCAAATGGGGAAAAATGCTGGCCAACGGGTGGAGCATTTAAAGGTTAGCCTCAGTTAGTCTAATATAT
>JAAYOY010000190.1 GCA_012520035.1 Bacillota bacterium
ACAGATATCCGTTATCGAAGATACATTTCCCAGCGTTGAATAAACCGGTATCGTTTTATTCCTGGCTTGAACTTTATAAAAAGGCCTGGGAGCGCTGCCAAAAGTTTTAAAAATAAATCCTTCTTTGGCTACCAGTATAAAATCGGGCAAGCGCTCGACAAATTTCTGCACATTGCCAAATAAAGCGATGAGCTTCTCTTTCTCGACAACCAGCTCTATGTCCCTGTGTTTTGATATGTAGTTCATATCGCCGGCGGAAGGTTTGAACAGCCCTGCATACCGGGGTGCCATGCCTCCTCCGCAGGCAAAGCCATCCAGAGCGCTCAAATCAATATAACCTTTCAAGGGAATCATATCCCCCGTACCGATCACAACAGGCATCATACCCGTTGACCCGGCAAACCGTTCGATCTGTGCAAATATCATCGCCATCAATCTTTCCCATTGTTGTGGATTATCTTCTTCAAAAGCGGACATAAAGTAAGGTTGTGCAAAGTTTAAGAACATGAACCCGGGGCGGTAACTGTTGTACAGCTCCAGGGCAACATCCGTTACCCAGGGAATGCTTTGCAGACTGGTATCCCCCGGATAGCGATGCTTTTTCAGCACCTCCGCAGCAAACTTTAGCAGGGGATCTTCTTTTTTTTTCGCCTCTTTCCCTGTTTCAAAGTCAAAAACTGCCTGCCATTCCACCACATCTAAAAGCACCTGTTTCATTCCACAACCTCCATTCCATGCCAATAAACCCTCTTCCCGTATAACGGAATTTCTTTGCCGCAAGAAGAACAGATGTTTTCTTTTAAAAAGAAACCCACAAGTTTTCCCCCGCAACCGCTGAAATTAATACGTTCAATGACCACTTTCCCACAACCCGGACAGAGGGTGCTCACCCATTTGGAACCGACAAAATTGCTAAAATATATAAAAGGCAGTTTGCCTCTAGCGGTTTCCAATGTCCTGTTGATGGCGTCTATAGCAGGATAATCCCAGTTTTTCATTTTGTATTCCGGAAGAAGCCTGAATACATGCCATGGGGTCACGGGATTGATGCTGTAGATAAGATCCGCCATTTCCTCTATCTCATCATTGTTAATATTCTGAACGATCGGGGTAGTGATCTCCAGGTGGTTATTAATAGAGAAATATTTAATATTTTCCAGTACCGGCTGAACCGAATGCACGCCGGCGTATTTTTTGTAAAACGAATCGGAAATTGATTTCAGGCTCACATTGATGAAGGAAAAAATACGGGATATTCTTTCGGCCGTCTCTTTGGTCATATATCCGTTGGTCAGACAGCCCATAGGGGTCCCCCCGGCTGCAGCTTTTCGGTAGATATCCTCCAGTGAGTGCAGCGATACTGTGGGTTCGTTAATGCCAAAGACAATGTTGTGACAGCCTGTTTTCCGGGCATAGTCAATCACCTTCTCCGGCGGCAGGTTGAACTTAAACAAGTTAGAGGGATCTCCCCTGGCCAGGTAAGCATTGGAACAGTAAGCACAGTCCAGGTTGCAGCCGCTGCTGCCCAGTAAAAGACTGCGGCTGCCCGGATAGGCGTGGTAAAAAGGTATGGATTCAATATGTACAGCATTCATGGTCGTCCAGCAGTGGGGATATTTCTCTTTCACTTCATTTTTTTCCGCATAATATGCGCCGCATGCACCGCCCCCCTTTTCATCCAGGGGACAATGTCGCGGACAAATATTGCATTCCACCATTTCAGCCCTCCTTTAGATAATAATCCAGCAATGCGAAGCTCTGGCATTATCATTATAATTAATTATGCATGTATGTGCATAGCGCCTGTAAACAAATTACTGCCTTAATCTGTTGCCTTATTAATGTTATAAAATTTATTAACATTGTCAGCACCATTATATTAGTAGTAATTCATTATACAAAATACAGTTATTCATCACACCGTAAAAATATGCCCGCATCCCCGTGGAATATCTATCTTAAGAATTTACGAAGACGGCTACTCCTTTTTTAAAAAGTGTTTCATCAAATAATAAAGTGCCATACCAGCCAGAAAGCCGAAAGCCATATTACTCAAAAGCGAAACTATAACGGTTGCCCCCAGGGGCAGCAGATCGGTTTTGACCTTGATATCCCTGGTAAATTTGATCAACTCGACGCCCACCAGGAACATCATCGCACCGATGATAGCCATGGGAAAAGAGGCAAAAA
>JAAYOY010000191.1 GCA_012520035.1 Bacillota bacterium
AGGGACTTGCTCGACAGAGTCTTTAAAACGGAAGATGCCCGCGAAGGCGTGGTATCATTCCTGGAAAAAAAAGAAGCTCATTTTAAGCACCGTTAATTGTTAAGAAAAAAACAGGTGGCGCGGATGAGCCACCTGAGTTACTGTTTTAAAGAACTCATTACAATGTTTTATTAAAGTACTTATTTTTAGTTAACAATTAGTAAAAAAATGGGGATGACTTGTCTGAAAATAACGCATCTAAGATTGTTGGACGTCCACGTTTTTTCGTGCGAAAAGGTAGTACGCGTTGTATACAGCGACAATGACTCCTATAATAACGTTATTCCAGGCCAGGGTTGTAGAACTCATGACTGGAGAAAAGTTAACTATTGCTAACCATATTCCTACAATCAGGTGAATAATATGAAATGTGGTCATCATAGAATATCCCTCCCTTCCGCAAATATCATTACCGTTATTAAGGAAAAATATACCCGGCCCTGGATAAAAACTAGCAGGAGCCGATAGCTTTTTTCACGTAACTTTAAAGAAAACCGTACAATAGATCTTTTTAATTTAGCCAACTTTGTGGTATATTGTATTATGTTGAGCTAAGTAGAAAAATTTGGTGATTATGTGTGGATACAAAAAAATGAATATCTATCAGGGTGACTTTATAAAGTTTTTAGGAACTGCAGGTGCGCGTTTTGTCGTTTCGAGACAGTTGAGAGCATCCGGAGGCCTCTGGTTTTCATTGGGTGGAGAGGCAATTTTGGTCGATCCCGGCCCCGGGTCACTTCTCAATTGCTTTTCGTCCCGCCCAAAACTCGATCCTTCCACCTTAAACGGGATTATTTTAACTCACCGCCATCTGGATCATTCCAACGATGTTAATGTAATTATTGAATCCATGACCAATGGTGGTAGAAATAAAAAAGGGTTTTTATATGCTCCCGGGGATGCTTTTAATGCTCCGGATCCTGTAGTGCAGATTTATGTGCGGGATTTTTTGGACGAGATAGTATATCTGAAGGAAGGCAAAAAAATAGATCGCATGCCTTTTTCAGTAGTGACTCCTGTAAGGCATCGACATCCCGTAGAAACATATGGGGTAAAATTTTATTTACCGTACGGGTGCATATCTTTAATTTCAGACACGGCTTTTTTCCCCGAGTTAATAGATTATTACGGAGACGCCGATCTGCTGATCATTAATGTGGTAATTTTTCAGGATTACATCAGTGAAAATATTTTTCATTTAAGCTTCAACCAGGCAAAAAAAATAATTGATGGGATTAAACCGAAGACAGCTATTTTAACGCATTTTGGTATGACCATGCTGCAGCAGAAACCTTATCTTCTTGCCCGGAACCTCGAGGAAGAATTGGGTATTAAGGTAGTCGCCGCTACAGACGGCTTAAAATTTGAGCTGGCGAATTTGTTTTTTCCTTGATAATTCTTAATTCTTATAAATGATATTGATGTGAAAGCGGAAGGAGGAGTCAGCCTTTTCCTGTTTGGTAAACGGCCGGCATTATCTGAGTTATGTTTGTAGGAATTTGCAAGCTGGAATTGCATTTAATGGATGGCAATTCTTTAAAAGAAAAAAGGCAGATTATCAGAAGCATAATAGAGAGGTTAAAAAGCCGCTTTAATATTTCTATTGCTGAAGTTGGGCACCTGGATATAATAAGGAGGTCAACAATAGGTTTTACAGTTGTAAGCAATGAAAAAGCTTACATTGAAAGGCTGATGGGAAAAGTAATCAATTTTATTGACCTGGATACGCGCGTCCAGATCATTAATCTTGAAAAAGAAATATACTGATTAACATCTTAAGGAGATAGGATATAATACCCTTTGTATTTTAATCCCCGCAGGGGAAAATATAAAGGGTGATATTATTGACCTTTATTGGTATTGTTTATCGGACTTTACTTATCTATCTCTCTGTTTTGTTTGTAATGCGCCTGATGGGTAAGAGAGAAGTGGGTCAGCTTTCTACTTTTGACCTGGTTGTGGCGATTATGATTGCCGAAGTGGCTGTATTTCCATTAGAAGATTTGGCAGTTCCGCTATATGCAGGTTTAGTTCCCATGTTGGTCCTCGTAAGCGCAGAGGTGTTGCTCTCTTATTTATGTTTAAAGTTTAAAGCTTTAAGAAGGATTGTAGACGGTTGCCCCAGTGTTCTTATTTTCAGGGGAGAAATCATGGATAGGGAAATGCGCAGGCAACGGTATAATATCAATGATTTAATGGGTCAACTGCGCGAGAAAAATGTTTTTAACATCTCCGATGTGGAATATGCGATCCTTGAAACAACCGGGGAGCTGACTGTTATGGTAAAAAGTACTAAAAGGCCGGTTACCCTGGAAGATTTGAATATTACACCATCACACGAAGTTATTCCGGTTCCTCTTGTATTAGACGGCGAGGTCATTCAGGAAAATCTGGATTATCTCAACCTCAGCCATTCCTGGTTGGAAGGGGAATTTAAAAAACGCAATCTAACAGTCAAGGATGCTTTATATGCCGGGATGGATTCTCAGGGAAACTTGTTCATCAGTAAGAAACAGGCCCGGGATAGGAATAAGGAAATAATTTTAACCTGAAGTATTTATTAAAAGCATCCTAAAAAGTTTCTCCTAAAAAGACCATTCTACTTTGCCGTACTGAGGAACGAGATGGATCCAGGTATTTCCCTTTGATAGTTTAATATCCCGGCCGTTTTTATCCAGGAAACGCGTTCTTTCGCTGTAACTGTCCTTTTGCCACATAATTTCCTGCACGCTGCCTTCTGAAAAATAGAGCCCGTTTCCTTCTCCGAGCATTGCGATTTTTAAATGGCCTTCATCGGTAAATGTCCTGATATCGACAAATTGAATAATAATGTTTTTAACCTGCACCGCTTCACCGTCGTTGGCATCAATAAACAGGCTGCCTCCATTGTATCGGGTATACATTCCCTGCTGCGGGTTCCAGCGGTATTCTACAAGGTTGTTAGAGATGAAGCTAACAGAAATTTGTGATACAATATTCTCGGATACTTGCTTTTCTTCAAAATTAAAAAATGGGGCAACGGTTACATCCTCAGTTTGCAGATAGTTGAATTTTTCCGCACCCTGGCTCAGCCTGGACAAGTTTGTATATAAGTTGTGAGGCATGTTTCTGCTTTTTTCTCTTTTGAAATACAGCGGGTTAAAACGTTCATCTATATGTTTTAGATTAATTTCTTTAATTACTGCTTCTGTATGGATAGAATATCCACAGTGTGCCAGGATGGCGTCCTGTTCTTTCGCAAGGTATGCAAAATATGGCCTGGCACTGCGGACAGGCCCGATATCTTTTTCATAAGGTGTCAGCCAGAAGGTTATAAACCGTGTGGTTCCTCCTTCTACAGGAACTTCATAAACCAGTTCTGCATCCTTTAATCCTGACTGGGGTCTTGCCGCGGGAAGATTATCGATCATAATTGCATAAGGGCGGCCAAATATCTCGTCAACAGGAAGCCCGGTGTAGGGGGACGGGTCTCTTTCATCAACCGGGGCCGGCTCAATTATTTCGGGATCCTCGATTTCAATATCCTGGCTTTCCTCTTCTTCCGAATTGGCAGGGCCTTCAGGCGCGGTATTACAGCCTGCCAAGAAAAAAGTAAAGATCAATGCACTAATCAAGCATAGCATTATCAGTAAACAAGTCATATATCTTTTCATTCTATGTCGTCACCTCAAGAAATAATAGAAATTTAATCAATAATTTGAGGAGGAGAACATGGCCGTTATTAATAAATCTGTACTGATGGCCAGAAAATATATTTCATCCTGTGTTTCGGATGGGGATCGGGTAATAGACGCTACATGTGGTAACGGTCATGATACTTTATTCCTGGCCAAAATTGTTGGTGAAAAAGGAAAGGTGTTTTCTTTTGATATTCAGCCCGAAGCCCTCGTAAACACGCGCCGGCTTCTGGAGGCGAATAATTTAGCGGATCGAGTGCACCTGATACAATCAGGTCATGAACGTATGGATAGCCATGTTCATGAAAAAGTCGCAGCCGTAATGTTTAATCTCGGTTACCTGCCGGGAGGCAACCATAAAATTATTACCCGCCCGGATACTACTGTAGAAGCCCTTGCAAAAAGCCTGCAGCTGCTGTGCGCCGGCGGAGTAGTTACCGTGGTTGTCTACAGCGGTCATGAAGGGGGTAGGGAAGAAAAGAACACCCTTCTTAATTATTGCCGTAATTTAAACCAGGAGTATTTTACAGTGCTTTACTATGAAATTATTAACCAGATTAACGAACCTCCTTCCCTGCTTGTTATTGAGCGGCTCCTATAGTTTAACAGCGTATTTTTCTCGTTAAGTTTACCATTTGTTGATTATAAAAGCAAGTAATGGGAAACGCGGGAAATGCCCATGAAAATGGAAATAATAGGCTTAACAGAGGCAAACGATGATCATAAAAGAATAAGTCATTGCCCTGCCAATACTGGAATTATTTGTCTAAGGAGGTAATAGGGAATTGATACCGATAATTTCCATAGTCGGCCACAGTAAAACCGGTAAAACGACATATATCCGGAAACTTGTAAAAGAATTGCGATTAAGGGGCTATAAAGTGGCGGTAATCAAACACGATCCTCTGGATCATGGCGATGTAGACAGGGCTGGAAGCGATACGGCTTATTTTTTTGAAGAAGGAAGCAGTGCAGTTGTACTTTCGTCACCATCTAGGTTGAGTATTTTTCGCCGGGTAGAGAAGGATACTCCACCTGAAGAGATAGCTCCTCTTTGCGGGGATGTGGATTGTGTAATACTGGAAGGCTATAAACGATGGGATTACCCTAAAATAGAGATCTGGTCAAGTATAAAAGGAAAATTGGATATTAATCCGGAACAGATGCTTGCAATAATTATTAATCAAGAGGAAGACAGAGATGACTTGATGAATAATGTGCCGAAAGCTATTCCAGTTTTTTTTAAAGATGATATGGAAGGTATGATTGGCCTGTTAGAAAATTCTATATTAAAAAAGGTGGGAGGCAGCAATGGTTCATAAATATGCACCAAAGTCGGTAGTCAGGCGTCTGCCTGTTTATTTGCGTATACTCGATAATCTTATCCTCAATGATGTTGAAATAATATCATCTAAAGAACTGAGTGAAGAGACCGGTTTTTCCGCTGAACAAATAAGGAAAGATCTCGCTTTTTTCGGTGCATTTGGCACCAGGGGTAGCGGCTATAATACAATATTCCTGCGGGAAAAAATCCTCAAAATCATTGGCCTGGATGAACAAACCAATATAACAGTTATCGGTGCCGGGCACCTGGGTATTGCATTAATCCGTTACAATGTTCAAAAAAATCCTTATGTAAATGTAGTTGCTGCATTTGATATAGATGCTTCTCTCGTCGGCCAGAGAATACTTGATGTAGAAATAAATGATATTTCCAAATTAAAAGAGACCGTCAAAAAATACGATGTTAAGGTGGCCATAATGACGGTTCCCGCTGAACATGCCCAGTCGGTAGTAGAAAAGGTTATTGAAAGCGGTATTAATGTTATCTTTAACTTTGCTCCCGTAAAACTGCGCGTTCCTGAAAATATTCATGTTCACAATGTAGACCTGAGTATTGAGCTGCAAAGCCTTATTTACTATGCAACGGCAAACAGGTAAACTTTAGTAATACCTAATACCTTAATCGCCTTTGCTTATTCTTTTCGGCCTGAGATTTTTTTAACATCCTAATCTAAGTTTTATCTGCCCAGGATGACATTATCACAAAATGGGCACCTGACACGGAACATTTAATGAACACATTTTTTATCTGCCCAGGGAGTTGACTTTTCTATGATAATTGTGTATACTATGTTTCGAGGTGGAGCTGTAGTGTAGTGGCCTAACATGCCGGCCTGTCACGCCGGAGATCGCGGGTTCGACCCCCGTCAGCTCCGCCATACATATGCCGAGATAGCTCAGTCGGTAGAGCAGAGGACTGAAAATCCTCGTGTCCCCAGTTCAATTCTGGGTCTCGGCACCATCTATGCGGAAGTGGCTCAGTGGTAGAGCATCGCCTTGCCAAGGCGAGGGCCGCGGGTTCAAATCCCGTCTTCCGCTCCATTTTATTTATCAGGCGACATAGCCAAGTGGCAAGGCAGAGGACTGCAAATCCTTTATCCCCGGTTCGAATCCGGGTGTCGCCTCCATTTTTTTTCTGCCGGAGTGGCGGAACAGGCAGACGCAAGGGACTTAAAATCCCTCGATCTTTAATGAGGTCGTACCGGTTCAAGTCCGGTCTCCGGCACCATCTTAAAACATAAAGTTATCAGACTTCTTTTTTGTAGAGGGCAATCGGTTGCCTTCTTTTTTATTATAGTGAAATAATAGCTGTCTGCGCCCAGCTACCCCCATTATTTTTTTTTGAATTAGATTTGTCCTCTTCATAAATGAAGGGGGTTTATTTTTGTGTTTTACTATTATTTAC
>JAAYOY010000192.1 GCA_012520035.1 Bacillota bacterium
GATTACAACGATTTTGCGATCTGGTATACCCCCGGCGTAGCTTCTCCCTGCTTGGCGATTCACGCCAATAAAGAGGATGTTTACAGATATACAAATAAGGGAAATTTTGTAGCGGTGGTATCGGATGGGACGAGAGTATTGGGCCTGGGGGATATCGGCCCGGAAGCAGCTTTGCCGGTTATGGAAGGAAAGGCCCTTCTTTTTAAATATCTCGGAGGAGTTGACGCTTTTCCGCTTTGCCTTGATACGCGGGACCCGGATGAGCTAATTAATACTGTAAAGCTCCTGCAGCCAACTTTTGGTGGGATTAACCTGGAAGATATAGAAAATCCCAAGTGCTTTTATATTCTGGAACGCTTGCGCCAAGAATGTCATATCCCCGTGTGGCATGATGACCAGCAAGGTACTGCCTGTGTTACTCTTGCCGGGCTGTATAATGCTCTAAAAATAGTTGGCAAGGACCTGGCAAAGGCAACTATCGCCGTAATTGGTGTAGGAGCGGCCAACGTGGCTACAATCAGGCTCTTACTTGCCGCGGGTGCTGCACCCGAAAATATTATTGCCTGTGATAGCAAGGGAATCCTGCATCAAGGAAGAGATGATATAGGGGAAAGGCATGTTGAAAAACTTAAGATAATTAAAATGACAAATGCCGGCCAGCGTAGCGGGGGAATTCCGCAAGCCATGGAAAAAGCGGATGTGGCTATTGCCCTATCCAGGCCGGGACCTGGAACCATTAAGAAAGAATGGGTGAGTTTGATGGCGAAGGATGCTATTGTGTTTGCCTGTGCAAACCCAGTACCGGAAATATGGCCCTGGGAAGCAAAAGAAGCCGGTGCTGCCATTGTCTCTACAGGGCGTTCAGATTTTCCCAACCAGGTCAACAACTCGCTTGGCTTCCCGGGTATTTTCCGCGGCGTTATCGATGTTCAGGCCAGCACGATTACCGATACCATGTGCATCGCCGCAGCAAAAGAACTGGCTGCCTGTGCTGCTGAAAAAGGATTAAACCCCGAAAAGATTTTGCCGTCCATGGACGATTTCGAGGTTTTCCCCAGGATTGCAGCGGCAACAGCCATGCAGGCTATTGAAGAAGGGGTTGCCCGCCTGCGGTTAACATATGATGAAGTATACAAAATGGCGGAGGAGAAGATAAAGAGAGCCCGGGAAGAGACAAAGATACTGATGGATAGCGGTATTATACCGCTACCATAAAAAATATTTTGAAGCTGTACTTAGTGGCAATTCAGGAGGTTAGAAATGATGTCAGTTAGCAGTAAGGTTGGTTCTAATAATGCTAATAAAGTAATGTCGTTAAAAGATGCAGTCAGCAAGTATGCAGTTGATGGGTCTACAATTTGTTTTGGCGGTTTTATCGGTCGTGATTGTGTGGCGGTAGTGCATGAAATTATTAGACAGGGAATCAAGGGGCTGACCGTTATCGATGATAGCAAAACGGATATCATGGACTTGCTGGTGGGAGCCGGTTGTATAAAAAGGTGGGAAGGTGCTTATTTAGGTTACGGCGCGATTGGGCTTGCTCCTAATATCCGCAGAGCAGTAGAGAAAGGTGTTCCTCAACCTATTGAGGTAGAGGACTGGTCTAATGCGGCTATCAGTATGCGCTACCTGGCCGGAGCATTAAATATTCCTTTTATGGCCACCCGCTCTATGCTGGGATCAGATATACTCAAATATAATAAAAGAATTAAAGTAATAAATGACCCGTATGAAGGAAAACCTTTGGCTCTTGTACCTGCAGTCAGGCCGGATGTAGCTTTTATACATGTCCAGCGTGCCGACGCAATGGGCAATGCTCAGGTTTGGGGTTTCACCGGCAATGATGAAAATAAGGTCCGAGCAGCCAAGCATACGGTCATTACTTGTGAAGAAATAGTATCCCCGGAAGAGATCAGAAGAAACGGTAATTTAACCATTATTCCCTTTTATTGTGTGGATGCGGTGGTACAAGTGCC
This sequence comes from Bacillota bacterium, assembly GCA_012520035.1. Lineage (GTDB taxonomy): Bacteria > Bacillota > Dethiobacteria > DTU022 > UBA8154 > DUQX01. The sequence goes on from JAAYOY010000192.1 coordinate 1,977, forward strand.
CTATGGTTGTCATCCTCAGTCTTGTTATGGTTACTACGCTTACGATGTACTCTTCTGCGGGGAGTATCACAAGACCAGCAGTACTCGTGAGGGATTTTTAAAATGGTTGGATACTTATGTATTTGGATGCGAAGATCATAATGCATATTGTAATAAGGTTGGCTGGAGCCGGTTACAAAAATTGACATACCTGGAACGTCAGTTTAACCGTATTCATGCTTAGAGAATTGAAGGAGTTATATAACATTTTAAGGAGAGTGATCTATCCATGGATGGTCGTAACTATACTCCTGCAGAGATGATGGCTATTATGACCTGTAAAGAATTTAAGGACTGGGAAAACGTATTTGTTGGTATCGGGATTCCCTTGGTCGCTGGAATTTTAGCCAAGCGTTTTCATGCACCTCATTTAAGCCTTGTATATGAGTCCGGCTCCATTGGGCCGGAAAAAATGAGGGTGGATTTTAACGTGGGGGATTCTTCAGCTGCTGATTATGCTTTAAGCCTTAGTTCTGAGTGGCATGTATTTGGAGATTTGCAGTGTGGTTTTTACGATGTGGGAGTTTTAGGAGCTGCACAGATTGACCGCTATGGAAATTTGAATACCACTGCAATATTTGGTGAAGGCGATTACTACAAACCAAAAGTTCGCTTGCCTGGAAGCGGTGGAGGAAACGATATTGGCTCCTCGGTAGGGCGAGTAGTTGTAATGATGAAACTGGAAAGACATCGTTTCGTTGAAAAGGTGGACTATTTAACTACACCAGGCTTTTTAGATGGAACCCCGGGGGCAAGGGAGAGAGCCGGCTTGCTTGGAGATGGTCCTTCGGCAGTTGTTACCGATAAGGCTCTTTTCTACTTCGATTCTGAGACAAGAGAGATGTACTTGGATACCATCTATCCTGGAGTAAAGATAGATGATGTGAAAGCTTCAGTGGGCTGGGATCTTAAGATATCAAAAGATCTAAAAACAGCCCCTTTCCCAACCGAAGCGGAGTTAAATGCTTTAAGAACAGCAGATCCGGCTAACCTTATTATGGGCGGCGCCAGGGAGAGGGATAACCTTTCTGGGATCGATGAATATGTGAAAATAACACTGGAAAACGCTTATCGAAAAGAAATATAATAACCGGGAAAAAAACAAAGTTCAGATGCAAAAAAAGAGAAAGGTATCAGGGAGTGGTAGTGGTATAATTAAATAGATCTACTTCCTGAAAGGAGCCGGTTGAATGTCCCGTTTCCTGGTTTTTAGCACCGTTTTTTACGTCCTGGGTATAATCCTGGGACGTTATTGTATTTCCCTTCCGGTATCCTTTTACCTGGCCCTTGCCGCCCTGGCCTGGGTTTTGTTTAATCTGCTTTCAAAGAGGGACGGCCTGCAGACTTTTTTCCCATTTTTTATTATTTTCCTTGCGGCCGGCAGCATGGCTTATAATTTATCCCTGCAACAGGTCGGCGGAAATATCCGTAATTTTGGCGGTGAAAGCTGTACTTTGCTCGGAATGGTGGAAGACGAACCCCTCTGGCAGGAAGGCGAGGTGGTTTTCGTCCTTCGTTCTGAAACGATAGTCTGTCGGGGTGAGGAACATACGGTAAACGGCAAGGTGAGGGTTACTCTCCGTCTGGAGGAAACCGTCCGGGGCAATGATGAGGGAGTTTCCCCAGGGGGGAACAGGAGAAGCAGTTCCTCGTCTAAAGGCGGAGATATTGTTGGACAAAGCCGGGATCCGGATAAAAACGAAGCTCTTTTAAACCTGTCCTACGGCCAACAAGTGTCTCTGCGGGGTCTACTTTACGAACCGAAGGAAAGGCGTAATCCGGGAGGTTTTGATTACCGGGCATACCTGGAAACTCAGGGGGTGGCGGCAACTTTTTATGGAAAGGCTTCGGAATTATCCTCTCTGGGCTTTTCTCCCGAACTATCACGTTTTCGTCGAACAGCGCTTGAGGTGAAGGATAAAATGACGGGCGTACTGGGGGCTTATCTGCCGCAAAACGAGGGCAGCCTGCTGGCGGGGATGCTTTTCGGGGAGAGAAGGTCGCTGGATCCGGATATGGAACGGATATTCAGGGCTTCGGGTATTTCGCATTTATTGGCCGTATCCGGTCTGCACGTGGGCTTGATAGCGGCTTTTATAATTTCAGCCGCAAAAAGGGTCGGGCTAAAAGGGTGGCAGGCCTTTCTTTTTTCTGTATTGCTTCTTTTTGCTTATGTTTATATCTGCGGTTGTAAACCGGCCACTTTGAGAGCTTTTATTATGATCCTTATGGCTATGGGGGCCGTTCAACTTGGACGATACAATGACGTCCCCACTGCTCTGGCAGCCTCAGCGCTGGTCATCCTTGTTTTCAATCCGCTGTTACTCTTTACGGTAGGTTTTCAGTTGTCCTATCTTTCGACGCTGTCGATAATATTGTTTACTCCTCTATTAACAGAGAAAATATCCCGGATACTTAGCAGGATAGCCTCTTTTATATCTCCCGAAATGATAAAAACAATATCTTCCCTGGCGGCTGTTACCCTGGCGGCGCAGCTGGGCGTAATTCCCCTTACTGCTTATTATTTTAAGGAGATATCCCTAATAGCCCTTTTCCCCAATATGCTTATTTTACCGGTAATGTCCCTGCTGCTGGGCCTGGCGCTTGTTGCCGCATTGCTGGGCCTGGTTTTTCCCCCGGTGGGTTCTATTTTGAACCTGGCTGGCTATCCCCTTCTTGTTTATATTCAGCTTATCGCCGGCAAAGCTGCTTCTCTTCCCTTTGCATATATCGGAGTATTTCCTCCCCGGATTGGGGAACTTCTATTATACTATCTATTACTGTTGCTCCTGGCCGGTGGATGGAAATTAATGGTTCCATTAATGTCCCGGGTCAGGCAGTATCTCCGTCCTTTCCATTTGCTGATCTTGATTTTAATTCCGGCGCTTTTATTAATATGGTTAGATTTGCCCGGGACAGCTCCCAAAAAGCTGGAGATAGTCTGTTTGGATGTGGGGCAGGGAGACGCTATTTTTATCCGTACTCCCATGGGACATAATATTCTTCTGGATGGTGGCGGAAATTCCGCTTTCAAAGGGGAAATCGACGAACCCGGCCGCTATGCTGTGGTTCCTTTTCTGGAGTATCGCCGCATCAAGAAGCTGGACATGGTGATTGTCAGCCATCCTCATGAAGATCACTACGGGGGGTTGCTGGCCGTGTTAGATAAGTTTCCGGTGGATATGCTGGTTACGAATGCCGATCTTCCTGATTTGCCGGCTTACCAGGGGTTTTTGGATCTGGTGGAAAAGAAAAATATTACCCGGGAAATTGTCGAAGCAGGGGATACATTTAAACTGGGAGCGGATGTTTATCTTGATGTCCTTTGCCCGCCTTCACAGTTGTTCAGCGGGACAAGCAGTGATGGCAATAACAATTCACTTGTTTTACATCTTCGCTACAGGGGAGCAGGTGCCCTTTTTACGGGCGACATTGAAGGGAAGGCGGTGGAGTACCTTTTAGAAGAAGAACTTCTGCCGGAGTGCCAGATTATAAAGGTGCCGCATCACGGCGGCTATTTTGAGAATCTCACGGAATTGCTTAACCGTGTTTCTCCCCATACGGCTGTAATATCCGTTGGATCCAATTCCTTTGGCCATCCGCACCCGGCTGTACTTGGCATCCTGCAGGATAATTATGTGCAGATTTACAGGACTGATCTGCACGGCGCCATTACAATAGTTACAGATGGCTATGCCTGGGAGACAAGCACTATGCTGCTTCCTCTTTCATCCGCCTGTTTCTAAAAGGCAAAAGGATTATTGCCGGCATTATTTTTTAAGGAGAGAACCATATAATTGTTTTTTCCGTCTAATAGATATAGATAAAGAAGGTTGGACAATAAACAGGTGATTTTTCCTAAGCGATTTAGAAATTGATTAAAGGGGGATTTATCCGGTGCAGAAAAAAGTAAAATCATGTGTATGTATGGTCTGCCTTTTTCTCCTCCTGTTTGCCTTTGCCTCGGGCTGCGGAAGCGGTTCTGAACAAAATGAGCATGGTGATCATCCGGGGGGACAAGGTTCTGCCGAAAAAGAACAAGGCTATACCGGTAAAACGGTTTTTCCACCGACGGAGCTGAACCTGGAGTTTGCCGCTTACCAGGAGGAACCGGTGGATTTTGCCCCGGCGGTAAAGCCTTACCGGGTGGAGCCCGGACTGAACAATGTAACCAACAGGGAGATGTTTCAGCTCTCCCCGGAAGCGGAGCAGATGCTGGTGGAAAACGGCTTTGTAGTAGTGCCAAACACATACCACCGGGAGTTTTTTATGCTCTATGAGATGAATTCTTATGAGCCGGTGCCCAGCTTTATTACCACCGATTCTATGCTCCACAATTACCACCTTTTTTTTAGCCATCTGTTGAGGGTTATAGAAAAAGATAAGCTGATGCCCGAGTTAAGGGAGCTTACCGCATCCATGCTCTCCGAGTCTGAAAAGCAGTATGCAGCCCTTAAAGATACCGCATGGAGGAACGCTGCCAAAAGGAACCTGGGCTTTTTCTCTGTGGCGGGGAGGCTGCTGGACCTGCAAATGCCCGTTCATGAAGATGTGCAGGGGTTAGTGGAGCAGGAGCTTGAGCTTATTGAGGATCGCGCCAGCATACAGGTTTCCCCCCTGATGAATGTGGGGCAGGATCTGGATGCCCTGGAGGCCCTGAAGGAGGATTATTCCCAGTACATTCCCCGGGGGCACTACGATACTGACGAACTCCTGCAGTCATATTTTAAAACCATGATGTGGTACGGGCGGATGACCTTCCGTCTGAAAAGCGAGGATGAAACCAGATCTGCGGTTCTAATGACCCTTGCCCTTAGCACGGACGATAATTATCAAAAATGGGATAAAATCTACCGGCCCACCTGTTTTTTTGTAGGAAAGAGCGACGATCTATCCTATTTGGAGTATCAGGAGCTGCTGCAAGAAATCTATGGTGCCGGTGTGGCGCTGGGGGACCTGGCTTCCGGCGATAAGAGGTGGGAGGCATTTATGCAGGCGGCAGGCGAGTTGGAACCTCCGGCTATCAACTCCGTTCCCATCTTTGATGCAGATATACAGCCTGACCGGGAACAGGAGATTAAGGGTTTCCGTTTCATGGGGCAGCGCTTTACTCCGGATGCTTCCATTTTCCAGCGGTTGATCTACCGCGAAGTGGAAGAGAACAGCCGGGGCGAGCGGAGAATGCTGCCCAGGGCGCTGGATATCCCCGCAGCATTGGGTTCCGAGGAGGCTTATGCCATACTGGA
>JAAYOY010000193.1 GCA_012520035.1 Bacillota bacterium
CCTGAGGATCGGTAAAGAGTGCATCCCGTTCACTAACGGAGATATCATCCTCGGTTCCCCCAATTTTTCCAAGTTCAGCCTCTACGGAAACACCTACCGCTCTGGCAACCTCAAGCACCTTCTTGGTAATTGAAATATTTTCCTCCAAGGGCAACCTGGAACCATCAATCATTACTGAACTAAACCCCCGGCGGATACAGCGCATAACCTGGTCAAAATCAGTGCCGTGATCCAGGTGCAGGACAACGGGGACATCTGCGGACTCGGCAGCCGCCATCACCATGGCAACAATAAAATCCAGCCCGGCATATTTTATTGCACCCTGGCTGGCTTGAATTATTACCGGGGAACGCTCCTCTACGGCAGATTCGATAATAGCCTGCACGATCTCCATATTGTTGGCATTAAAAGCCCCCACTGCATAGCCGCCTTTTTCAGCTTTACCCAGGACATCTCTTAACGTTACAAGTTTCATTCTATCTCCCCTTTCTTAAATAAAGTGTAAAGTGTCGCACTTAAGCAAATAAATGCATAAGTTAATGCATAAAATAATGCGTCAGAAAAGAAGAAACGTTTATAGATTGCATTACAAGCGGAATTAAGAAGACGATTGCCAGAAGTAAAAAAAGGGTAAGTGCGACCAAAAAACATATAGCCGGCATAAGGTATACCAGCACAGCCAGGCCCCACGAAAAACCATATACCTGTTTTAATCCAGCTATTTTCAGTCCCAAAGACCATAAGAAAATAAGCAGTAAAAGTATACCTGTAACATAAAGAGCGCTGTTGCGGGTTAATATCAACCCAATCGCAGCAAATAAGTATGGGGAGTGCCCGTAACCCAAAATAGCCCCCAAACCTGAGAGACCATTTGTCCCGCCGAATAACTCTGCGGTAAGATTAAAAACTGCAACCATCAGTAAAAAACATAGCGGCCCAAAAGCTAGATTTATCAACAGGGCGGTTAAGGGTATAACACTGAATATGCTTTCGGTTATTTCCGGGGTAACAGTAAAATTGAGCCCCTGAAGTAAGGCCAAAATAACTTCTTCCCATTTGGATCCTGCATATTTAATAGCGGCAAGCGATAAAAGCAGGTTAACGGCCTGGTAAACAAGAAGCCCATGCCAGATATTCCTACTTTGAATTAAATGCGGCACCTTTTTTTTAAAATTAAATATATAGAAAAAATCCTCGAGCAGTTCTTTAAACATAATATCTCCTTTCCGGCAAAAAAAATTCCTTTAAAAAGGCTTCTTCCGCCCACCAGAGTAACCGCCAACTGCCCGAAAAAAGATTTATTTCTTCGTGTTTGTTAATAATATGTTTTATAATATCTTATTTCTACTTTTGATAATTCATTCCTGCTGGATTATTGAATAATAAGGTGTTAAGATTCGCATTTTATTTCTCTTGCCCTTGTTTTTGGCGAAGGGACATTCTCACGAATTCTTTGAATAGCGGGTGGGGCCTGTTAGGCCGGGATTTGAATTCGGGGTGAAACTGAGAGGCAACAAACCACGGATGGTCCTTTAACTCAATAATTTCCACCAGCCTATTGTCCGGGGAGATTCCGCTGAAGATAAACCCGGCATTTTGAAGCTCATCCCTGTAGAGGTTATTCAACTCATAGCGATGCCGGTGCCTTTCATAGATTATCTCTTGTTTATAGGCCTCACCCGCCTTGCTGGGATACAAAAGTTTACAGGGATAAAGACCCAGTCTCATAGTACCACCCTTGTTGGAAACCTTTTTTTGGCCCGGTAGTAAATCAATTACGGGAAAAGGCGTCAGGGGATCAAATTCCGTGGAATGGGCGCCTTTCATACCGCATACGTTTCTTGCCACTTCTATGACGGAACAATGCAAGCCCAGGCAAAGGCCTAAAAATGGTATCCCGCTTTCGCGGGCAAAGCGCACCGCTTGTATTATACCTTCAATGCCCCGGCTCCCAAATCCTCCGGGAACTATAATGCCTTGAACATCTTTAAAAAGTTGTTCCTTCTCTTGCAGGGTTATACTTTCTATATGTTCTGCTTCTATCCAGCGTATCTCCACCTCGGTATCGTAATAGATGCCGGCATGATCGAGCGCCTCGACCACACTGAGATATGCATCTCTTAAAGCGGTATATTTCCCTACAAGGGCTATGGTAACCTTTTCCTGAAGATTATCAATCTTCTCCACCAGTTTCTCCCATTCTTCTAGATTTGCTTCCCGAAAGGGCAACCCCAGTTTTTCCAGAACGATCTTATCCAGCCCTTCCTGCTTAAGAATTAACGGAACACGGTAGATACTGGAAGCACTTTTGTTCTGGATCACTTCCCGGGATTTAATATCGCAGAAAAGAGCAATTTTGTCCTTGATATCATCTGTAAGGGAATGTTCCGTTCGGCAGACAATAATATCAGGTTGTATACCTATGCTGCGCAGTTCTTTTACGCTGTGCTGGGTAGGTTTCGTTTTAAGCTCTCCGGCGGCTTCGATAAAAGGAACCAGTGTAACATGAATATAGCAGACATTTTCCTTTCCCAGATCTGTCTTCATCTGGCGTATGGTTTCCAAAAATGGAAGGCTTTCAATATCTCCCACCGTACCGCCTATTTCCGTAATCACTACCTCAACCCGGGGATCTTCGGCAACACGTTTAATATTTGCCTTTATTTCATTTGTTATATGAGGGATAACCTGCACGGTTCCTCCCAGATATTCTCCTGAACGCTCCTTATTAATTACCGACCAGTATATTTTACCGGTCGTTACGTTATTGTTTTGGGTCAAATTAGAATCTATAAATCTTTCATAATGACCCAGATCCAGATCAGTTTCTGCTCCATCATCGGTCACAAAAACCTCTCCATGCTGAAACGGGCTCATTGTACCAGGGTCAACATTTATATAGGGGTCTAATTTCTGAATAGTCACACTGAATCCGCGGCTTTTTAAAAGACACCCCAAAGAGGCTGCTGTTATACCTTTTCCAAGCGAAGATACAACACCTCCCGTGACAAAAATATACTTGGCAGCCATCCTTTCAACTCCTTCTAAATAATAAATAAAATGTTTATAAAAAAGTAAGCAGGGCTTCACGTATAATCTTTGCACCCAGGAGGGCTGTGATCTGGGAATAATCATAAGGTGGACATATTTCAACCAGATCCAAAGCAATTACCTGCCCCTTCACGGCTTCCAGCAAAGGAAAAATATTTAGTAGCTCCCCGGAAGATATGCCTCCGGGCTCAGGTGCGGCAACTCCTGGCGCAAAAGCAGGATCAACAACGTCCATATCAATTGTTATATATAATGGAGAACCATCTAGTAACGGTAATATTTCTGTTAATGGCTCCACCACTCTATACTTGAACACTTTTCCCCTATTGATAAGTGCCATCTCCTCCCTGTCGGCAGAACGCAACCCGAACTGATAGATGGTAACTCCTTTTAACTGCTGCAACAGATAGGCAACAGAAGCATGTGATTGTATAACCCCCCCGTAAGAGGGACGCATGTCCGCATGGGCGTCGATAAAAATAACGGTTATTTCCTTATATTTGCTCAAACATCCCTGTACAGCACCAAGAGTTACAGTATGCTCTCCTCCTAAAATAAAGGGCATCTTTCCTTTATTAATAAAAGCTGATACTCCCCTGGCAATAGTATCAAGTGAAGTAATGGTATTGCCGGGAGGCAGAACAAAATCACCTGCATCAAAAAAGGAAATATCGCGCAAATCCCTGCCCAGGTTAATACTATACTCTTCCAGCGCACTGGATACCGCTCTGATAGATAACGGTGCAAAACGGGTGCCTGGTCTGAATGAGCCTGTATCGTCCAGAGGTGCGCCCAAAATAACCCCTCTGGCCTTTTCCAGTTCATCGCCGGAGGACATAAAAATACCGGCCCTTTCCATGGGAGGATATGCAAAAGACATTATAACTAAATCCCTTCTTCTTATCTTATTAGTTAATCTATATTAATCTATTAGTAATTCTCTTACAAAATGAGGAAGGGAAAATGAACTGACATGAATCTCCGCATTATAATATTTAGTGCCTTTAGGAACATAGCTGCCGGCGGGCTGCAAAGGATTGAAATTTTTTGACCCGAGGGTAAAACTCCAGAGACCGCTCGGATAAGTGGGGACAGAGGCAAGATAAAGGTACGTATGTGGGAAAACCGCATTTATGCGACGAAACACTGTTCTGATTAAATCAGCGTTAAAAAAAGGTGACTCTGTCTGGGCAACCAGGATGCCATCGCCTTTTAACGCTCGATAAACCGCTTCATAAAAAGGAGAACCAAAGAGTCCGACCGCCGGACCCACCGGTTCAGTTGAATCAACTATGATAATATCACATGAATTATCAAGAGAACGAACATATTCTATCCCATCGGCAACCTGCAGATCTACCCTGGGGTCTTCCAGTGAAGAACTGATTTCCGGTAAAAAGCGTTTGGCAGCTTGAATAACCTGATCATCAATTTCTACCAGTGTAACCTTTTCTACATCAGGGTACTTTAATATTTCACGTACAACCCCTCCGTCCCCCCCTCCAATAACAAGTACATTCTGCGGATGAGGGTGGGTCCTCATGGGAATATGGGCAATCATTTCATGGTAAACAAAATTATCTGAAACCGTGGTTTGAATCATACCATCCAGAACAAGCATTCTACCAAACTGGTAAGTGTCGATTACTGCTATTTCCTGATATTCCGTTCTGGCCCGGAATAATGTTTCTTTTACTTTGCAGGAAAAACCCAAATCAGGAGTCTGTTTCTCGGTATACCACAATTCCATCTTTTAACCCGTCACCAACCTTGCTGGAAAATTATTTGTAAAAACAAACATACAATTAGCCCGGGAAAATGCTTCATATTTATTACCAAAATTTATTACCAGAGGGCCACAGCAGCCAAAGCAGCGCCGGCCTTTTTAACCCTGTGCTCCACACTCTTTATCTTCATACCCTTTAGCTCTTCATTGCGATTGAGAAATGCCTCTTTGATCATTGCCTCAACATTTGCCCTGGCTTCCTCAGCACTGCATTTTCCGGAAAACTCCATAATAACGCCAAAGGTGTCATATGAAAAACCAATGCCTACAGCAGCAGCGATCAGCTCCCCTTTAATTTCACTGCAAATGGATCCGTATGCCGTTGGGACAAAAGCCCCGGGAGGAAAAACAATACCGTTTTCTTCTTCATAGCATCCCGGCGGTAAAATACTGCTAATCTTTACAAGGTTAACATTTCCTATTCCTGCTTTAAGCAAAGCAGCGTCAAATGCTGTAAGAGCGTAACCCGCTTCCGCTGCAGCCGATACTATAATAAATCTTTCAGGATTGGTTATCACGGCAGCCACCTCTTCCGATGAAATCAATAATCAGGGCGTTGTACACATCAGCAATTATACCAAATTACTTTGAAAAAATAAACTACCTCCGGCAAATAATTATTCAATTATTCCCGGCATACATTCAGGACAGAAAGGGATTAAAACGCCGCTCTTCCCCAACGGTTGTTGCCGGCCCATGCCCCGGAAACACTTTAGTTTCATCGGGATAGGGCATTATTTTGTTCTTGATACTCTGGATAATCTGGCGGTAAGAGCCGCCTGGAAGGTCAGTACGTCCGATTGAAAAGTTAAAAAGGGTGTCCCCGGTAAACAGGACTCCGTTAATATCGAGGGTAATACTTCCGGCAGTGTGTCCTGGCGTACCGATAATTTTTATTTTTAATGTCC
>JAAYOY010000194.1 GCA_012520035.1 Bacillota bacterium
ATGTTATTTCTGCCAACCTATCTTTTTCCACGGCAACGGTTTGCTCAAGGTTCTGGAACAGATGGTAATCCAGGTGCGGGAACAGATTGTCTGTAGCTTCGAGCTGGCGCAACCAGGAGACGTCAATCCTGTTTTCCCAGATTTGCCGTTCCAGCTTCAGAAAACGGATGAGATGGCTGGTAATCCTTGATTTTGCATACATATCCATGGTTCCGGTTGTCATAATGAAAGGCCAGTCGCTACTCTGGGCCAGCAGCAGTTCCCTGGCGGCTTGATTCAGTGCATTCTTCAGTATGTCTTCGGAGCGGGGAAAATTTGTGGCCAGCGCGGTCATCTTTTCCCCTGCTTTGTGCAGGTGACGGTAGATCCAGTCATTTTTGCCATTCAGCCAGACCTCGTTATAGCCCTTATCACCCCAGCTTGATGCGTTTGGCGTACAGAGCTGCAGAGGGTATTCCTGTTCCAGGTACTTACCTGGAGTAATCAGCTTGATGTTTTGGGTTTTTTCTATTAAGCGGCAGAGATAATCGATCCACTCCGGCCCTTCAAACCACCAGTGGCCGAACAGCTCCGCGTCGTATGGTGCAACGACGAGCGGAGGCCGATCCATAATCTCCCCGTAGTATTCAACTTGCTTTTCACGGTTAAACATAAAGTTACCGGCGTGTTCACGGGCTTTTTCCAGTGCCCACTCCCGGTTATAGGGTTCTTTATGATTTGTCGGCCCTGTAATACGGTAATATTTAAAGCCCGTGTTGCCTCTAAGCCCGGCAGGATGGAGAAATTCCCCGATGTAATCCAAATCTAGGTCGTATCCAATATCCCGGTAAAATTCTCTGTAATTATAATCACCCGGGTAACCTTCTTTTGAGCTCCAGACCTGCTGGGACGTTTCAGGATCCCTGCCGAAGGCGGCAAGGCCTCCCGGAGTCAGGATAGGACTGTAAACGCCGTATTTTGGCCGTGGGGAGGCATAGAGCACTCCATGTGTAGCCGTAACAAAGTAATGCAAGCCCAGCTCGCTCATAATATCCTCCAGGCTGCTTTCATAACCGCATTCCGGCAGCCAGATGCCCCGGGGTGTGTTGCCGAAAATCTTTTGATAGTATTCCACTCCGGCGGCGAGCTGAGCGTATGCCGCTTCTTTTTGGATTCCCAGCAGCGGTAGAAAGCCGTGTGTGGCTGCAGAGGTGATCAGCTCGACATGTCCTCCGTACTGCAGCTCTTTAAAAGCCTCCACCAGGCGCCTTCCATATTTTTCATTATATATGTACGATGTATAATCGATTCTTTCCCGGTACATACGTGCCAGTGGTGCGAAGGCCGGATCGTTTGCCGTTCTTTCTTCCTCCCTGCAGGCAAGTTCTTGCAGACGGGATAGGTATTCTGCATACCGATCCTGTAAAAAGGGATCTTCCATCATTGCCAATAGAGTTGGTGAAAGTGAAAAAGTGACGGAGTAATCGATGTTGTCCCTTTCCAGCCCCTGGAATACCCTAATAAAAGGAATATAACATTCGGTTATAGCTTCAAAAAACCATTTTTCTTCTAAAGACTGCTTGTGTTCCGGATGGCGTACATAGGGCAAATGAGAATGAAAAATAAACGCCAGATAGCCTTTCACCATGTATTTCACTACCTCCTGATCTTTAGGTGTTTTCCCCTGGGAAAAAGATATGGGATTTGCGCAGCTGCGACTGTAGTGGTGCCGGTTGTCGAAGTGGTCGTTAACGCTGGGAAATTCCCCATTTTATCATTTCCAGAGAGCTGATATTGCTGCGTGAAATTCGCCAGTATAGCCGCCTGGCCTGCCAGTCCGGCAAACGCCAGTTTTCGTCAACGACATCGCTGAGGCTGTCTCTCGGCGTGGAGACGATATTAGAAGATAGGATGGCGTGGAACCCTTTATCCGGCAAATAACATCCCAGTTCGACCTGGTATTGTTTATCGGGGACTCCAGCTTTTATATACCAGTTATCTGAGGAAGAGTCGATCTGTATATCAAAATGGCTTTCTTTTCCCGTTCTTTGAGCATTATAACGGTAAACTCTTAAAGCCAGCTGCAATGATTCCCACGTTTTTTGAACTTCTGATTCGAAGCTGAGCCTGGTGGGTATGCTGATCTCCCAGTAAGCAAAAATCCAGTAAGGGTCCCGTGGGAGGAGTACAAGATAATCTTCCCCATAATATAGCGGCAGGTTTTCTTCTCCGTCTAAATATTCCCTGCTGGATGGGTGCATATAAAGTATCACCTCTTTTTTCTTTTGAAATTTATTATTCCCTACAGGTGAATTATTATTGCACCCCGATACAATTAATCAAGAAAAAGCAAGAAATATTGAACTGCCCCGGCTGTAACAAACCCGGGCGTAAATGTTGAATAAAAAGGAAACTGCGGGGCAACCTATTTTTGCTTGATTAAATATGAGGTGATGAGATTATGTATCTGGATGAAGGCTCTGCTTTAACGATTGAAAAAGAAGAAAAAAAGACTCAACGAAAGCCTGTATCGTTTATTTTAGCGTTACATAACCATCAGCCGGTTGGGAATTTGCCCGAGGTATTTGCAGCGGCATTTGAGAATGCCTATGCACCCTTTGTTGAAGTATTAAAGCGCTATCCATCCCTTAAGGTTGTTCTTCATTATTCCGGCTCTCTGCTGGATTGGATTGAGAAAAACGAACCTTCCTTTCTCATATCTTTGCGCGAACTGGTAGAAAAAGGACAGGTGGAGCTTATGGGCGGGGGGTATTATGAACCAATTTTACCGGTTATCCCGGATAGCGATAAAAAAGGTCAGATTCTTAAGCTCAGCCGCTATCTTAAAAACAGGTTAGGGACGGAAGTTAGCGGTGCATGGCTTGCCGAACGTATCTGGGAACCGCATCTGGCCCGCCCGCTGTTTGAAGCCGGAATCCGTTATGTTGTGGTTGACGACGCTCATTTCCAGGAGATTGGGATGAAAAGTGAAGAACTGCTTGGTTATTATATAACCGAGGAGGAGGGCTGTCCTTTAAAAATTTTCCCGATTAGCGAGAAACTGCGCTACCTAATTCCATTTGAGAAAATAGAAGAGACTAAAGAATTTCTGGGAAGCCTTGCATCTAAAAGCCCGGGTTCACTTGCTGTTCTTGCTGACGATGGAGAAAAATTTGGTGTTTGGCCCGGAACTCATAAACATGTCTATGAAGAGGGCTGGTTAGAAAATTTTTTTCAAATGCTGACTGATAATGAGGATTGGATTAAAACAACAACTTTTAGCGAATATATAAAGAGCTATCCCCCCCGTGACCGGGTTTACCTTCCTGCCGCCTCTTACAGGGAGATGAAACAATGGGCCGGGGGTTACTGGCGGAATTTCCTCGTACGTTATCCGGAGAGCAACCGCATGCATAAAAAAATGCTCGCTGTAAGAAAAAGATTGCCGCAGGTAACGCGTAAAAGAGCCCGGCAAAAGGCCAGGGATTTTATCTGGGCTGCCCAGTGCAACTGCGCGTACTGGCACGGGGTTTTCGGCGGGCTTTATCTAAACTTTCTGCGTGCGGCTGTTTATGAAAACCTGATCAAAGCAGAAAATATTATTGTCAGGGAGCTGCATCCACGGGATAACTGGCTTGAGATTAAAGTAGAAGACAGGGATTATGACGGTTTTCAGGAAATCATCCTTAACAACGAGTATTATGGCCTGTTGCTTTCTCCTAACCTGGGGGGCAGCCTCTGGGAATTATCTTACCGCCCTGCGGCGGTAAACCTGCTTGATACTCTAACCAGGAGGAAGGAAACCTATCATGATGATCTTCTCAAGCAGGAAATAATTAAAAATAACGGGAATGAATCTTCTAACGTGAATAATGGAGTTAAAACCATTCATAAAAGATTCGCGGTTAAAGAGGATGGGCTGCAGGATTTTCTTGTATATGACCGCTACCCGCGGGGAGCGCTGCTTGACCATTTCCTTCCTCCGGAAACCGACCTTGACTCCTTTAGCAGGGGTACATTTACTGAAACAGGGGATTTCTTGCTGCAGCCGTATAAAGCTGAGATAGAGCGCTTGCAGGGAAAAGTGACGGTTTCTTTCCAACGCAGAGGAGCAGTGGATAAGGGTGAGCTGTTGCTGCGTAAAAAAATTTTTCTGGAGACCTCCTCACAAAGCATAAAAATAGAGTATAATTTGCAGAATACAGGAGAAAAGGAGTTGCCATTCAAATTTGGCTCAGAATTTAACCTTGCTTTTTTATCCGGCGATTCACCGGAGCGGTATTATCATATCCCGGGGAGGGCACTGGGTGAAACTCATCTTGCCGGCAGGGGTGAAGAGGAGGAAGTAGAAGAGTTAATGATCTTTGATGAGTGGAGAAAGCTGGAGGTTGCTCTACGTTTCTCCCCTGCGGCCAGGGTCTGGCGTTTTCCGATTGAGACAGTATCCCAGTCAGAAGGAGGCCTGGAACGGGTTTATCAGCAGTCGGTAATCGTGCCTAACTGGGATCTGACTTTGGGTTCCGGAGCGGATAGCAATTTTAATATTGAGCTGTGCATAAATTCTTGAGGAGGAGTACAATTGCCTCAAAACGTACTGTACATTGCCTTTGTCTGGAATCAACATCAGCCCTATTATCTCGATACCGGGCGCGGAGAATTTATTATGCCCTGGGTAAGGCTTCATGCGACCAAGGATTATTACCAGATGGCGGCAATCCTGAAAAACTATCCGCAGATTAAGCAGACTTTTAGCCTGAGCCCTTCCCTTTTGGAACAGATCGAAGGTTACCTCTATAATAATGCAGTTGATTATTACTTGAAAGTAATGAAGAGAGCAGGAGACCTCAACGAGGGGGAAAAGAGGTTTCTCCTGCAGCATTTTTTTGATATTCAGTGGGAAAGAGTAATTGACCGGCATAATTATTACCGGCAGCTCTTGGAAAGGCAGGGGAGGGTCACCGAACCGGAAGAAGTAGAAAAGGCCCTTAAAAAGTATACAACACAGGATTACCTTGACCTGCAGATCTGGTTTAACCTGGTTTGGATAGATCCTGAGATAAGGGAGAAAGATTTGTTTCTCAGCGGTTTAGTGGAAAAAGGCCGTAATTTCAAGGAAGAAGAAAAGGAAGAATTAATCAATTATCATTATTCCATTATGGAAAAAGTAATTCCGGAGCATCGCCGCTTGCAGGAGAAGAGGCAGATAGAGATCATCACTACCGCTTATTACCATCCTATTTTACCCCTGCTTTTGGATAATCACTCCGCCTTGCGTGCGAGCCCGGGATTGGCCCTCCCCGACCGTTTCAAGTTCCCGGAAGACGCCAGGGCACAGGTGGCGATGGCGGTACGGGAGTATCTACGGTTATTTGGAGAAAAACCCCGTGGCTTTTGGCCGCCGGAGATGGCCGTAAGCCCGGAAATTATTCCACTTCTTGTCGATGAAGGATTCAGGTGGACGATTTCCGATGAACAAATATTGTGCAAATCAATGAATGTAGAGATATACAGGGATGGCTATGGGCATGTGCTCAACCCGGATGTGCTTTACAGGCCGTACATAGTCCGCGGTGAAGGGACAGAAATACCGGTAATATTTCGCGATCATCATCTTTCAGATCGTATTGGTTTTGTATACCAGCATATGTCCGGCAGAAATGCCGCCGGAGATCTTATCCACCGTTTGCATAAGATCAGGGAACATCTCGGCAATAGTCCTGACAATCATCTTGTTACCCTTGCCCTGGATGGTGAAAATGCCTGGGAATGGTATCCGGGCGACAAAGGCGAATTTTTGCATCACCTCTACCAGGGCATATCCGCCGATCCTTTTCTGGAGACGGTAACTGTAAGCGAATTTTTAGAAAAAAATCCGCCTAAAAGGTGCATCGCCCATCCGGCGACGGGATCATGGGTAGACCATAGTCTGACAAGATGGATTGGCACTGAGAATAAAAACATCCTCTGGAATTATCTTCTGGAGGCAAGAAAAGCAATTCAAAAATATGAAGAGAAAGATAATGCAAAGCAAAAAGAGGCGGTAAACAGGGCGTTGCAAAACATCTATATTGCCGAGGGCAGCGACTATGCCTGGTGGATAGACAGTATGCCCTACTATTTAACGGCTCCTTTCGAAGCCCTTTTCCGCAAACACCTGCTCAGGGTTTACAGCAGCCTGGATTTAGACCCGCCCGCATACCTCTATGAGCCAATTGTTCTGCCTGGTCCAGGAGAAAAGCCCTGGGAGGAATATCCTTTATCGGGCCCTGTTTGTATTGTTCCCGGATGGAACACATAAAATGTTTAATTTAAAATATCGTAGTTTTTTCACACCTATGGATTTGTTTCCATAGGTGCGTTTCATATGGAGGGAAACCGTGCTCTGGCACCCCTTTGGCCATAGGGTACGACACTATATTTATAAAAATTACGGGCTTAAGGCGGTCCTCTCGTTAATTATTGGAATATTCGGTCATTTTTTTCTTCCTTGTAAAATTTATTTTCCTGGGATATAGTTAAATAAAAAAAGCAATTACCTGCCGGGAGGAAAAAAGAAGATGGATTTTCACCAGGCCTATAAAAATATCCAAAACGGTAAGGTTGCCCCTCTCTATCTTTTCAGCGGACCCGAAGATTACCTCAAGGAAGAGCTGCTTGGTGAAATACTGCGGGTTTTGAATAAAGAAGGCAGATCTTTTGACCTGGAAAGGAAGGATGGTATCCAGCTAAGCCTGGAAGAACTGCTGGATAGTGTCAAACAACGGACTATTTTTGCAGCGGGGAAGATATACTGGATTTCCAATCCTCCATACCTTACGGTTTCCCTTCAAAAAGATGCTTCCACAAAAAAAGCAAAAAAAGAGGGAAAATCCCGTTTAAGTGATAAGGAGGAAAAAGAGCTGCTGGCCATATTTAAAAAAAAGGAACTTGACTACCTGCTTATCTTTGCTGTGGAGAAGGCAGACAGGAGAAAAAAAATAGTCAAGGAGATAGAAAAAGAAGGGGCGCTGGTAGAATTCCCCACCCTAAAAGGGGTATCTTTATCGCGATGGATAAAAAACGAACTGCTGCTCCAGGAAAAGCAAGTTGAAGAAGATGCTCTGATTGAGCTGGTTGAAAGGGCCGGAGACGACCTGCGCCTCCTTAAAGGCGAGCTGGAGAAGATTATTACTTATATGGGCAAAGAAAATACCGTCACCCGTTCGCTTGTCAGGTTTCTTGTACCGGAAAGCAGGGAGGGCAGCATCTTTAACCTGGTTGAGGCTGTGGGGAGAAAGAATGTACAGGAATCATTCTTTCACCTTGCCAAAATGCGCCGGCAAAATGAGCACCCGTTGAAGATACTGGCCATGATAATCCGCCAGTTTCGTCTGTTATATCAAATTTACCCCATGCAGCAGAGAAAACTGTCCCGGCGAGAAATGGCCGCTTCATTAAAAGTGCAGCCCTTTATAATTGGGGAGCTTTTGAAACAGGCAGAGAAATATAATGAAGCTACACTGTCAAAGGTTTTTCTTCTTTTAAAAGAAACTGATTATGAGATAAAAACAGGGAAAAGGGATGGCGATGAAGCACTGGAACAGCTTATTTTAAAGCTATGCCTGATAACCTGAATAAAAAAAGAGAACCCTTTGCTTTTTGCGGATTCTCCTTCTTTCTTTGTCCGGGAAACTTTCTCTACCCTACCATCTTATTTAACTTCTGGGAGAGCCGGGATTTTTTTCTTGACCCGGTATTTTTGTGTATTACACCCTTTGACACTGCTTTATCAATAACTCTGCTGGCTGACAAATAGGCCTCGCGGGCTTTATCCTTATCATTTTCTTCTAGAAGAAGAAAAAATTTCTTTTCAGCTTTTTTTATATGACTTTTTACCTTGCGGTTGCGCTGGCGATTTAATAAAGACTGTCTCATGCGCTTAATTGCGGATTTTGTATTCGCCATCTACTATCACCTCCCGATTTGCAATGCCAGGCATAATTTTACCACGACTCCATAGAAAAAGCAACTGTGCTGTCGCAAAAATCGGGAGTTTCGCGAATATAATCCCAGCAAACATCAGGTTTTTAGGGAGCAATTTTAAGCTATTTCCTTATTCCGCAGGGCGGCGCGCAGTTTAAACCGTTGGACTTTACCGCTTGCTGTCCTGGGCAGCTCCTCGACAAATTTTACCCAGCGGGGGTATTTGTAATGCGCGGTTTTG
>JAAYOY010000026.1 GCA_012520035.1 Bacillota bacterium
AATTGATGTGCTGGTGAATTGTGCAGGAATGGGAGCTACGGGTTCTATTACAGATGTTGATCCCGAAGAATGGAGAAGAACATTTGAAGTGAATTTGAACGGTCCCTTTTTGCTTATGAGGGCTGTAATTCCGCATATGATGAAAACAGGAGGCGGTTCGATAGTCAATATTTCTTCCCTGGCCGGCTTGCGCTGCCAGCCTAAAGCTACTGCTTATAGCGCTTCAAAAGCTGCGCTTAACATGCTCACGCAGCAGGTTGCCTTTGACTACGGGCGTTACAATATCCGCTGCAATGCCGTCTGCCCCGGTTTCGTTTACACGGATATGGTTAAACAAGGCGGCCTGGGTAAACTTGCGGAGAGGGTTGGCACGGATATGCAAAGCCTGGTAAACAACGTTTTCAAAGACATACCCATCCGCAGGCCGGGAACTGCCGAGCAGATAGCGGGTATATGCACCTTTCTGGCCAGCGATGACTCGTCATATATAACGGGGGCGGTGATCCCCGTGGATGGTGGGACGGCCATCGTGGATGTATTTCCAACCGGTGTAAAAAGAGCAATTTTGGAAATCCAGCGCTGAACTATGCGTTTTTAATAAAGATAGTATTGCAGGAGGTGGTGAGAAATCCGCAACAGATGGCCGAACAGCTCCTATTTTACTTATTCCGTAAGCTATTATAAAAACAAACACCGGAGGTATGCTTTCAATGACCGAAAAACTTTGGGATACAAATCCTCAAAAATTTGAAGAATTATTTGATCGCTATTCTGATTATCCAAAGGGAATAATTATTAAAATTGCAACAATGATCTGGGGTGTCAGGTTTTCGCCTTCCTTATTTAAGACCGAACAGATGCAGAAAGCCAACACGGCCAGGTATTTTATCTTTTCCTTTGATATGGAAAAGACCGATGATATGGATGAAGAACTTGGGAAAATTCCAACCTACTTCAGGTTAAAGAATATTGATAACCATCGCCTGGGGCCGGTTGTTCAAGTGCGTCCCAAGAATAACAGCCCCTACTTTTTTGAATTAATTAACGGAAAGATGATGTTGTGCGAACAGTTTCCCGATGACAAAGAACCAAAAGCGATTGTAGAAATAGAGTTCGATCCAAAACCGGATTTCAACGATAAAACAGATTCAAAGGGAGAACCTTTCACAAATAATGCTTCACTGATATTTTGGGGAGAACAACTTTATTGCTGTCTCTTAAGGGCCTGTCAATACTGGCAGGGGGATTTGCAGTGCAAGTTTTGTGACCTGAATTCCATAGTAATAAACCTGCGCAAACAGGGGATAAACATGCCGGCGACCAAAACACCGGAATTATTGGTAGAAGCGATCAAGGCGGCACAAGAGGAGAAGGAAAACCATCTACAAGTAATCTTTTTATCCGGCGGTGCTGTTCTGGATAAAATCCAGGGTATGGGGGGACTTGAATGGTATATGAGATTCCCCGAGGCAATCAAAAATAATTTTGGCCGCCGTTATGCCACTCACCTGCAGACTGTTGCCCTGCCTTATGATAAGTGCGTGGAGCTATTTGAAGCAGGGGTGGATATCCATGAGGCAAATCTGGAAGTGTGGGAGCCGCATCTGTTTAAGTGGATTTGCCCGGGAAAAGAAAAATATGTTGGCAGGGACGAGTGGATTAAACGGTTGATTAAATCGGTAGACGCCTTCGGTATGGGTAATGTTGTGCCGGTGTTTGTTCAGGGGGTTGAGATGGCACAACCCTATGGTTTTAAAGAAGTTGATGCTGCGGTGGAATCAACTTTGAATGCCTGGGATTATTTAATGTCATACGGCGTTACTCCCCGCTTTGATATCTGGGCTCTTGAAGCAGGTTCCTCCCTATGGGAAAGCCAGCAGGATTTTTATCCTCCGCCAATTGATTATTTTTTAAAGACCACCAGGGGGGCATATGACCTGTTGCGGAAACATCATTTGCCGGTTGCCCGCGGCTATGTCGGGGGAAGCGGAGGTTATGGAGTGCACATGTTTGGTCAAACAGCACAGTGGGATTTTGATGAGGGGGTTCGCTATATTAAAAGGGACGGTTCCGATGCGGAAGGGGGAGAACAAGAATGAAGAATATTGCCTCCATCTTAGAGCTTGCAGCAAGGGATTTTCCCGATAGTCGGGCTATAATATATAATGACGGGGATTCTTTTTCATACGAAGAGTTAAATAAACTGTCAAACAGGGTCAGCAACGGGCTTAAGTCATTAGGTGTCGGGCGTGGCGATAAAGTAGCGATTATGCTCAGCAATGTTCCCGAATGGGTGGCGATCTGGTTTGGATTAACCAAGATCGGGGCTGTGCTGGTTCCCATAGGGGCCTTCTATAAAGGGGAAGAGGTAGGTTATATACTGCAGCATGCTGAAGTCAATACACTGTTTATTGAGGATCAAATTGTAAGTGTTTTAGAGGGGGTTAACTCCCCATATCTGAAAAATGTCGTTGTCGTAGGAGATATTGCCGGCAATGATAGGGGAAAAGGCTACCTGCAATTCGACCGGTTTATCGGGGCGATGGATGATCAGTATATTGCCGTTGATGTAGAGCCGGACGACCCCTGTGCTATCTGGTATACTTCCGGCACAACGAGGCTTCCTAAAGGAGTGCTGATGAGCCATTTTGGGTTTGGCAGTCATACGGCGCTGGTGCCGGAGCAAATATTCAGTTCTCCTGCAGATATAATGCTCTCGGGAGTTCCATGCTCTTCGATTGTAAGCAAGGTGACAATTTTCGGGATGGTGGCTTCAAGGACGCCTTTTGTTATGCTGCCGCGCTTCTCCGCAAAAAAAGCGCTGGAGTTGATTCAATCACAAAAAGTAACAATCTTTTATGGTGTTCCCACCATGGTGCTGTATCTAATCGATGAACTTGAAAAAAACCCTGCAAGCTATAACCTGGATTCTCTAAGGTTGATTATTGCTTCGGCTGCGCCGCAGGCGGAAAAAGATCTGCAGCGTTTAAAAAAGCTTTTGCCCGATGTAATATACCTTCGTTTCTATGGTGCAACCGAGACTATAGGTGGAATGGCCAATACGCATCTGAGCGACTATTATATGTATGGTTATCTGCCCTACTCTGTCGGACGGGCAGTGCGCGGTTCCGAAATAAAGATCGTTGATGAGCAGGGTAATGAGGTGCCGGCAGGCGAACAGGGTGAACTGATCTGGCGCGGAACGGGAATGATGAAAGGTTACTGGAAGGAACCGGAGTTAACTAAAAAGGTGCTCAGAAACGGTTATTATTATACCGGGGATTTGGCCAAGAAAGACGAGCTGGGTATGGTGTATATTACCGGCCGCATCGACGATGTCATTAACTGTGCGGGATTTAAAATTTTTCCCAAAGAAGTGGAGGAGGTTTTAAAAGACCATCCCGCTGTTTTCGATTGCGCTGTGGTGGGTGTTCCGGATGAGGTAAAAGGATCAATACCCAAGGCGTGGGTTGTGTTAAACAAAGATCAACAGGTTACAGAAGCAGAACTGATAGACCTCTGCCGCAGCAAGATGGCTCACTACAAAGCTCCCCGGGAGATAGTATTTATTGATGAGATACCAAGGAGTGCAATTGGAAAGGTGGATAAAAAAAGGTTAGTTTAAGATCTTTTGCTTGATTAAGATCGTTTAGCTTGAGATGAAGAGGAGGTCCAATCATGAGGATTATCCGCGTTGAAGCTATCCCTATCAGCGTTCCATATGCAAGGCCGATTGTTGTATCGCTGGGGGTTCAGGT
>JAAYOY010000195.1 GCA_012520035.1 Bacillota bacterium
CAATCGCGGTTGGTACTATATCCAACGACAGCAGGGCGGGGGTAGCATCATCGGCCACGGCAAGATCAGGAAACAGCAAACGGGCGGAGAACCCCCAGATTATAGAGATTAATGTATAAATAAACCCGAAAACCAAAAAACCTATCACCATCGTTCTCATATCCCCTAAAGATTTGGGTATAAAAAGGCGCTGGCTTACCTGCGGATTGGAAAGGCAAAAAAAGAACCAGGGCACACTTAACCCAACAAACGATTTGGCGTTAAAAAAACCCGGGCCCGGAACGGTTAGCCAGGCAGGATACTGGGTTTCAAGAGCGGCAAACATATTTCCAAAACCGCCAAATGCGCGATAAACGATGAATAATACCGACCCGGTTGCCACGATGATCATTACCAGCGCCTGGAGTGAATCAGTCCAGGCTACAGATCGCATTCCGCCTATCCAGGCCCAGGTAACAGCAAAAATTGCAGCAACAACCACTCCTGCCATAAAAGGAATAGCGCCACCCGAAAGGCCCTCTAATAGGGCTCCGATACCTATTAACTGAACAGAACTGTAAGGAATAAGAAAAATTACCGATGCTACAGCCGCAATAATCCCCAGGAAATTGCTTTGATAACGGTCCCCCAGCAACTCCGTCGGGGTAATATAGTTATACTTTTTGCCAACCAGCCAGAAGCGGGGTCCAAAAAAAGCTACCAGTACCAGGCCCGAGAGGTATATTAGCTCAAAACCCAGAGCTCCTACACCACCAAGATATGTAAAACCGGCAAGTCCTACCAGCATAAAAGCGCTATAGGTAGTAGCACTGTAGGTTAAGGCCGCTACAAAACCCCCGACTGTCCTGTTAGCGAGAAAAAATTCAGCTATGCCTTCCCCCATACCGCGCCGGGCAAGTACGGCAACAACGGTACCAAAAAGAAAATATAGTACAATCGCTGCATATACAGTTATAGCACTCACAGGATTAATCCCTCCATTGACTCGTGATAATCACCATGCTTATTATCGCAACTACAGCGAATATATTCCAGAAGAGGAAGGCGCCGTACACTTTAGCTACGTCATGAAAAAAAATGAAAGGCACAATAAAGGCCGACAGAACAAGAACTGTAAAAAAAATTATCCAAAATTTTCTTTGTTGATCAAGGGTCATATTTTAATCCTCCAAACAAATAAGTTAACATAATAACAAACATTAAAGGAAATTTTTTTAAAACTCCTTCCGCAGTAATTATTTGTTGTTATTCTCTTAAGCAATAAAGTAATAATAAAAACAAATTTTAATCTCCTGAGCTGTTAATAAAAAAGCCCGCGGAGAAAAAAGCAAATTCGAAAGCAATCTTCCCCTGGGAATAAATACATAACGCCTCCTGATAATAATAATCTTTAAAATATATTTTTTCAAGCTTTCAAACAAATTTTTTTTAGATTTATACCGCCCTATACAGTGATATACGTGCAACGACAGTAATTTATCCTATTGTTACTAAATTGCCCACTTATATTACTGGTTGTAGGAAGGAAAACTGATACTAAAAGTTGTTCCCTTCCCCGGCTGGCTTGCAACTTCTATTTTACCACCCTGTAACTGAACCAACTTTTTTGCGATTACCAACCCCAGGCCTGTACCCTTTTCCTGATCGTGATTGCCGCGCTGGTTCTTAACCTGATAGAACCTATCCCAGATGTGCGGCAGGTCATCGGGCGAAATGCCAACACCGGTATCTTCAATCGTAAGCAATACTTCATCCTGCCGGGTTTCCACACCAACCCTGATAATGCCGTTTTCCGTAGCTCTAATGGCATTTTTTATCAAATTCCTGATAATCTGTTCCATGCGGTCAACATCCCCAATCACGATGGCAGTTTCTGTTTTTTTCTCCAATAGGAGCGAGGTATTCTTGCTATTGGCAACGGTCTCCAGGGAAGTCACTACCCCCTGTGCAAGGGCAGTTAAATCCACCGGCAGTCTTTCCACGGTGATAGTACCGCTCTCCAGACGGCTTAATGCCAGTATGTCATCCACGAGCCTGCTAATATGGACCGTCTGAGTATAGATAGTATCTAAATACCTCTCCAGCAACGCCTTGTCCTGTACCATACCGTCACGAATCGCCTCAACAAAACCCTGAACAGCTGTCAGCGGAGTACGCAACTCGTGTGAGATCTCCGCAAACAGCCTTGATCTATCCTCTTCCATCCTGCTGCTTTCAGCCTGTATTTTCTGCAATCTCTGCGCCATTTTATTGAGCTGTACGGCCAGCGTATTTATTTCATCAAAGGGTTGATCTTCAACGCTCAAAGCATCGCTGCCCCTGCTGATCCCCGCCACGGTAGTAGCCAAACTGGAAATAGACCTGGAGATATGCATCGCCAGGTAAACGGAAATGATAATTAGAATCACCAGGATAACCATTCCCCCGATAACCTGATACAAACGCATTTTGTTTAAAGAAAGGTCAAGGTTGGATGGTTTAGTCTCCAGCAGTATGGCGTTTTCCATGATGTCGTTGTTATTGCCCATTGGAACAACAGCTACAAAGGTAAGCTGGCCTGTTTCCCGATCAACTGTTCGGGCAATGGTAGTTTCACCCCTGTTGAATAGCTCAAGATATTTTTCCTCAACCTTGCTTCCGGGAACTAATTCCTGCTCCGCCGAGGTGCTCATTATATTTCCTTCAGTATTAAAAATCGTTATTCTGGCGTCAAAGATATCAGAAAGAAACTTCAGCAAATTTTGCCTGCTCTGCGCCTGGTCACCTGTATTCCCAGCAGCCGCGATATCCAAAACGCCTCCTTCCTGTGACAGAGCATAGTTTACCCGTTTAGCCTTGCGCAATAGTTCTTCCTGGGCTTGATCATAGGTGACCTGCCTCACCACAAAGCTGGAAAACATCATCAATGCGATGAGCCCGACGATAAAAGCTGTTACATTTGTAAACAATATCTTGGTATAAATATTCTTATTAAATTGTTCCCGCAACAAGCGGATGATCATAAGCAAGAAGCCTTGTACAGTGCGGATTGCCAACTGAAGTTTTTCCCTGCCCTGCCGGAGGTTAATATTCACGAAGCAGTCTCTCCTCCTTTTACAGGAGGTGTAAACTGATAACCTACACCCCAGACAGTTGTCAGATACTCATGGGGCAAGCGTGCAAGCTTCGTCCTCAGCCGGCGAATGTGCACATCTACTGTACGCTGATCACCGAAGTAATCATACCCCCAGACTGCAGTTAATAGTTTATCCCTGGAAAAAACCTTACGGGGGTTCTGTGCCAGGTAATAGAGCAAATCAAATTCCCTGGGGGTAACCTCTGTTTCCTCACCATCAACCAAAACTCTTCTGGTATCGGCCTGGATTTCCAGTCCCGGGTATTTTAATTTCCAGTTCGTTGCCAAATCAAGCGGTTGGGTACGGCGCAGCACTGCCTTGATTCTGGCTATTAACTCCCTGGGGCTAAAAGGTTTGGAAACATAATCATCTGCTCCCATTTCCAAACCCAGAACGCGGTCCGCTTCTTCTCCTTTAGCCGTAAGCATGATGATAGGGGTCATGCGGATAGCCCTTAAATTACGACAGAGGGTGAGTCCATCCACACCCGGCAGCATAATGTCCAGTATTACAACATCGGGGTTCTCGCGATCGAATGCAGGCAGTACCAGCTCACCGTTACTAACCCCAATGACATCAAAACCTTCCCTTTCGCCATAAAGCTTTAC
>JAAYOY010000196.1 GCA_012520035.1 Bacillota bacterium
ATGTTGAATAAGATATCTACGAAGGAGCGCGCAAACAAGCGCGGTTAATAGTCTACATAATTTTTCCTTCGGAATCACGGGGACGGAGCTAAATTGTCTTTAAAAAGTTACATGCTGGAGCAAAAATATTCCTTTGGCGGAGCCGGAATACTGTACTAAAATCCTTTTTCAACCTCCGGCTCCCCGCCGGATAGATATCTCAGTTACTAACCGCAATATATTCTTTGTTACACAACTCCCATTGAAGTCTTGGGATTTCTTCTTACATCTCAGGCTATTTAACGGCCATATTTTCTTTATTGCCGATATATTTTGCCCTGAGCTTTGGCTTATCAATTTTCCCGGTTTCGTTGCGAATAACATCGGCAAAAACTATACGTTCAGGCCATTTAAATTTTGCCAGCCCATGCTGGGCACAGAATTCAACCACTTCTTTTTCTTCCATTGTTTCTCCCGGATAAAGCTGCACAATCGCCATCGCTATTTCCACCAGCCTCGGATGAGGGTATCCTATTACGGCCACATCGTTAATTTTTGAATGACGCCGTAGGACGTCCTCGATTTCCACCGGAAAAATATTCTCTCCACCGCGGATGATAAGATCTTTTTTCCTGTCCACAATGTAGATATAACCTTCTTCATCTTCCCTTACAAGGTCCCCGGTATAAAGCCAGCCATCTCTAAGGGCTATTGCAGTCATATCAGGATTGTTATAATATCCCTTCATGTTTCTCGGACCGCGAAGGATAAGCTCACCAACTTCTCCTATGGGAACATCCATCCCGTTTTCGTCAACAACCCTCGCTTCGGTATTAAAGGTAGGCTTGCCGATGGAACCGGGTCTGGTTAAAATGTCTTCATCACTAAGGTTGATCAGTCCGCCCCCGCCGCCTTCCGTAATTCCATAAATATTACCGGTTTTAAAGGGCAATATCCTTTTCATATCCTGAAAAAGCGAAAAAGGAACCGGCTGGGCACCGATTACAATGCTCCCGTTCACATGGGAAAAGTCATATCTGTTAATATCGATAAGGCCTTTTTTTATCGCATTTATGGAATCAGACATCGTTGGAACGGTAACCCAGCCATTATTAACCTTTTCATCACAGATGGCATCCAGCAAATATTTTGGATCGTTTAACTCCAGCAGAATCACGATCTTACCGCCTGCAAGGTAGGAAGGAAAGGATAAAAAGAAACTTCCGCTGTGATAAAAGGGATGCGGCGCCAGGTATACGGTATCATAACCTTCACAGTAAGTCAGGGCATTTCCAATACCGATCTGGTAAAGAGTATCATGTGAATGGCAAACCGGCTTCGGAGGGCCTGTTGTCCCGGAAGTAAACATAAGTTCCGCCGGATCATCTTTTTGTACATCAACGAGGACATCCCCCGGATTGCCATCTTTGATAATATCAGCATAAGAAACCATTCCTTCGGGAACGTTCCTACCGATACATATATATGAACCGATACTTTCTAACTCCTTCATAATGGGCTCCACCTTGGGTAAAAAGCCTTCGCCGAAAATAAAAGCCTTTGGGTTGCACGCTTCGGCAGCATGCTTAATATCATTTACGGCAAAACGAAAGTTAAGAGGTACAGCTACAGCACCGACCCTTAAAATGGCATGAAATGTTATCACCCATTCCAGGCTGTTCATCTGCAGGTGAAGAATAAAATCGCCCTTTTGCACCCCCAGAGTGTCCCGTAGGTAATTAGCAACTTTATTTGTTTCTTCATTAAACTCTTTCCAGGTGAGCGCCCTTCTTATTTTTTCCGACGGTTTTAATTCTACAAGAAATTCTTTTTGCGGGTACTTCCTCGCATTAATAATTCCGTATCGACCAAAGTTCACTTCAATAACCCTCCCTTATGGTAACTAAGCCGGTTAAATCCCTTGACTTTTTTGTGGACTGCGTAAAGTTCTTCTTCTTTTTCATTCCAGCCCGTTCCGGTTTTATTTTTTCATGATAAAAAAAGTGTTTACTGCATTCATAGGGACGAAAGCAGTAAACACCCAGGATTAAAAATCCCGAAAATAAAAATCGCCCTTCAAGGGGCGACTATTATCTTCCGCGGTACCACCCTAGTTGACCGGCGCCACCCGGCACCTGGTCCTCTCGGTAATAAGGAACGAAGATACTGTGGGTATCCGTATTCCTCCTCAAGGATAACGGGAGAGACCCCGTCGGCGACCTATTCTCCCTTTCGGGATTTCAGCCGGAAGCTCCAGAGTGAACTTCGTCTGGTTCCTTCCGGAGGAGCTTACAGCCTCTGGCTCCCGCCTCTCTGTGGGAAGTACTCCAGCTTACTTTTCTCCTTCAAAGCTTTTAATAAGTATTTATTTGTTATTAATTATTATAATGCATTTTACAACATATTTGAAGAATATGCAAGAGTTTTTTTCAGCCGGTGCACGGGAAAAGCAAAAATCTATTATTTGCCATAATCTTCTTAAAGAGCCTTTTAATAATGATGTTTTCGCCCATTTTCCCTTGGAAAGCTAAGGCATTAACTGAAACTTGCACCAACAAGCAAATAGAAATTAACCGGATATTCCTTTCCAGGAGGCACCCAATCCGGTTTTATGCGGAATGTCCCGGAACTCTGGGTATAGCTACCGGCAGCACAGTACCTGCCACCAGACAGGCTTTTTATCTTTTGGCGGAGGCTCCTTTTTCCCGCTTGTTAGCTATGCAGGACACTTATATTGCGGCTGCTTTACTATCTATACTTAGCTTTGCAGGCTGCCTTTTTGTCAAGGCCGGGAAAAAACGGGGTCAGGCTTGAATCATTGACTTATTACGCCTTTTATTTTCACAGCATTTACCCTCATTTATTGTAATCAAATGTACAATAGTATTATCTATATTAACCTGATTAATCTGGGCTAACAGCAAGCATCATTTTTTATTACATAAGCCGGATAAAGCTTTTTATATACCAGATAAACGTTAAAAACTAAAGCCGCGAAATAAATGCCCCTGATTGTAAAATAAGGTAAATTCAGCCCTGCAGCAATACCATGGATATCCCCGCCAACATAGAAAGATAACAGTGATATGTAAAAAGAATCGAGTAACAGAAAAATAAATGTTACATAATATAAATAGTTTTTTACCGGTTGTTTCTTTAATTTCAGAATCCTGGGAGAAAAAATAAATAAGATATAACCGGTTACTACCGTCACCAAACTGCTAAGGCCGGAAAAAGCTGCAAGCGTGAAGCCTTCGATTGTAAGGGGCTGAACAATTAAAACCTCAATGCCCAGCGGAAGCAGACGAACACCTTTGTAAATGCCCAATATTTTTGCTTGTACAATATGTACCCCTTCATGAATAATCAAATATGTAATACCGGCCAATATGAAATAAAAATACCTTCGTAAAACGCTCCTCATTTGATTTCGCCCCTTAAAAAGCTTGAAAAAAACGGTTAAAAAAATGCCGCATTTTATTATTCTACTATGATTGATTAACTCCTGCTAAATAAATGCTACTCCACCGCTACCCCCGGGAATAATGTCCGAAATATCTTGAATCAAAGAGCGGACACCTCAACAAAAGCGGTATCTAACATAACGCAAAGAGATTTCTAAAAAATTGAACCTGCTGCCATCATGATTTAGATGGCAACAGGTTCCTAAAAAAGCAGATTCTTTTTAAATAGCCCCCGTAACATTAATAAAACCGTACTCAATAATCAAAAGGCGTTAAACGGCTGGCTATTTCCCGCCTTTTTCCTTTGCTTCCTTTAAACCGCGCCAAATTTTCTCCGGAGTAAGGGGCAGTTCAGCGACCCGGACTCCTATGGCATCGTAGACGGCATTGGCAACGCAACCCAGTGTGGGAGTCGTCGCACCTTCCCCAACTTCTTTTACGCCCCACGGTCCATTGGGTTCAAAAGTATCCAGAACCAGGGATTCAACATATGGCATATCCAGTGCGGTCGGCAGCCGATACTCGGCAAAGTTTCCGTTGAGCACTCTTCCCTTCTCATCGAAGACTACCTTTTCCCAGATGGTTTCCCCGATGCCCATAGAAAATGCGCCGTGCACCTGGCCATGCAGCAATTGCGGGTTCACTACGAAACCGCTGTCATGCACATCCCACGTGCCAACAACTTTTGTCAAACCTGTTTCCATATCAACTTCAACTTCGGCAACCTGAGTCGCACTGCTATAGGCCGGTGAAGTACCCACTGCCGCACCTTTATGCGTGCCGCCTAGTTTACCCGGGTGGTAGTAGCCTCTTCCGATCAATACGCCATGTTTCACGAAATAAGCACGGGCCACCTCAGCAAAAGTAATATTAACAGCCGGTTCCTGTTTCACAAAGACGATTCCTTCCTCGCAATCCAGTTCTTCCGGAGTTAACTTACCGAAGCGATAGCCGCCGTCCTCCTTAACTTTCAGCATTTCAGCCGCCTGCGCGAGAATCTTCTTCTTGACATCTTCTCCCGCTCTCTTCACCGCCCAGCCGGCCATTAAGGTCTGTCGGCTGGCATAGGCGCCAAAGTCAAGGGTGGACAAATCGGTGTCTCTGGTGCAGATTGTGATATCTTCATAGGGATAGCCCATCGCCTGTGCAGCCATCTGGGTAAGCACCGTATCGCTACCCTGGCCGATATCAACCGCATTCGTATAGACAACCGCATGGGTGCCGTCATCGTATACTTTGATCATGGCAACCGAGTGCGGCAGGTCGGTCCGGTACATGCAATAACCTGCACCGGTAACAAAGCCGCCGTTGCCAACGCCGATCCCCCTGCCCTTGGGTAATTTGCCTTTTTTATCCTTCCACCCGGAGGCATCCCGCGCCAGTTCATTGGCTTCTTTCAAATAATAAGATTTTACTTCATAGCCGTTTGGAGTGACAGTATTGGCTTTGCGGGCGTTGATGAGACGCATTTCAATGGGGTCTATACCGAGGTCTTCGGCAATGTGGTCCAGGTGACTCTCAAAGGCATATCGCGGGTGCGGCTGCCCGTGTCCTCTCTGTGCGCCGCATGGCGGCAGATTGGTCACGTAGCGGTATGCGTCAAACCTGTAGTTGTCGAAATCGTACAGCACGGTCAGCAGAGCGCCGGCATAATAAGCCGAAGCAATGCCCAGACCGGTGTAAGCGCCGCCGTCCAGGATTGTTTCGCTTTCTACAAAGAGAATTTTACCTTCTTTTGTGACGCCGGTTGTATATTTCATATCCATCCCGTGACGGGCACGGCCGTTATACCAGACTTCTTCCAGGTCAAAGAACATCTTGACAGGCTGACCTGTGATTTTGGAAAGAGCTACGGCTGCTATATCCAAACCGCTGACATCAACTTTGCCTCCAAAACCGCCGCCAATATAAGGGAGTACTACACGCACATCGCCTTCCTTCATATCAAAGATCCGGGCTATGTGATGTTGCAGGTAGTGAGCCGACTGATGCGCGGAATGGATGGTTACCCTTTTGCCTTCCCAGTAAGCGATTGAGCAATGAGGTTCGATAAATCCATGCAAAGTACGCTGTCCCTGCAGGCGGTCGGTGCGCACATAATAAGCCTCTTGCTTGGCTTTCTCAACATCACCGAACTCCAGGTGAATCTCAGTGTTTATATTGCCCGGGTATTCCTCAAAGATTTGCGGCGCGTCTTCTTTGGCCGCGTCAGCAGGGGTAAATACCGCCGGCAGCACTTCATATTCTACTTTGATCAGTTTCAGGGCTTTATAGAGGGTTTCTTCATCTACCGCGCAGACTGCGCCAATTTTATCTCCATAATATCTTACTTTGTCGATGCAAAAAATGTTTTCATCGTACCGTGCGGGGCTGAGGCCATATTTAATCGAGGGCACATCCTTGGCGGTAATAATGGCCTTCACGCCGGGCAACTTCTCTGCTTCGGAAGTATCAATCTTAATAATACGCGCATGGGCCTCGGTGCTGCGAATAAGTTTCCCATAAAGCATATTGGAAAATTTGAGATCCGCAGTAAATTTACCGCGACCGGTCACTTTATCCAGCATATCGGTTCTCTTAAGGCTTTTCCCGATATACGAATACTCTCTCTTCATGTTTAAATACGAGAATTCCTTAGCCATTTTACCCATCCTTCCTTTCCTGGCTCGCGGCAGCCGCATCCAGAATTGCCTCGACATAATGGACATAACCCGTACAACGGCACAGATTGCCCGCAATAGCCTCGCGCACTTCGAGTTCGGTCGGGTTGGGGTTTTTCATCAGCAACGCTTTGGCCGACATTAGTATCCCCGGAGCGCAAAATCCACATTGCGGTGCCGAGTGTTCTATGAATTTTTCCTGGAGGATGTCGAGCTTTTCGTTTGAAGCAAGACCCTCAACCGTTGTAACTTCCCGTCCGTCCACGCTAACAGTGAGGACCATGCACGAATTGACCGGCTTCCCATCCAGCAGCACGGTGCAGGCGCCACAGTCACCCTGCTCGCACGCTCTTTTTGTGCCGGTAAGATTAAGATCCTCCCGCAAGAAGTTTACAAGCAAACTGTTTGCTTTAACCATTTTTGTATATTTATTGCCGTTTACTGTTATAGAAACCAGATAACGCTTGATACCATCCTTATCAACAATAAATTCAGCCATTTTTACCACTCCTTTTTTAGACGTGCCCTTCATTAACAGCTTTGTTCAATGCCCGTCTGGTAAAGACGCGCACCATATCCCTGCGGTATTCGGCCGACGCACGAATATCGGAAATGGGCCGGCATTCTCCCGAAGCAATAACCCCTGCTTCTTCGAATAGTTCTTCACTGGCTTGCTTGCCCTTTAAGAAATTTTCGGCTTCTTTTG
>JAAYOY010000197.1 GCA_012520035.1 Bacillota bacterium
ATGCTTGCTGATATGGAATCCTTTTATGCCAGCGTTGAAGTTGCCAAAACCCCTTCTCTGCGCGGAAAACCCGTTGCTGTCTGCGGAGATCCTGAAAAAAGGCACGGGATTGTCCTCGCTGCCACAAAAGAAGCCAAGTCTTACGGCATTAAAGCCGGGATGGGTACATGGGAATGTCCAAGGTTATGCCCCGACATAATTTTTATCAAACCGCATATGAGGGATTATATAGATGCATCTTTAAAGATTACAGAGGTCTTTGAAAAATTTACCGACCGGGTTGCTCCCTACTCGATCGATGAACAGTTTCTTGATATGACAGGATGTACAAAACTTTTTGGAACCCCCGAGGAGGCAGCAAAGCTTATAATCGGGAAAGTTCAGGAAAAGGTCGGTATCAGGTGCCGGATCGGTATCGGGGAAAACCCTCTGCAGGCCAAAATGGCCTGCGATCGGTTCGCCAAGAAAAACAGCAGCGGCTTTTTCAGGTTATCGCATGAGAATTATGCGCGATATACCTGGCCTCTTCCGATCAGGGATCTGTTCGGTGTAGGCTCGCGGATGGAGCGTAACTTCTTTAACATAGGGATCAGGACGATAGGGCATTTAGCCTCGCTGCGCAGGGAAGATTTAAAGCGCAGATGGGGCGTTAACGGAGAAGTTCTCTGGCTCAATGCCCATGGAATTGATTATTCCACCGTAGGTCCGTCTAAAAACGCAAAAGATACACAGGATACCCGCAAAGGCGTGGGGCACTCGGTGACTTTGCCCAGAGATTACAGGTGCAAAAGAGAAATAGAAGTTGCACTCCTGGAGATTACCGAGGAAGTATGCCGGCGCGCAAGGGAACTCGGCAAGGCCGGCCGGGTGATCAACGTGTACTGCCGGGGTGCGGATTTTGATTTTCCGACAGAATTTTTCAGGCAGGTCAGCATCTGCGAGCCGACAGCCGTAACGATGGACATTTACCCGCATGTGCTGAATCTTTTTTATACCCACTGGGATCGCAGGCCGGTCAGGACTCTGGGTATCAGCCTTTCGGGGCTGATTGACTTCAGAGAAATACAGCTCTGCCTGGTTGACAAAAAGGAAAAAAAAATCGCTTTGAGCAAAGCGATGGATTCTGTTCGAAATCGTTATGGCGCAGCAAGTCTGTTCAGATTATCTTCGCTTACTACAGGAGGATTGCTTTTTGACAGGGTTAACAGGATCGGGGGGCATGAAGCGTAAATAATTATTCCATTTCAAACATCTATTCCAATTGCTTGCCGATAATACTGGCGGTCACCTTAATTATTTTAAATGCCGTTAAATCCAGGTTATCTTTTTGCAGCCCAACAGCACCGAGAATGTAGCCGTCAGCGCGAATGGGGGAAATCGCCCGGCGGCTTTCCAGAATATCCTCCCCATCCAGGGCTTTTATTATATTATTGTCGATACAGTCAATTTTTTTCCCAATCTGGCCGGGGTCTGAAGAAGCCACCACCTGATCCCTATCCGTAATAAAAACGTTCCCGGACAAAATTTCATGCAAAATATGAACAAATTTCAGGGCAATATTTTTCATTTCCAGTACAGGCGAGTATTTTTTAAACACAACTTTCTCCCGATCTACAAAGATTTCCAAAGGCTCGCCCGTACCAATGCACAGGTTGCGTCTTAATTCCTTGGGAACGGCTATCCTGCCGAGGTTATCAATACGCCGAATCGCACCTATTCCTTTCATCCATACTTCCTCCCTAATGATGAGAATATTTTATATAACCATAAATTGGACGGTTTGACAGGGGAAAAGGTTCCTCGTTTTTAGCTATTATT
The DNA here is from genome assembly GCA_012520035.1 of Bacillota bacterium. Classification (GTDB taxonomy): domain Bacteria; phylum Bacillota; class Dethiobacteria; order DTU022; family UBA8154; genus DUQX01. Next base: position 1,819 of record JAAYOY010000197.1, read on the forward strand.
TTTTACTGGCGAAAAAACAAACAAAAGTTTTGTTAAGAGGCGGTGTAAAAGGAGATGAGCCTTAAACTCTACAACCAGTTTTTTTGCAGTTCCCTGATGCTCCCCGAACACAGGGAGGCACTGGCAAAACAAAAAAAAGAGACCGGAGAAAAAAGCGCAACGCCCTGCATTGATGAACAGCAATTTGAACTGTGGGAACGTCTGGTTCAGCAATCTTATCGAGACGGAAAAAAAATAGCGGTTAAGGTGCTTTACAGAAACGGGGTCTGCACCATTAATGGGGTTATTACGGGATTGGATACAAACAAAAAGCTGTTAAGGCTCTCAACAGGTAACGGCGAAAAGAAGGTGAAAATAAAGGCAATAAGATCGATCGAATAATTATAAGGCCTTCCCGGTAAAGGGGGGCAGGCAAAATAGACGCCGCCCCCCTTTATTATTTTTCTATTTCAATATATCATTTTTCTATAGATCATTTCTTTAATATTTCCGCCAGATCTTCTTCCGGGGTTGAAATAGGCTTAATATTAAAGTTTTCCACGAGCACATTTAATACATTTGGCGTTATAAAGGCCGGCAGGCTCGGCCCAAGACGAATATCTTTAATGCCGAGATGTAAAAGCGTCAATAAAATACCAACGGCTTTTTGTTCATACCAGGAGAGTACCAGGGAAAGGGGCAGATCATTAACGCCGCATTCAAAAGCCTTTGCCAGCGCCACGGCAACCTGGATAGCGGAATAGGCATCGTTACACTGTCCCATATCAAGCAGCCTGGGAAGATCACCGATATTACCCAGCTTTTTATCAAAGAAACGGAATTTACCGCATCCCAGCGTCAGCACCAGGGCATCCCCGGGCACTTTTTCCACAAACTCCGCATAATAGCTGCGCCTGCCCTTTGCTCCATCGCAACCGCCAACGAGGAAGAAATGTTTGATCTGGCCGCCCTTTACGGCTTCAATTATTTTTCCGGCTACATTCAAAACCGCGTTGTGGCCGAATCCCACCATCACGCTTCCTTTATCCTCGTCAGCGTCAAAACCGGGCATCTCCAGAGCTTTTTCTATTACGGGGCCAAAATCTCCGCCTTCCACATGTTTGAGGCCGGGCCATCCCACCGTGCCGGCGGTAAAAATACTGTCAGAGTAAGAATCCTGCGGCTCCTGGATGCAGTTGGTAGTCATCAAGATCGGGCCGGGAAATGCAGGAAATTCTTTCTTTTGATTGTGCCAGGCGGTACCGAAATGACCGTAAAAGTGCGCGTATTTTTTCAGCTCCGGATAACCGTGTGCCGGAAGCATCTCCCCATGGGTATAGATATAAATACCTTTGCCATCGGTTTGTTTCAGTATTTCCTCAAGGTCTTTCAAATCATGACCGGAGACCAGAATGCACTTGCCTTTTTTATGCCCCAGAGGAACTCCGGTAGGCACTGGGTGGCCGTAAGCTCCGGTATTAGCCTTATCGAGCAGCTCCATGGCAATCAGGTTGATCTCCCCGCATTTCAACACCAGTTTGATCCAGTCATCCATGCTGAGATTCCTATCTGCCAGAGCCGACAAACCCTCATGCATAAATGCATAAACGCGATCGTCTTCCTGACCCAAAATTGCGGCATGATAAGCATAGGCAGCCACTCCCTTCAGCCCGTAGAGGGTTACCTGCTGGAGGGATTGAATATCTTCAGCCGCCTCGTGATCCGATGCTATCCCCACCTCTTCTCCCCGACGGATAAGTCCTGCGAGATCGGCTGAGGGTTTGAAGCCGGCTGCAGGGTCTGAAAAACGAACGTTAGAACCTGACGCCTCTAATTTGCTTTTTATTCGCTCAGTGAGCGCGGAGCAGAGCTTGATATACTTCTCGAACCGTTGCGGATCAAAGTTTACGTTGGTAAGGGTGGTAAACAGCCCCTTGCTGGTGAAACGATTAATCTCTTCATCAACAAACCCGTTTTTTCGGGCCTCATGGGCGTACAGCGACAGCCCTTTGAGTGCATGCACCAGAAGATCCTGCAGCGCCGCCACTTCGGGGTCTTTTCCGCATACCCCTTTTAATGTACATCCCTGTCCCTTTGCCGTTTGTTCACACTGGTTGCAAAACATACTTACTTCCTCCTTTTTTTACCTTTTATACTTGGTATTCTTGATATCGGATCACCTTTTCTCCATCTCTATCATGTCAGCAAATGTTTCCTTTTTGAGCTCTTCTACCAGGGATGCCTGCGCTCCTTTTAAAATACGGTGTGCCTGGCAGTTCGGGATATTCGGACATAATCCATCATCTGCCAGACAAATATTTAAAGCAATCGGCCCTTCTACCGCCACAATTACATCAAAAATGGTAATTTTATCACTGGGCACTTTTAGGCGAACTCCACCCTGGCTTCCGCGCTGCGTAGTCACCAGTCCGGCATGTGCAAGGAGCTGAATTGTCTTTTTCAAAAAATCCTC
>JAAYOY010000198.1 GCA_012520035.1 Bacillota bacterium
CTTTTGCCCTTTTACACCGGGAAAGCTTTGCATGTTAACTTCCGGGGCATGCTGTTTCTTCTCAAACTCCTTTTTAATATAAGGGTACCAGCTTTCCTCCGGAAAGACGTCCCTGGGGCCCCTGACGGCAAAATAGCTCTTTTTCTCGGGTTCCGAAAGCCCCATCTCCGTTTCTATCCAGACGATCACCTTCTTTGCCCCTGTCAGTGCCCTGCTGTAAGAAGCAAAAAGGCTGACTATTTCCTGGGGATCGCTGTTGTGGGAAAAGACCTCCACTGCCCCGTAGAGGGACTTGATGTGCTGGATCTGCTTTTCCATGATCTGCGCCTGCCGGGAGAGCTTCATGATGAAGAAGTTAAACAACTGCCCTCCCAGGGTGCTGAGGACAAATATAACGACCAGATAGGCGCGATCCGGCCAGAACACCAAAGACACTTCCGGCACATCCGGCCCGTATATATTGAACTGGTGTAATAAAAAGGAGCTAAAGAGAAAAGTGCCCATCAAAGCCCAGCAAAAATATGCCGGCGCAAGTGTAATGGCGAGAAGGATAGGGTTGATGGCATACCAGAGAAAAGGGCTGTCCAGACCGCCGGTTAAAATAAGGATAAAAGCAAGCCCGATAGTTTCTACAAAGAGAAAGAGTTTCTTTCCCCAGGTGCTCCCGCCTTCGTTGTTGTAAAATCGGATAAATAAAAATGCTTCCAGGAGCAGGCAAAAACAAACTCCCGCTTTCAGGTAGAGAGGTGAAGGTGGAGGCCCGCTTAAATAGAGTGCAGATGTAATAAGCAGGGAAATATACCGGTAATAACCGAGCAGTGAAGCCAGCTCCAGTTTATCCCAGTATAAGTTTTTTTTTAAGAAACCAAGGTGATCTTTTAAAAAGCGCAAATAACGCAGGGAAATCCTCTGCCTTCCTGTTTCAAAAATCTTTCTTTTCCTTAATATTTAATCGGCATTAATATTGTAAAAATAAAGGGTTTCCCCATCAACAACATAAAATTGAGCAGATTTTCCCTCGGAGCCATCCCGTTCCCGTTCGGTAACCTGCAGGACCGGCGTATCCTTTTCATCGGCTATTTTGAGCAGATCCTTAAAGCTTTCCATTTCTACCTTGAGGCTGCTTTCGGAAAGAGCCCTTATACCGCTGGCCATGACTATCCTGCTGCGGTAACGTTTCCTGATCCGGCTAAGCCTGCCGGAGGAGCCGCCTGCTGCCCCGTTCGTTTTCCTGACCAGGGAGGTGTAAGAAATACCTCCGAGCAAGAGAAAGACAGCCAGAGCAGAAGGGAATACTATCCTTCCTGTTGAAACGGCCAGAGGATAACCAAAAACAATCATATAATTTGCTGTGGTAACCGTATCTCTAGATTCTTCTACTGTTTCGTAGAGCAACTCTCCCCTGGGCTCTATCAGCGTGTTCGATAAACCAAACTCGTATTCACCGGTCAGATCACCGTTTTCCTGGAGCCGGGGATCTTCACCAGGAGTTTCCTCGCCAAGGGGGTCTTCACCAACAGGAGGAGTATTTGACGATAAGACACTTTTGATCACCAGACTGTACCCCTCACGGGGCCTTACCTCAATTTCTTCGATAATAGCTTCAGCCAGCGCAACCGCCTCTTCCAGAGGAAGCGTAAAATTAGAATTATACCTGATTAACCCTTCCCCCCGTTCCAGGACAGTCGTTTTCGGCTTCAACCCGAGATCCTTTTCCCACTGGCCCGGGGAACGTACAAAGAGGCTGACATGCAGCTCCCCTTCCGGTTCGATATCGGGATGGACTTCGATTTCCCCGGTTACCTGAAATTCTACCCTGTTTATAACATTTCTGAAGTAGCTTTCCAGTCCTGCCGGCAAGGTCGAACCTTCAGCATATAGGATGGAAGGGGCTGTAAATACCTGATAATCGTAGATAATCCTTTGAGTTTTGCTCTGTTTTAAGATTTCCTGTGAGTTTACAGGTAATGCTTGCAAGGCTTTTACGGTCATTACGCCGGAAAATATGATAA
>JAAYOY010000027.1 GCA_012520035.1 Bacillota bacterium
ATTGAGGAAGCCAGCCGCCGGGTCCATGAGGAAACAACATGTACATTATGGGATGAAATAGATGAAACTGCACTGGTATTTGCCGAAGAAGAGACAGGCCAGGTCATCTCTACCCTTCCGGAATCAGAAATACAAAAGTTAATGGAACTTTATGAGCCGCTGCAGGAAAAATGGGTTCAGGATATGGAAGCCAAAGGTCTCCCCGGCAGAGAAGTGCTGGATAAATTTAAAAATCTGGCTACCAAATATAATGAAATGTTTCATTAAAAGGACAGATTTACGCCCGGGCAATAATACTGCCCGGGCGAGATTTTACCATCTATAACTTTACCGCCTATATTTTAATGATTAGAGGTTTTGGTATGAAAAAACAAATCTCTTTTAAAACAGGTATCACAAAAATTGCCCAATTGCTGGATGGAATAGGACAAATGGTACTAATGGCAGTAATGTTACTGGTTGTTCTAAATATAGTAATGCGTACGTTGTTCGACAAACCTATCACCGGCGTTTATGATCTTGTCTCCTTATTTATGGTGATTGTAATTGCCCTGGCGCTGGCGAATTGTGCTGCTGAAAAAGGGCATATCGCAGTTGAATTTCTCGTAGAACGTTTTCCTGCCGGGATTCAAAGGATCATCGACATAATAATGAATATCGCTTCTTTTATCTTTATCGGCTTGTTTACATATAACGTTGGAGTATACGCCTATGCAGCAGCTGTTGCCGGGGATGAATCTTTCACGCTCAAGATTCCCCATTACCCTTTTATATATCTGGTTTGTATAGGCTACCTCCTGCTTTGTATGGTAATCATAATTAACCTATTCGATCATGTAAAGGAAGTGTCAAAACAATGACTCCAACACTTGCTGGTGTAATAGGTCTGGCTGTCTTTCTGGTTATTATTATGATGTTAAGGATGCCTATTGCCTATGCTATGGCCATAGTTGGTTTTGCAGGGTACAGTATCCTGGTTTCTCCTTCGGCGGCGTTCAGGCTTGTCTCCATAGATATTTTCACAAATTTTGCTTCTTATTCCTTAACGGTGGTTCCGATGTTTATTTTTATGGGCTTTATTGCGTTGTATTCAGGGGTTGGGGGAAGCCTTTTTTCCTTCAGCAGTAAGTTTCTGGGGCACTTCCGGGGAGGGCTGGCTCTGGCCACGCAGGCTGCCAGCGCATTATTCGGAGCCATTTCCGGTTCAATGCTGGCCAGCGTTGCTACTATTGGGAGTGTTGCACTTCCGGAAATGAAAAAACATAACTACAATATGCCTTATTCTGCTGTAAGCATCGCCGCCGGCTCCTCCCTGGGCTCCCTGATACCGCCGAGTGTAATATTAATTGTATATGGAATTGCCACGGAACAATCAATAGGCCGGCTTTTTGCTGCCGGTGTAATACCGGGCATCGTGCATATGGGCGTGTATATGATTACCATTATCATCTTAACCAGAGCTAATCCATATCTGTTTCCTCTGGTCCCAAAAGCCAACTGGGAGGAGAGGATAAAAGCATTTCGCGCCGGGGGCGTCATAGAAGTACTTATAGTATTTGCCGTATCGCTGGGTGGGTTATTCCTGGGTTGGTTTACCCCTACAGAAGCCGGCGCGGTTGGTGCTTTTAGTTTATTATTGATTACTTTACTGGAAAAAAAGATGAATTGGCCAAAAACCAAACAAGCGCTTGCTGAAACGACAAAATTGACGGCCATGATTTTCCTCCTGGTTGTCGGCGCGACAATTTTAGGGCGCTTTCTTGCTGTTACGCGCATTCCTTTCGATTTCGCTTCAATGGTAATGGGAATGGATGTACATCCATTTCTGGTCATGATTGCCATAGTATTGATTAACATGGTACTGGGTTGTGTAGTAGACGCTATGCCGTTGATCCTGCTTACCATTCCTGTTTTTTTCCCGGTTATTGTAGCTCTTGGGTTTGACCCGATCTGGTTTGGTGTAGTCAATGTAGTGATAGTATCCATGGGTTCTATTACTCCTCCCGTAGGGATGAGCGTTTATATTATTAAAGGGGTTGTGCCTGATGTGCCTCTGGAAAAAATATTCAAAGCAATAGGGCCGTTTTTACTTGCAGATTGGACATTTTTTATCTTATTATTGTTATTCCCGGCAATCGCCACTTTTTTGCCAGGATTGCTTTTTTAACAACTTGAAATGGTAGGAGGGTGCAGCGTGAACACTTTGCAAAGCGAGTTATCTATTTTTAACAAATTTAATTTCGTAAGAAAGCCCGTTGGCGTGAAATTCTTAATACAGAGACCGGATGGAATCCATCGGCTTGAAAAAAGCCTGGCTTTTTGTGAGATGCTGAAAGAGGCACAGGAAACAGACCCGTTTTATGCGGTTAAAGAAAATTTTGAATGTAAGGTTGGCCATTTAATATTGGGGATGGAGGAATCTGACGAACTTTTTGAAAGCGGTGCCGTTGGACCCATGCTGGGCATTTTCGACGAGCCGCGCAATAACAGAAGGATTTATCACCACATCCCGGTTTTATCTAAAAACACCGTTCAATATGTTGCTTTTTCTTCCTTAGATAAGCTTACCTTTGAGCCTGACGTTTTCATTGTCATGGCAGATATCAGACAGGCGGATATTATTTTAAGGGCTGTGACCTATTCGACCGGAAAGATGTGGAACAGCAAGTCAACACTGGTTGTGGGCTGTTCATGGCTCTATATTTATCCTTTTGTAAGCGGTGAATTGAATTACCTGATCACAGGGCTTCAGCATGGTATGAAGGCAAGGCAGCTATTTCCGGAAGGCATGTTTCTGATTTCTATTCCTTATGATCTGCTCCCTGTAATTATCAAAAATTTGCATACGATCAAATGCGAACTGCCTCAGTATCATAAGGGGAAAGAAGCACATGTGCAAAATATGAAAAGAATTGTCTCTGAATTATCGGGAGAAAACCGGTAAATTATTTTTTAATTGATTGTGATGAATGAATAATAGTGATCTGACTATCGATAAAGGTCAGTCCATTAATAATATTAGCCAAATCTGCACAGCAATGAATTATGTGAAATAAAACAAGGTTCCAATGAGCCGTATTTTTATGATTTCCATTGCGGGAGGAGATATCATGCTTTTAAAGGGAAAGGTTGCCCTCATTACCGGAGGAGGTACCGGTATAGGCGCGGCGGTAGCAAAGCGGTTTGTTGCAGAAGGTGCCAGGATCTGTATCACAGGTCGTCGTGAAGGATGCCTTGACGCAGTAATTGAAACAATGTCTCCCGGAATGGCTATTAAGTGCCCGGGAGATGTTACGCAGCCGGAAGATACCGAACGCATGGTAAAAACGGTATTGTCTTTTGGCGAAAAAATTGATGTGCTGGTGAATTGTGCAGGAATGGGAGCTACGGGTTCTATTACAGATGTTGATCCCGAAGAATGGAGAAGAACATTTGAAGTGAATTTGAACGGTCCCTTTTTGCTTATGAGGGCTGTA
>JAAYOY010000028.1 GCA_012520035.1 Bacillota bacterium
ACTCATTTACATATGCGCTAAGACATAATTTGTCATAACTTTTTCTATAACGATTGATTATATTAAAGTAAAACACGGAATATTATTATATTTCGCTAAATTTTTCTTAATTCCTTTATAAATTAACTATTAATAATTTTTTCATAGCTGGGATATTATTTATCTTCATATTTAAAGGGTATGGAAATAATAAGAAATACAAGCAATTTTATGTAATACCTCAAAAACAGCCCTAACCGGCCAATAATTTGGTTACTTTTACTAATTCCTGGAACATATGAAACTTGAGAATATTTTTACTTTTCTATAAAATATAGAATAATGTTAAAATGAAACACGGTTTCATAAAATGAACCAATGAAATATAAGGATGTATATTTAGATGAATCAGCACCGAGCAAATAACCCGGGCTATGATAAACCTCCGTGGAAAGAAGAAACGGGAGGCGTGCGTGCCGTGGAACGGGCTGCAGATATACTTGCATGCCTTGGCAAAAATGATTTTAGCCTGAGCGAGATCAGTAAAGAGGTAGGCCTGAATAAGGCAACAGTATTTAGAATGCTGGTATCTTTGGAACGTAAGGGTTTTGTAACTAAAAATAGCAATACCGGTAAGTATTCATTGGACTGGGGGCTTCTGGGGCTTTTATCAGGTGCGCTTAATCGTAATAAGGGATTGGTAAAGTGTGCTCATCCCTATATGGAAAAACTTTGGGAGCATACCGGCGAAACTATTACTTTATATATAAGAAAGGGTTTTGAGCGGCTTTGTATCGCCGAATTACCCAGCCCTCATCCTTTGAAATATACAGTGGGGATTGGTGTCACTGTACCCTTGTATGCAGGTTCTCCAGGTAAATTATTGCTTGCATATTTACATCCTGCTGAATTAGAAGAAGTGCTCAACCAAATCGAACTTATAGCTCTAACCAAAAGGACCATTACCGACAAGCAAAAATTTTTGAAGGAATTGGAGTTAATCCGGAAACGGGGCTGGGCAACAAGCTTTGGTGAACGGATTGAAGGCGTTTCCAGCCTTTCCGTCCCTGTCACCGATCGGGGAAACAAGGTCGTGGCCTCTATCAACATTCTTGGTCCTTTTATCAGGGTGGGGGAAGAACGTCTAATGGGATACCTGGATATGTTAAAGGAGGTGGGTTGCGAAATTTCCAATCGACTGGTTCTCTGATTACTGGTGCTGATTGGAATAAAAAACCTTAAAGTGTCCCAAGATTTACACTTGTCGTTCAATTGTTTTCAGGGGGAACAGCTAAAGGTGAAAAAGGAAAATTTTAAGGAGGTTGCTATTAATATGAATAAGCGAATATCCGGGTATCGCTCTTTATTGAAAACAATATTGAGCATTCTGGTAATTTTTGCCTTGCTTTTTGTACTGATAACCGGTTGTGCACCAAGCAAGCAACGTATATCCATCGCCACGGGGGGGACCGGCGGAACTTACTATCCTTACGGCGGTGCCATGGCCAGTATCATCAACAAATATATCTCCAACTTGGATGCCAGCGCGGAAGTTACAGGGGCTTCAGTGGAGAATTCGCGCTTAATAGAAAGCAATGAATCGCAACTGGCTCTGGTAATGGACGATGTGGTCTATCATGCCCTGCACGGCGAGGGGGCTTTTGATCACGAAATCGAATTAAGGACTCTGGTGGAAATGTACCCTCACTTTTTCCACATAGTAGTTCACGAGGGCAGTGATATACATTCCGTGGAGGATCTCGAGGGCAAAAAAGTATCTGTGGGAGCACCCGGCAGTGGAACGGAAACTATGTCGCAACAGGTTCTTGAAGCTCTGGGGTTAACTTACGACAAGTTCGATGTATTTCGCCTCTCATTTACCGAAAATACAGAGGGGCTGCGGGATAGAGTTATCGACGCAGGCATCTGGTCAGTAGGGCCGCCAACCGCTTCCATCATGGACCTGGCTACTACACACGATATTAGGATTATCAACTTTACAGATGAGCAACTGGCAGCGGTCCAGGAAAAGTATCCTTACTACCTGACCATGAAGCTGGACGCTGGCACTTATCAGGGGGTTGACGAAGACCTTGTAGCCCCCTCTGTCTGGAACAGCGTGGTTGTCGGAAAAAATATGCCGGAAGAACAGGCTTATGAAATAGTGAAGGCTCTTTTTGAGCATAAGGATGAGTTGGAGCAGGTTTATGTAGGGGCCAGCTGGACAACACCGGAAAATACAGTCGATTACGCCATTGCCCCCCTCCACCCCGGCGCAATTCGTTATTTCAAAGAGATCGGGCTGGAAGTGCCGGATAAACTAATACCACCCGAGATGGAATAGAATGTTGCTAACGGTTTTCGGCAAGCACCACAAAAAAATCTTTTTACTGGCTATGGCCATTTTCCTGGCCATAGCCGGCTTCCTGTTTTTTGCAGGGCTTCGGATTCCCTGTTTGGTGTTGGAAATACCTGAAACAGGAGAAATAGTCTGGGCAGCGCCTCTCGGCCGTGACGAGCATTTTCAGTTGCGCTACATTCATTCGGTGGATTTATTGCCGGTATATGATACCTACACATGCGAAGACATGCGTTTGGTGCTTACCGAGACCCGCTTTCTTTCCTGGGGAGCAGGACTGGGATATATGGGCGAAGGAATTCTAACCGAGGAAAACGGCTGGACGATTATTAAGGCCATGCAGCGTCAGGTTGGGGCTATCCCCCTACGGGTGGGGACCATTGCGGAACATACATTGCTTTACCGCGGGAAGAATATCCGCCTGCGCGACTATGTGCCTGCCCAGACCCTTGTTCATATTCGCATAAAGAAGGTATTTCCTTTATTAATAATGCTGCAGGAGGAGTAAACATGAACCTGGATAAATCTAAAAAAAATTTTACGCCGCATTTAATTCTGGCTGTTGCGCTGACACTGGCAATCTTTCAGCTTTATACCGCCGGGGTATCGATGTTAACAGCCTGGATCCAGCGCGATATTCACATCGTCTTGATTCTCATTCTGGTATTTTTAATCTATCCGGCCCATAAAAAAGGTGAAAGAGAAAAGGCCACTGTTTTGGACATGGTTTTAATTCTCCTTGCCCTGGCGTCAGGTGCGTATATTATTATAAATTATCAGGCGATCGTACTGCGTCTGGGAATCCCAACTACATCGGATATCGTTTTTGGAATAATCATGGTCCTTTTGATCCTGGAAGCCTCGCGCCGTGCCACAGGCTGGGTGCTGGTGATTATCGCCGGCGTTTTACTGCTTTACAACTTTATAGGCCCGTGGATTCCGGGGATTATGGGGCATAAAGGCTACTCGCTGAGCCGGGTAATATCCCAGATGTATCTTACCACCGAAGGGATTTTCAGCACCCCCCTCGGTGTCTCCGCCAGCTACATTTTTCTATTTGTTTTTCTCACTTCCATGCTGGAGAAGATCGGGATGGGGGATTTCCTTTTGGAGCTCGCTATGGCTGTTATGGGCCGTTATGTCGGGGGACCGGCTAAGACCGCCGTCCTTGCCAGCGGTTTTATGGGGACTCTCTCCGGCAGCGCCGTAGCTAACGTAGTAGGGACCGGCACTTTTACAATACCCCTGATGAAGCGTAACGGTTATCTGCCTTTCTTTGCGGGGGCGGTAGAAGCTGCTGCTTCATCCGGAGGGCAGTTGATGCCACCGATAATGGGTGCTGCAGCTTTTATCATTGCCGAGTTTCTTGGCATTCCCTACATCAGTGTTGTAATTGCAGCTCTTATCCCGGCAATTCTCTATTACCTGGGGGTTCTTTTCGGCGTTCATTTCGAAGCCTGCCGCCTGGGGTTAAGAGGCCTGCCGAAAGAACAGCTGCCGAAAACGGGGCAGGTCCTGAAAAAAGGCTGGCATTATCTCATTCCTATCGCTGTACTGCTTTATTATTTGGGGGTACTGCAGTACACTCCCATCCGCTCGGGCTTCTATGCAATAGTAACTGCCGTAGTGGTCTCCTTTTTTCACAGGAACTCCTGGCTGAACTGGGAACGCATAAAGGATGCGGTGCTCGCGGCAGCTCAAAACACAATCGCTGTTGCGCTGGCCTGCGCCGCTGCAGGGCTGGTTATCGGCAGCATTAACCTCACAGGTATGGGCTTGAAGCTCTCGGCATTTATTATCAGTATCTCCGGAGGGCAGGTCTGGCTGGCCCTGATACTAACCGCCGTTATCGCCCTGATTATGGGGATGGGGCTCCCGACAACAGCCGCTTATATTGTAGTAGGAACCATGGCCGCGCCGGCTTTGGTGGAAATGGGCCTCCTCCCCCTGGCGGCGCACCTTTTTGTTTTCTATTTTGCCATTATCTCCGCCATCACCCCGCCGGTTGCGCTGGCAGCCTATGCGGCTGCAGGTATCGCCAAAGACGATCCCATGAAGATCGGTTTTACGGCCGTCAGGCTTACCATGGGGGCCTTTATCATACCGTTTTTGTTTGCGATTAACCCCACGCTCATCGCCGTAGGAGGTTTTGCCTCTATTGCCTGGGCTACATTAACAGCGATCATCGGTATTATAGCGCTGGCCGGGGGAGCAATCGGTTATGTGCTCAAGCCGGCAACAATTTTGGAACGTGCTCTCCTAATTGTCGCCGCTTTCTTGATGTTAAAAGTGGGGCTGACAACCGATCTGATCGGTTTAGCATTATTTGCTGCAGCTCTGCTGGTACAACTGGGTCGGGGAAGAAAGAAGCCCGTAACCGATTTAAAAACCAGCCCTGCTGCGGATACAAAATAAATGCTTGTTTTTTAGCACTTTATTATCTCGTGAAAGTAAATAACCGACGGGTCCATATAAATATATAAAGCTGTATAAAGTCTGTAAATTTAATACTGGGGAGGTTATAAGATGGAACCAGCAATAAACTCCTACCCGGATGAGTCTTTTGAAGACTATTCTGTATCAGGGGATCAAGTTGTAACTTATAAAAAAGCGGGAGAGCGCCGGCTCTTTACAAACCCCGATATAGATGAGATGCGGGAATATTTCAGGGAACATAAATCCCGTCGCATGACTAACAAGGTTACCACGGTGCAAGAGGCGGTCAGCAGATTGATTGCCGACGGGGATTATCTGGCGGTGGGAGGATTCAGCACCACCCGCAAACCCATTTCTGTACTGCACGAAATTATGCGGCAAAAGAAGCGCAACCTCGGTTATTCCGGTCATACGACCACCCACGACTTGCAGCTTTTAATCGCCGGTAAATGCATCAATCGCTGTGATGCAGCTTATGTAGTGACCCTTGAGGCACGCGGTTTTTCTCTGATCATGCGCAAGGCTTTTGAAAGCGGGGAGGTCGAAGTTACCGAGTGGACCAACGGGACACTGGCCTGGCGTTTTAAGGCTGCTGCCATGGGTATCTCTTTTGTTCCCACGCGCAGCTTGTTGGGGACGGATACTCTCAAATACAGTGCCGCCGTGGAGATGCCCTGCCCGTTTACCGGGAAAAAGTTTGCCGCCTTGCCGGCCCTTTTCCCGGATGTAGGTATCATCCATGTTCACCGCTGTGATATTTATGGAAACTGCCAGATTGACGGCCTGACCATGTTTGATTATGATATTGCCAGGGCAGCTAAAAAACTGATTATCACGACAGAAGAGATCATCCCCAACGAGGAGATCCGCCGACGACCTCATCTCACGGTTATCCCTTACTACTATGTAGATGCTGTAATTGAAGTGCCGATGGGTGCCTACCCGACAAATATGCCTTACCTTTATTTTAGCGATGAGGACTACTTTGCCGAACTGATCGCCGCAGAAAAAGACGAAAAAGCTTTTAAAGAACACCTGGATAAATATGTCTACAATGTGGATAATCATTGGAGCTTTTTACAAGCCAGCGGCGGTTTGCAGCGTTTGAGCGCGCTGCGGGCCAGGGAGACCCACAGATATGAAAAGGGGGGCTATTAGTGACGGCATACAGCAAAATCGAACTGTTGATTTGTCAGGTAGCGCGCCTGTTGGAAGATGGTTGCACTCTCGCCGTGGGGACAGGGATGCCCTGTGCGGCGGCTATGCTCGCGCAGAAAACGGTAGCGCCGAATTTAATCTTATTCTTTGAAGCCGGAGGTATCGGGCCAATATTAACGGAGATGCCTATTACTGTAGGCAATTCGCGTACGTTTTTTAAAGGGATTTCTGCCAGCAGTCTGGCTGAAGTGATGGAGACCAGCCAGAGGGGATTGCTTGACTATGCTCTGCTTGGAGGCGCACAGATCGATATGTATGGAAACCTGAATACTACTTTTATCGGTGATGATCATGACAGGCCCAATGTGCGCCTTCCGGGAAGCGGAGGAGGCAATGATCTGGCTTCGACCTGCTGGCGTTTCATAATTATCATGCGGCACCAAAAAAGGCGTTTTCGGGAGAAAATGGATTTCCTCACCAGCCCGGGCTACCTGACCGGAAAAGGGGCTCGCGAAAAAATCGGCCTGCCTCCGGGCGGAGGACCTTATAAAGTTGTCACCAACCTCGCTGTGCTTGGATTTGATGAGGAGACCAAGCGTATGCAGGTAGAGACTATTCACCCCGGGGTGACAAAGGAGGAGATCATTGCGGAGACCGGTTTTGAACTGCTCTGGTCGCCGCAGATTACTGAAAGCACTCCTCCTACAGAAGAAGAGTTGCATATTCTGCGTACCGAGGTTGACCCCAATCGCTATTTACTGGATCGGGATTTTTCATAATAAATATACAGGTAAATATACAGGGCACTTAAAGGGGGCAGTAGATTTGGACTTAAGAGAATATAAAGGGAAAAGCCCTATTGTGGCTGCTTCAGCTTATGTGGACTCCAGGGCAACCCTGATCGGAGATGTAATTGTTGAAGAAGATGTTGGGATCTGGCCAGGTGTGGTAGTAAGAGCCGATGAAGCGAGAATCGTGCTGAAGAGAGGAACAATGGTCCTGGAAAACTCAATAATCGAAGCAGCTAAAGGACTACCTTTGACCATCGGCCCGGGAGCCATTATTAGCCATGGCGCAATTGTGCACGGAGCTAATATCGGCGAAAATTCAACGGTAGGTATCGGGGCCATTGTCCTTGAGGGAGCGATTGTCCATCCTCAGGTGGTGATTGGCAGCGGAGCCCTGGTTCCTCCCGGGTGGGAAGTTCCCAGCGGGAAACTGGTTTTAGGGATTCCCGGAAAGATCGCCAGGGACTTGACGGTGCAGGACAGGGAGAATAGCTTGCAGGAGCAGCTTTTGCTGGCGGAAAAAGTTAAACAGTACCGGCAAACTTAGCTTCTGACACTTAGCAGCTTCTTTCTATTACGGTTCCAACTGGTAAAGCTTAGGCTTTACCAGTTTTTTTATTAAAACCTTATAATAACATGCAAAATAAAAAATCATTTGTTGGGAAAGATATTTTATGGAGGTGATACATTGATAACATTTCGTGCCCTGCTGATTAAATTTTTAATGACCTTTGTCTTTGGGATTATTGCATTTTCCCTTTTCGGAGGAAACACCTGGAGCTGGATCTTCCTGGTTGCTCTTGTAGCAACAATTGCCAACTATGTAATTGGAGATCTGGCGGTTCTCTCAAGATACGGAAACATCGTTGCTTCGATCGGTGATGGAATTACAGGTGCCCTTATTGCCTACATTTTTAGTCTGCTGGTACGGGAATTTAGTGTAGGGTTTTTCTCGCTTTTTGTCTTTTTTATTTTAATCGCAGCAGGAGAATATTTTTTCCACGGGTATTTGCTTCGGGAAAAAGAAGTTGCTCCATAGCGCAAAGTTACTTCAAACAAAATTGTTTAGAGGTAAGATAAGAACCTGTAAATTAATAATATCATTTTCAAAGGAGGGAAATTTATGCCCAGCATCTACTGCAGCGTAAACAATTGCCATTACTGGAAGAAAGGAAATATGTGTGATGCCAACCAGATCATGATTACTTCCGATGAGATAGGAAGTACTTTTCCGGACAGCATTGATGCCCCGGATCATGACCAGCTTGAGCAAACTCCGGTTGATAGCTGTATGGAAACATGCTGCAAAACATTTGTTGAAAAGGGATCAGGGAAAGAAAAAGATGACGGCGTAATGAGGATGTAGAAAAAAATGCTAAAGGCATCAACTCCGGGGAACCGGGAACTATGAACCACTTAGTAAAAAAGGAGGTTTATTATAATCCTCCTTTTTTATATGGTTTTTTTATATGGTTTATGCTTTAGAAATCTTTAATCTGTCTTATTGAAGCCATTTTTCCCCCCAAATTTCGTGTACTTGTGCACTTGCCTTGTGAATATAACAATTAACCCTTCATTACACCCAGTGGGTTTAATTTGACCAGCGGCTTTACTAAATCATCCTGAATAGCGATGACCATCTCAATGTCTTTATAGGCCATAGGAGCTTCGGAAAGATCGCCCCTCCATCCGTCAAAGACAATCCCTTGCATAGCGCTATTTGCCATCTCTTCGGTAAAAACTTTGTTGGCTTGTTTTCTGCTCATCACACGCCCGGCACCATGGGAACAAGAGCAAAAACTTTCTGGGTTTCCTAATCCTTCAACAATATATGATGGGGTTCCCATTGAACCCGGTATAATTCCGATTTGTCCTTCCTTTGCTTGTATTGCACCTTTACGATGCACAATCACTTCTTCCCCAAAATGCTCTTCTATAC
>JAAYOY010000029.1 GCA_012520035.1 Bacillota bacterium
GCCCGATTATAAGTGCTGTAAGAAAACCAACATATTCATAGGTGCCCAATATGGGCTGTTTTATCAAAGACCTTAATAAAATATTGCCAACGATAAGTGCCATAGTAGCAACCATGCACCAACCGGCTATTTTATCAAAAAACTTACTTATCATTGAAATCATGACGATGTAATTTTTTTTCATAACAGACACACCTCCAGCATAACGGACTTACCTCCGGCTCATATTATTATTCCCTAGGATACTGCAACACCTGGAAACCAAAAACAAAGTTCCAGGTGTTGCCATTTTTAAACGGTTGAAATTACTTATATATTTCATTATAATGGTCAGCAAGCCTCTTAACTACATCCAGAGCTTCTTTTCCCGGCAGCCCTTTTCCATCCATATCGGCAATGAAATCATTATGAATCGGCTGAATCTTTTCCATCCATCTTGCAGTTTCTTCATCCGAGAGGTAGATTATTTCCATCCCTGTTTCTTCTACGGCAAATTTTAATCCCGATTCACATATTGAATCCCACAAGCCGATTGCAGTATCTTCATAAAATTTTTCGGTTACCTCTTCAATAGTTGATTGCAAATCCGGCGGCAGTGAATTCCATGTATCCAGGTTTATTGTGGCAAAGAATAAAGTATTATAAAGGAAAGGCGTTATTGTCAGATAGTCGGTAACCTCTGCGTGCCTCCAACCCTCCAGCGTTTCGTTGGGTGCGAGGTTGCCTTTGACGACTCCTTTGGAAAGAGCTTCATAAGTATCGGACTGGGGCATCGCTACCGGAATGGCTCCCAGAGCCTCAAGGGTTTTGGCGCTTAACCCGGTGGCCCTGATTTCCATTCCCTGGAGATCTTCCAGGGTTCGAACCGGGTCTTTGGTCATTAAATTTCCCGGCCCTGTGGTAAAAACCATCAACAATTTGGTATCTTTGACTTCATCAGGATCCAATTCCTTGATACCTTCCCAGGCCACCTTGCCGGCCACCTTGGAATTGTTGTAGATTATACCCGGGAGTTCAAAAACTTCTGAAAGAGGGAATCTTCCTCTGGTATAAGCAAAACAGGAAATTCCAATGTCAGCAATACTGTTAACTACCCCATCATAGATTTCCGCTGCCTTAAGTAAAGTTTCGCCGGGATAACTGGTTATTATTACCTGGCCATCGGTAGCTTCCTCTATGGCCTTTGCCCATTCCGGAACAAGTACTGTTTCAACTGCATGTGCAGCAGGCCAAAAATGAGCCAGTTTAAGCTCGATCTTGGCGGGCGGTGTTATTTCTCCGCCTTTTTCCTGAACAACTTCCTCCTGCGCACCTTCTTTAGGAGATGAGGCAGGAGCACAGCCTAAAAGACCCACTAAAAAGATGAGTAACAAAAAACAACTTGCCAACCAGATTTTACTTTTCCCCAAAGTGTGACCCTCCCTTATAAAATATATTTTATTATATTATATTTCTTAATAGCTAAAAAGTTTAAACAATTACAACAATATTTCAAAAAATCAATTATTTTCAGAATGTTTATGTTAGTATATTTTACCCCTTTTTCCTAAATATACAATAAGGGCGGGTTCAAGTCAATTAAAATTTAAAAGAGTAAGACTCTTCAAGCATAATACTAGCATAATACTATAGTATATTGAATAATTAATACTATAGTAAGAAACATATTATTCTATGTCTCCACCATTGTAATTTATTCATTGTTATCAGAGAGATTATTTCATTTTGATTGATATTTATTGTTAAGCTCTTCCTGGTGAAACGCTTTGAATATTTGTACATGTTCCTTCATAGCCTGAAAGGCCAGCTTTCCTTCCTGATTATTTATTGCCTCAAATATTTGAAGATGAAACTCCTGATCCATAGTAAAAGATTTTGTGCTTGGACTAATTTCATGAAGTTTTTTAGCCAGGAAGTTCATTAAAGAGTTTGAAATGGCAATGATAACCGGATTCCCTGACGCTCTGGCCAGAGCGAGATGGAACTTTACTTGTGCATCAACTACAGCCCTGCCATTATCTATCAACTCCTGACAATAGGATAATATTTCTTGAATCTCCTTTAGATTTTTTGTTGTCCTTTTAACAGCGGCGATTTCTGCTACCATTGGTTCTATAATTAAACGGGCTTCAGAGATATTATTAATTGAAACGTCTCCGAACTGGAAGAAATCAATTAATGAATCTTCAACGGTTTCAATATTAACTTCTGTTATAAACGCCCCTCCTTTAGCACCACGTTTAATGATCACTAAACCTTTGTTTTCAAGGATTCTTAAAGCTTCACGCACTGTAACCCTGCTAACAGCACACATCTCTGCCAGCTTCCTTTCACTAGGGAGCTTATCGCCCGGCCGGAGCTTTTTTTTTATAATATTTTGTATAATTTGAGTTGTAAGATCTTCAGCGATCCTGATGTTTTTAACAGGTTTAAATAATGATGTCATTATTAAATACGCCCTTTTCTTTATCTTATGATTTATACCATATATTACTCTATTCTTGCTTTTTTTTACTATTTTGTCAAGGGAGAAAAGGATATATAAAGCATAATTGTAAAACTAATCAAAA
>JAAYOY010000199.1 GCA_012520035.1 Bacillota bacterium
GAATCGCATTATTCCAAAGTATTGCTTGAATTGTAATTGGGTATCTTCCCATCGTTTGAAATCCGCTACTCCTCACTTAGAGGGGTCTTGATATTTATAAAATTTTGGGGTTATTCAACTGCCCCTAATTTACGTGTTTACTAGTTATATCTTTAAATTTCGTGTTAGTCCGTTACTTGACAAATTGATTTTAGGTTTTTGCAACTCTACTGATGTACTATAACAAAAAAGCAATAATGAAATTGTTATTCTACCAACGGGAAATAAAAGGCTGATATTCTTTTTCCCCAATAAGGTGCTTCTCAAGCTTATATAGCTCCATGCGAATTATACTTCGATAAGACACATTTCTTCCTAAATGCCGATGTTTTATAGTAGCCTTTAATCTATTTTCCCATTCCTCTACAAATATTTTCCGTCCTTTGTCATTCATTAAGATTCCATTTATTTTACTTTCAAAATTATTTTTATTAAGCATATTGCGCCCAAGAAGTGAGAAAATAAGCCTGTCCACCAGGATGGGTTTAAATATTTCAGCAACATCCAAATTTAACGTAAAACGCCGAAAATTTGTGGCATGTAAAAAACCAATACGCGGATCCAGATGGGTTTTGTATATTTCACTTAAAACAGTAATATAGGCTAAAGTATTACCGAAACTTATCAAAGCATTAATCCGATCCTGTGGAGGCCGCTTATTTCTTCCAGAAAAAACGAAATCTTTTTTATCAATTATAGTATTAAATGTTGTGTAGTAGATTTCTTTGATATTCCCTTCCACAGCCATCAATGTTTCAATATCACTACAGTTATCAATCCTGCTAGCAAGGTTAGTTATCTGATTAATTTCCGTTTCCATTTCTTTACCTCTATTATGATAATAACGGATCACATTGTTTATATTTGCAACAGCACCATGTATAAATCTTTTGGCAAGATTTAACCGCAGATCAGTGCGCAGATAAAACTCGGACTGTTTTAAAATCATATAACCAGAGTTGTAGTGCTCTCGAGGATAAAAAGAACCGATATAATAGCCATAATTATTCAAAAAATGTAGGATAACCTCCTTTTTTGTAAGAAATTCCAGTAAACGCTTGTTTAAATTTACTTCCCCAAATACTATTATTTCTTTAATATCTTCTACCGGTAAATATTTTTTTTCTGTTTCGGTTTCAAAATAGAGGGTGTTGTCTTTACGTTTAAATTCCCCGTCATTAAAAACATATATTGTTTTTTTCATCAGATATCTCCTTCGGACTCATGCCCAACAGAAATCTCGATAAGCACAACTTTGGCAGTACCTGTTTTTTTCCGGAAACGGTGGTGTATCTTTGTTTATTATGGTTTTTATTTCCTTTATTGCAAATTTAATTTCTTTCTCGCTTTGGCAATCTAGTTCTATCTTTATTGTCTTTTTTTCTTCGGGAATCATCAGTTCACCCCGAGCATTAATACCCATTTCTTTTAACTGCAACAAATAAAACAATAATTGTTTGCTCGCACTCTCTAAAAAACGAGAGGATTTTTTGATCTCCCCTATAATTAGATTGCCGTCTTCCATCTTAATTAGATCTATTTTGGAGCCACCAATATCCAGCTCCTTACTTTCCCGTTTATAAGCAGATTCTCCAATGATTCGACCTATTATAAGATTTTCTTGATCCTGATCTCCTGATAAAGCTCTTGACGTTAGCCATACTTCTCTTTTGCAAATATAATATTGTTGAATAAGTGTTCCATTTACTTCATAATCCATAAAAAACCCCCTAATAAAACTAAAATATATATGCCCCTCCTTTTTCATCTTTAAAACCAGTTTGTTGGTTATAATAATCATCAATTTGTCCAGTAGGTATCCAGAATAAATCAGATTTTAGGCCATGCCGCGCTGAAAACTCTACAGGAAGATTATCCTTAGTTCTTGATAACCTTATCTGCACTATGTACTGGCTCATTTTTCCCCGGATGATCCTAAGTAGAGTTTTTCTTTCATATATACTTGGTCTGGAACTCAATTTGGACAACATGTCTTTATCAATTAAGCCTGTAAATAGCTGCTTGTTTATACTTTCTTTCCCACTGATTAATTCTTCATAAGCATCAGCTATAATGGAGGCCTCATTATTGTATTCAACAAATACATCAATAACCTCACCCATATTTTCGATTAATTTGAACTTTTCTATCTCATCAAAATCCAGGCCCAATATGCCATCAAACCAGATATTTTTTGATTCTGAGGACAAAGGCCGATTTTGAATACGTGTATAATATTCGTCTATTAAATTTTGGTACTCTGTTTCTGGTATTTCCGCATATCTTTCTAATAATTCTTTTGTATCAGCCAGGTTATGTAATTTATAAACATAAGAATTATCGGATTCTATTTGGACTATATATACAGGAGCATATTCCCCTAATCTGCCTTCACGGTTTATCCGTCCAGCAGTTTGCACTAGAGAGGTTAGTGGAGCTAAGTCCCGAAATCCTATATTAAAATCAAGATCTACTCCTGCCTCAATAGATTGTGTTGATACCATTACCAGCGGTTTGTTATTATCTAAATGATGCTTTGCAGCGATAATGACTTCTTTTCTTTGTTTCGGTATAATGTTTGTAGAAAGGTACAGCATTTTTACTTCAGGATATTCGGTTGCTAGTTTTTTCTGTAAAAAGGTGAATATATCGATACTTCTTTTGATAGTATTTACTACAATTAAAGCTGACTTCTGGCCCTGCCATTTGGATATAAAAAAATCTATGAACTGGCTGGTATCTATTTTTTTCAGGCTTGGAATAAAACGGGTTCTTTTTAATACTTGAAAAAACATCTTATTATTCGGAAGAAGTTCTAAGCTAGCAGGACTTTTGGAAATAATTTTACCGGCAGATTCCAGCAACCGGGGCTGAGTTGCTGTCATAAGTATAAAACGAGTTCCTAAATATTTGGAGATACTTGTAAGAGCTGCTGCAACCAGGGGCATGTATCTCTCCGGCAAAGATTGTACTTCATCAAGAATTACTATACTACCAGCCAGCTTATTAAATTTTTTTAAAGAACGGTTTTTTCCAGTAAATATAGAATGAAATAACTGCACAAAAGTGGTTAAGATTACATCGCCTTCCCAGGCTTCAACTTCTAATAATTTTTTATCGATGGTTATTTCTTCCCGATTGTCTGATTTTATAGTCAGGTCAGACAGCTGATGATGCGTTATTATAGTAGCATTGTCCCCCAGAACCTTTTCATATACAAGTCGCGCTTGTTCAATTATATTGATAAATGGTATAGCAATAATTATTCGTGGTATATATGCGTCGTTGTAAATCGCTTTGAGCCTGTGTTGCAAATAAATCGCTGACTCTAGCGAGGCAAGGGTTTTGCCGGTTCCGGTTGGAGCTGTAAGTGTAAAGAAATGTCGTTCTAATACCTCTTTGTCGCTAAGGTTTTTTAAAACATTTATTATAGTATGACGAATTGTCTGCCGATTAGCGGTAAAACTATTTCTTTCAGAGGTGCTGATAATTTTTTTTATATAATCTTCTACAGCAGTGTGTTCCAAAAGTTTGGTCTTTTCTTTTTTCAATTCGGCAGAATCCATCTTATCAGCATCTATTAATAGTGAAAATAAATAAACTAAAATAAAAAACCATTTTTCGTTTTTTAGACGGGTGGTAATGTATTTATGCATAAGATGCAACTTTGAATTCTCCTGCCAATTTTGAACATTACTAAACTCCATAAAATCAATTTGGGAAATAACCTTATCCAGCCCGCTATCCTTTAATATGACAGGTATTTTTTCTTTAATATCATCAACTTGATGTTGAAGTTCTTTTGACCTTCGTTTCTGGTTAGTAATATCACAAATACCTTTTAGGTTTAAGCTACCATGATGCAAACGTACACAAAGATAAGCAATAAAAGCCAGTGCATTCTCCTCTGACTTAAAGTCTTTTACCTTAAATCTTTTTTGCAAGAAACTATAAAGATAAAGTGCCGAAATATGAGCATGGTTTTTAAATTCTGACCCTTTGTCAAACTTCAGATATTGCTGAAAATAGCTAGTATATTTACCCAGATCATGAAAATAATTCGTCCAAAAACACAGGTCAGTAATTATATCATGAGAATAGGGCTTAAAACAAATTGCCTTTGAAATACTATCCCTCCCCCTGTGGGCTACGCCCTTTAAATGTTTGCTCAAAGACTGTTCTATACCCTTTTCCCGATCCAAACGAGCATAGTACATTAGATTCACCTTGATTACTAATTTTAATCTATATCAAACATTCAAAAAATTCCTGGGTTACTCCATCCATGTAATGTTTGTATTATTGGGCAACATAACATATTTACTGACTACAGCCGGAATTACATTGCCGTTTAAGTCAAATATCATATTACTAAGTCCGTTACCGGTAATTCGCCGGTCTTTATTAAATTCCATGGGAATTTCTTCTCTGATCAACCTATACTCCGCAGAAAACATATCCTTTATGATTACTTTAACAATGTTTTTCAGCGGAATAGCCGATTTTATTAAAACCCTGGAAGTATTATTTACATATTCCTCACCTTCTAAAATACCGTCATATTCCACCCAACCGAGGTTATAAGCCGGACCAAGAGCCACTGATATACCCTGAGTTCCATAAACCGGGCTATATATATTGTAATACCTTGCCAGTAAATTGTCCAATTGTTGCATAATATCAGGATCTTGATGATAAAACCATACTTGATAACATATCCAACCATTTCTTAAATTGAAAGGGAAAATAAATTCTGTTGCGGTCTGTGTATGGAAACCACTGGATCCGTTTAATTCGTTCAAACTTTCCACTTTAAGAAGATTCAATTTGTGTACACACTTTTTAATCGGAGTAATTGGTGCAACTGCAATACAACAATTTTGCAGAGAAAAGAGTTCGTAGTATGTGTCTCTTTCCCAGCCCAGTAGCCCGGCAATTATACCGGTAATAGTCGTCCGTGGAGGAATAGAGTACGTAAGGGCTGATGAATTGGAATAATAGCGTCTAAAATGTGCCATTTTTCCTTTTAAATAAAAAGAAAGGATTTTCATAATTATGCCTCCAATGCTGGCAATGGCTCCAACAAGTCAATTGGTTTACACTTCGGCAAGTCGAAAAGATCCGTATTCGTAAAGGGGTCTTTCCAGGCGATAATTTCTTCCACATATCCCCTGGTTTTCATTTCTTCGATTACCGTGTTTAAAAGGCTCAAATCTACTTTATGCAGGTCTTTGATATTTCTAATAGGTTTGTTTTCATCGAAATCAATATTAATAAAACGCCGCAAATCGCCCAGATAACCGTCAAAATCATCTTTATAGATTAGCTCTAGGTAGAGCAAGGGATTCTGCCCTTGTTTGCTGTCAGATAGCTGGTTCATCATACCCTGTATCAGTGCTTTGCGAAATATGTCCCGGTCAGTTTCAGTCATGCCCGTTTTTTGAGCGCTAAATTTATTTATTGTGCCGTAATGGGCCACCAGGGCATAATGAACTTTATGTTTTTTGCCAAAGGTGGAATTATCTTCATTCATAATCGATGTAATAGTGTTTGATCTAACCAGTTCAACCGGGTGCAGTGAATAGCCCCAATTCAATTGTACCGGTCCGGTAAAAGTGCGGGATACGCCTTCCACAGCCATTGCGCTACCAAAAAGCCTGATGTCAATTAACGAATCCTTTATTATTTCAGTTAATAGGAGATTATTAAACCGAGTAAATTCTGCTTTTATTTTTTTATCTTTTTTCAGGTTTTCATATTGTTCAGTGTATTTTGCAGGGTCGTTTCCTAGCATCCATCTGCTCTCTAGCTCAGGATTATGATTTTTAAACTTTCCTATCTTTCCTGGATCATTAAAATATAATTCTATGATATGGGTAAACATTTTATCCATGGGAACTTTGTTATCTCCCAGGGTGTCCACAAAAATCCGGTAACCCTTTTCTTTCATAAAATCACGACAATCTCTTTTTCTTCGAGCATCGCTGACCAGCAAAGTGTTTGTTTCATAATCCATGCGGGGTTTGTTCTCCTGGTCCGGGTCCCCGTTAGGATTGGTCATATTAGCCTCAAATAAAAATAGAAACTCACTGTTCTGCTTGATTATCATTACCTGTAGCCTCCTCTTCATAATCTTGAATAGCCTTTTGTTCTTCCGGATTAAGATCTTCCGGCTTGCTTCCTACCATATAGGCATATCCAGCCATAATATAAAAAACATTAGCATGTTCGCTTAAAGGCCAATTTTCACCTATTGTTCCTGCATAATAATGAAAACGGTTCATTAGTGCTTCTGCAAATAGGGTCATCCTGTCATACTGTCTTAGTTTTTCCACTGCCTCTAAATACAAACGATTAACATCCCGTGGATTCATACCTTGATAATCAATTTTCTTTAAAACTGGTTTGGTGCTGTGTTTTTTCCCCAGTTGAGCAATCATCACCCGATACACTATAGTTCCCAGGTAGAATAATGCGCGAGCCTCATTTTTAAACCCTTGTTGTTGCAAAAACTCTTCCATTTTATTTATTGAACCATCAATTTTTTCACTAAAACCCACCACCATATAATCCCTCCCTGACTTGATGTCGACGAACTCATTGCTATTAAGCAAATTAAACTCTTGATAGGTGTGGAACAATACCAGATAACCCATAATAATCCTTCTTATAAAAAAATCCTCTTTCCCGCCACGATATCTAAATAACTGCATGTTAAAATAATTGTCTGGTTCATTTTTAGTCAGCTGCTTCAAGCCCTTATCCAGTGCTTCTGTTGCATAAGAGAATAAGGTCACTTTGTCTATTGTCCCGCCGGAAAGTAAGATTTTATAAAAGGTCAAAACCCTACCGATGTCAATTTGTTCCCTTCTCTTATTGGATCTTACCGGAATAAGGCTGTATATACTACTAATAGACATACCTATTTTTTTTAGATGTTTAGGTAACCTGTCCTGATTATCTGCAATTGATTTAATTATTCTTGTAAAACGCAGGGTTGGAACGTCTTCAATAGACTGAAGGATGTTGACAGATTTACCATCAGTACGGTAAATGATAAAATTTACTGTATAAAAGGATTGTTCCATTAACTCCACTTCGTTACTTACTTCGCTTAACCATTCATGAGCGGAATTTGCTTTAAAGGCAAAATCTATGCCGTCTTTTATACGAGTCAAATTATTGTAATCAAAATCCTCCAATAGGGTTTCAGGTATTATATAAGCGTTTTCCCTGGCTATCTGCCCAAAAAATCTTTCCCGCATTACTTTTTCCCCGGCCAGCAGTCTCTGGTAGCAACTATTGCACAGGGCATATACAAAGTCATAATTTTGTTTATAAAAACCCGGTGCAGTATTTATGGTTGTGGCTGTAAATATCTTATTGATTCTAGATTGATCAAATTTGTAAGAATACTCATATGTGACATCTTCCCGAGCTTGCCCACAAAGATGACAAAACTTTTTCTTGGTTTTTTTCTTTGTATCACGGTTAGCACCACCCAATTTTTCTCTCTTCACCAGCTCAACAAAATCAGGATGGCTGCTTAGAGCAATAAACTTGTTATCTTTAGTTTGTACTGCTGGAATTATAAATGTGTATTGATTGCGTTTATTATCATCACCCATATCCTGCCTGAGTAGTTGTTCATAACTATATCTTTGAGGGTCTTCGTCATTTTTTGAGAAAAAAAGTGCTTTATTCTCCTGTTTAACTTTAGTATAGTTATTTATCAACGAAACTCTTAACCTTTCTAAATTAACCGTACCCTGGCCCTTTTTATCTTTGGTGCGGATGAGGTTGGCTGATTCTATTTGCTGAATTATTCTGCCCAATTCATCATTTTCCAGTTTGTATTTTTTGAGCATTAAAAATAAGTCACTAAAAACTGTACCCAGTAAGTACCCTAATGAATTTAATTCCCTGCTAAGATAATACTGCATTGATGCACCTGGATTATTACCCAGATAATTATATTTGTATACACTTTGGTTGGAAAAAGGCTCTGGCCTGCTAAAGTAAATTTGCTGTTCTTTAAGGTTAAAAGTAAGAAAAACAACATACTGGTCTTTTTCTTTATCCTCTCGTATCTCTTTAATTATCGTGGCAAGTTCTCCCTGAAAAAGAGCTTTATCACCTAGAGAGGCAGTTGTTTGGTTTAAATTCATGTTAATGTCCCTCCTTTCTGTTTTGGGTTTATATTCTATACGATTGGCATGATAATGGTTTTGCCCCCAGCCGCAAAAGCACAGAAAAAGAATGTAACTTTATCATGTTATCACGTTAAAATTTAATTGTTCAATCTTTTAAAGTCACTAACAATCTAGTGATTTGAATATTTCAGCGTACAGCATCCATACCCCTGGGAATTTTTCGCCCCTAGCCCGGCATTAAGGGCAATCTGCAGTAA